>JAHBWQ010000168.1 GCA_019636915.1 Nitrospira sp. | reverse complement strand
GCTCTAGCGAGCAACAGCAAAACAACTCACACACAGACAACAAAAAGGAAACTGACATGTCCAATGTATCGTTCTACGAACCCAAAGATGATTCGATTAATCGTAAAGCGACCGCCGAAGAACTTGCCAACGTGCCAAGGATGAGTAGAAAAGAAATGACCGAGGTACTCCGCTCAGAAGACTACAAGAGAAGCAAGTTGGCCCAGGAATTGGTCCGGGCTTCGATTGCCAAGGGCCTCCTATCAGAGCCGGGAGAGGAACCGGTGAATGCAGGCCATCTCAGTGGGGACGATTTAGCTGCTAAACACCATGCCTATCGATCTATGTTCACGTCGCCTAGGTATAAGACCGACCCAAGCTATAGACGGGAAGTTGCCGAGAAGCTACGGGAACTCACTGCGAATGATCAACCCCTTGAGGACAACGCAATCATGACCCCGAACAAGACGGTTCGTGTATCGCTCAGTCCTTTTGCACATGAGGCGGCGAAAGTTGAGAGTTTGGGAGTTCATCGAGCAGAGTCTAGAACCACAGACCACATCGGCCCAGAGCCGAAGCAAGCCAAACCAGCGGGAGAGTACTTCTCTGACTAGCTCGCTAGGAAGCTCGCGGACGAGAGCAAGTAACAGGAGCGCCTAGCGACGCTCAACCAGTAACCACACGAACCATGGGGGGCACCTATCTCTAGGGTAGGTGTCTCTCTCTCTACACCTGAAAGAGCACCAATGCCCTACAAAGACAAAGCCAAGAAAGCCGCCGCACAGAGACGCTACCGAGAACGCCACAAGGAACGGCTAGCCGCCCACGCCAAGCAGTATAGAGCCACCCACCTTGAGGCCCGACGTGCCTATGATCGGGAGTATTACCAGCGACGCAAAGCTAAGGCTTCCCACGACTGCCAGGAGCAGCGAGCGGAAGCGACAACCCAGGGGAATGACACACCATGCACCACGATCAACTCAATCCTCATTTCCTCTCCTACGACTACTTGACCTGTTCTGAACACCACCAAGTCTTTACCACACAGGCCGCCCGTTGTACGTGTGGGTGGACTGTCTGGACGCCGACCAGCGACCGAGCAGAAGTAGACGAACTGCACAACGTACACTTGAAGCAGGTTCAAGCCAGAGCCGCGCGGACGTTCGCGTTTAATCAATACCGCCAAGTATCACGCCATACCTTGCGATGGAGGGGACCAGCCGCCGCGCAATGTGACGGGTGTTCGTGGTCGGTGTTCGGTATGGATAGCCAACGAATCACCGACGCCTTCAACGCCCACAAGGAACGAATCAAATTGGAGCAAGAACCATGATTGTCGAATGTCCCCTGTGCCAGGTGTCGAAGGTATCCCACGATGAAGCCGTGATCCAGGAATTCACTGAACGCCACCGAACGAACTGCCCGGGTGAAGACGCGCCGTTCCCGCCGATCCGTCCGAGGGTGAAGCGCCCTCAGCAAAGCTAGACCGGCAACGCGAAGCTCCGCTCAGACGCTCCGCGAAGCTCGAGAAGGGCTTAGACCCCCCACGAAATGGGAGCTAGTCAAAGACACGGCCATGATATAGCCTACTGACGAAGCATTGAGCAATTAAACCAACAACGGACGAGGAGGAGAGATGCCACGGGAAAAGCGTGTTCCAATATCCGAGGACAGGTGGCAACTCTATGTTGACCACAACGAAAAGGTTCTCGATGTTTTTGTGAGAGCCACTTCAGGACTATTTAGCATCCCCTCAGATGGTCTGTACGCCCCACCCCCTTGTGAGGAGCTATTTCTACAGCACAGCACACTTGCACGAGAAGCTGAGAAAGGTGGGTTGACTCTCTCCAGTGGAATGCAGGCGAGCGACAACACGGTTTACAAATCCCGATCCTACCAGTCAATGAGGCTATTGACCTGGTTACAGAATTCATTGCCCATCTTGACGTGCGTGAGCCCGGAGCTATGGCACATTCAAGACTTTTGCCCACGTGGTATTGCCAGCGTACGGGAGTTGTATAAAACGATGACTCTGTATGTTCGCCGACTACGAACGGAAGACGGACAAAAGGCTTTTGAAACAGAGCGAGACTGGAGGAACAAACTGCGCGTAGAACACAGCGAAGCCGATTTCAAATACTGGGAACAGTACCGCTTGGATGGTGGCGCGATGTGCCCAGGATTAGAGATGCATATGCGGAGCGTTCGTTTTCTATTGCAGCAAAGTAAAGAAGCGAACCGCGAAGCCGATAGATAGAAACAATAAAGCAGGGTGCCTCATGAGGTCGCAAGGCCTCCCGTGCCGAAAGGGTGAGGGCAGTTTCATCGCTGTGGTAACACCCTGCTACTTTCTTACCAGAAGGAAATTGTGACAATGACCTTGACCCTACAACAAAAGACTGAAGACCGACCGTTCAACCCATGGCGAAAATTCACCGAGGATGCGAAGCCGTTTCTTCGTATGCTTGCCATGTTTCTGGAAGCACAACGAGGGAAGAAAAACCGACGCAACCCCCAAGACCAACACCGATACGAACAACTCTTGGAAGCCGTCGTCGCCGACCTGGCCCATAACGCCTTACTCAACGAACCGGTAGCAATCCATTTGAGCCGCAATCAGAACGAACTCTCGAAACAGTTTAATCGAAACTACAACCCCGCTTTCCTCAACGGAACGATGTTACCGGATATCCTCGATGCTCTGAAGGCCCTCTTCATGATCGAGATGACCAAAGGACACTGCGGACCACCGAGGAAAGACGGACGCACGGTGAAGCAGACACGAATCACCGCAGGAACGACCTTCATAGACCTCCTGAAGAACCATCGGGTGAAGATCGGGCAGATCGAAAGCCAGTACGAGGGTCGAGAAATCCTCATGTTGAAGGGGAACGCAGAAGGTGACGAGGGCTTCTCACCGGTTGGACATGAACGAGACAACCGGCACCTCGTGGACTATGAGGACACAGAGACCAGTCGAGCCTATCGTCAGGAAGTGGTGAGCATCAACCAATGGCTCAGCCACGCACCATTAACCATCGTCGGAGACGTGACGGTAGACATCCGAGAGCGACAACTGCGTAGGCATTTCTCCCGATCAAGTTTCGAAAGTGGGGGCCGATTGTTCGGCGGGTTCTGGCAGCCGATGCACAAGGTTGACCGGTTTCCGTCGCTCCGTATCGATGGACGGGAAATTGTCGAGCATGATTACAAGACCATGATGCCCCGGCTGCTCTACGGCCATACGAAGCAGAGCATTCCTCCAACCATGACCGAGGACCTGTACCGAATCCCCGGCTATGAGCGTTCCAGAGCCGGTATCAAGAAGCTGTTTAGCGCCATGCTCTTTGACTTACCGGGAAAGGTCCGTAACACGTTCCCGAACCATGACCGAACGGGCTTTCATCTAGACGACCTTCAACGGGCCGGGGGTAAGGTGGGGCCGATCATTGAGGCCATCAAGACCGCCCACCGTCCTGTAGCAGAACACTTCGGAACGGGCCTGGGGTATTACCTCATGTTTCTGGAATCACAGATCTTGATTGCCGTGCTGTTGGAACTGTTCAACCGTGGGGTCTATACCTTGCCTCTACACGACGCCGTCTTGGTGTCGAAGGGGAAAGAGGCCGCTCATGCTCAATTGGTGATGTTGAAGATCTTTGAACGGATAGCCGGAATACCCGGGAAACTCGAAACTCATACGAACTAGGAGGTGATTTAATGCGTAAGCTACTTACCGATGAAGAACTCGAGACCGTTGCCGGGGCCTTGGCCACGACCGTCTTGAACTGCAACCCCAACCGTCGGAGCTACTTCTATGGGCCGTCCCTGTACGAACTCTGGCACCGTACCCCCGAATGCCGGAAGCTCCATCTTCGACACTATAGGCCGGTGTGGGACTACTGTCTGACCCAGTTCCTGCCAGGGTACGAGTACTGTAAGTTTGAAAGCACCTGGTTCAACCATACCTATTCAGCCGAGGATGAGTAACCAGATGACCCTTCACTCTACCCTCTCTAGAGTCTATCTAGGGAGGTATGAGGGGAGGGAAGAAGGGAGGGGACATCCTCTCTTAAACTATACGCACCCCTATTGTAAGAGGCTTTTACCCCCAACCCCTTTCTGTAATAGGTCGACCCCTTTCTGTAATACACTGTTTGGGGCATTTTGCTACAGGTAGTTATCCCTATACATCCCATGCAACAACGAACACGAACGAGCAACAACGAACACAACGAAAGGTCACTAGAATGCCATCGCTTTATGATCGAATAGTCAAAGGTTGGGCAAACGTCGTACCCCCACGCGAGACCTACGAGACCGAAAAGGACAGGTACCTTAAGCGGCAGTACGGCATCACGTTACGGCAATATCGGACCTTGCTAGACCACCAGGGCTGTGCTTGCCGTATTTGTGGCAAGCCTGAAGACGACACCTACGGGAAATGGTTAGCCGTTGACCATGACCACCAGCACGGGCATGTGAGGGGGCTTCTCTGTAACGGTTGCAACTCTGTGTTAGGCCATGCCGGTGACTCCATAGAAACCCTACAGCGTGCTATCGATTACCTCAAAGCCAGTGAACGACTAGTGACCATGATTCACAAAGTCAAACCCATAACCAACAAGCAAAGGAACCGATGAACCTCTTCAAACTCAAACCCGCGAAGCTCTTAGCGAGCATCAATACCACAGACCTTAAATCCCTCATCCAAACCGTGACCCACCTTGATCAAACCGTCGGTGTTCTCCGAGAGACCGTGAGCCGCCTTCGGGTCGAACTCGACACCCTCAAGGCCGACTATCAAAAGCGATTCTATGAACCGAAGCCACCCGTCAAGAAGCCCCGGCATGGGGTCTCCGTCGGTGGAGCGTTTCGGGAGGATCATTGAACATGGGTATTGCGTTGAGTCTTCACCTGGTCCTCCTGGGTCAGGTCGCCTATATCGTCTACGATATTTTTAACCGGTTTACGCCCCGGCGATAGCCGTTAGGGCGAAGCCCAAGGAGATAACCAATCATGAATGACTACATTGAACAACTCGAAACCGATTTAGCCGAAGCACGAAAAGCCGCCTTACCCGTAACCGTGGAAGTGGTCAAGCACACCCGAGATGAGAAGGTCAGTGTGTCGAGTAACGGCACGACTAGGACCGACTATCTTGGTGGGAAGCCGGTTGAATATTTACCAGGTCATGTGCCGGTAGTGGCCGCGCCTCCGGTAGGCCTAGCACCCGTCCCGAAGGAAGTTGGGAAGGTGATCAAGGAAAACGAAGACGAACGCATTACGAGACTTGTGAGCGGATCGGTACGTACCGAATTGAAGTAACTATCAATCAAGGGCTAGGTCATACCGGCAGTTTCAATTTCTCCAGATGCTCTTGCAGGAGCGTTAACGAAATGGCTTCCCGGTGGGTATAGACCTGTCCATGTACCCCGGTGCTCTGGTGGCCAAGTAATATTTCTCTCATGTCTTGTGGGACACCCGCCGAGGTCAATTTCGTAATCATCGTATGTCTCCAGGAGTGTGGAGGCTTCTTCCCGACAATCTGAAGAGACGTTCTCAACAGCCGAAACCATTTGGTATAGGCATCTCCGAACCGCTTTAACGCCTCCTTCTGGAATAGGCGCCCATGTTGAGGCATCATCTCCAGGAAGCCCAGTTCCAACAATCGCGAATGAATCGGGACACGCCTCCGACTATGTTTGGTCTTGAGGCGTTTCCCTTCTTCCCCTTCGTCGATAAGATCAAAGTACCAGACGCCGTCTTCGTGTCGAATGTCCTCTACTCGGAGCTTGGCAATCTCACCCCTCCGGGCACCGGTGAACGCTAACAGCAGCGTCATCCAGTAGTATCCAGGATGGGTGCCGGTGCGAGCATTCAGAAATTCGGGTGCCGTAAAAAGCACGGCCAAGTCTGCATCGGTAAAGCTGTCATAGCTGTCATGCTCAATTCCTTCGAACACGACCCCATCAAAGGGGTTCTTCCCCGGGTAGTACTCCTGCTTACTAGCCCAACTGAACAAGTGGGACATGTCCTTGATGATATCGTTGACGGTCTGCTTGGTGATGCTCTGGTAGGTCTTTCCCTCGAGATGCTTCAGCAGCGCCATCATGGGCCGGTGTCGGTCCTTCGGACTGACTCGTTTGGGCAGCTTGAGGTAGCTATCTCGGAACAGCTTACAATCCGCTTTGGTGACTTCGGCAAGGGGCTTATCGCCCACGCATTCAATGAACCGCTGAATCACCCGGGCTTTCTCCTTGTTGCTTTGGGCACGTCGTCGGGCATAGGTCTGGAAGTATTCGGGTAGGACGTCTGAAATCAGTTTGGATGGGGCTGTGGGCGCCTCCATCGTCGGTACGCCTTCAGGAGACCAATAGTGCCCGTCTTGTCTCTCAAGTTCACGCTTCATGATCACCTGTTCCGCCTTGAGGAGCTCACGACACAGACGATGATACGCCTCTGAGGACTTGGCCAGGGTACGCCGGTGCCGTTGCAGGAGGTCATCGGCTTTCTTGGCAATGGCCTTGTAGTCGTTCCGTTGTAGTTGTCCCGTGGTTTCCGCAAGACGGTCGGTCAGAACCAAGTCCATGGTGTCCCGTTGGTCGTCGTCTTGGCCGTTCGGGAAGGACATCCTCCAGGTCTCTTGGCTCTCTAGTTCCTCGGTGATATAGGTCTGCACCAGTCGCTTGATCTGCTCCAACGTCATAGCCATGCCTCGTGTGTGAAGCGTTGCAAACAGGTGGGCGATTCGTCCTTCCCACCGTCCAGCGAGCAGCTTAGCAGTGGAGTACCCTTTGACCCTAAGACTCTTTCGAATCTCGACGCGGCCAACCAGGGGACGCAGGTTAACGGGGACCAGGACACGCGAATAATAACGACCACGAATGAAGATTATGGACATACCCGAGCCTCAAATGTGTACCACTTGGCTCAGGTTGAAGGGTGGGAAATGCGGAACGGTGCGCCAGGAGCGGAGAAACGGATGAAGAAAAATCACCCTGGAATAGCGAAGACCTGTATTGTCGAGACTACTTGTTGACTCGATCGAACTCCTTAATGACTTGCTCCGTGAGGTCAATTGTATCCTTGTTGTAGATCACGATCTTGACGGTCTGCTCACTGCCTTTGTCGACGACGAGGGCCACACCACCTTTTTCTGCGACGGTCTGGGTGGCGGTTGAGATCTTCTTCATATACTCATCAACCAATTCTTTTTGTTTTTTCTGAAGTTCCGCATTGAATTCTTGCGCGCGCTTCTGGAAGTCCTGAACCTTCCCTCGGAATTGTCCCTCCTTTTCCTTCTTCTCTGTGTCGGTCCACTTGGGGGCTTGCTCTTTCAGTTGCTTCTCTGTATTGCGAAGCTCCTCCTCATCCTTGGCCAGGAGCTTCTGCCTGGTCGACACATATTCTTTCAGCCCTTCGAGCGCCCGCTTTCCTGCCTTGGACTTTTCCAACACCGACTGCGGGTCCACGACCCCCATCTTGAATTCCGCCGCGTGACCGAATGAGGCAACGAGAAGGGGTATGGAAACAAACAGCACGGCAAGCAACAGTGCTCGAAAAGCAGAAATGGACATGACGTCTCCTGTATGTAGTCACTAAATCGAGGAAGCCTCGGCAGAATAACCGTGGATCAATTGCTCTGTCAAGCGAATGACCGGTTACCAGGAATCAAAACTGATGGGCTCTTCACGAATCCAAATTTCGATCCCGTGTTGCCATTTCAATCGTCGTGCGACCGCGTTCAGCGCGCGTTCATCCGCGTGATTGGGATCGAACGGATCATGAACTTTCTGCAGTTTTTCTTTTTTGAGAGGCGGCTTCAATCCAAGGTCCTTCATGGCAAGGGCTACCAAGTTCAATTGGAAGAAGCGGGGTATTTGATTCAGCTCGACCATGGCTGCTTCTATGGTGCCATCCGCAGCACGATGGGTGCGATAGAGGTCAACGACACGGCCTTTCAGCTGGGTCCGCTCTGACTCTGTAAATTCAAGCAAAGCCAACTCGACGAGGAGCGCGTTGGTCGCACCATTGAACGACGGCATATCCAGAAGTTTGCTGAGAAATCCCATAGAAATCCTCGCTACAAGATCGTGAAGTCGTGATGCGGCACCCCTTTCCTTTCAGGAAACGAGTGAAGGTTTCGGGAGAGTGTACTGAAACAGGCGGTGTTTTTCTAGACCGTAAAAAGAGGGGGAAGGCGGCCTTGGATCAGGCGAGACTTGACCAGCATCCGGCTACTTGAAGAGATCCTTGATGGCCTGAGTCGCGGAGTCCACCGCTTTCTGGATGGTTTTGCTCGTGGCATGTACACCAACTGCTGCCATCGCCGTGCTGACTCGCTGAATGATCGGGCCGAGGATCTGTTTGGTGACTTCATCGGCTGTGACTCCGTCCGATTTCCTGCCGATGTCTTGCAGGTGCAAGTCAGGGATCGGCACCGAGACGGCTTCGCCACCAAGCAGCTCGGTGCTCATGCGGGCTGTCGCGTTCTTCACGTACAAATGTTCAATGATGAGTTTCTTGCCGGATTTCGAGTTTCGACGGTTCTTCCTGGTGTCTCGCTCTTGGCCGATTGAACGTTCAATGTTTTGTTGCAGCACATCGAGGTTGCTTTTGCCCGAGGCGTACTCGTACGTGATCTCCGGTTTGATAAGGGTGAGTTCTTTGATCAGGATCACGTCCGTCGTGAGCGAACCAATATCGAGTGTCATGCTGATTTCGCTAAGAGACAGAGCCTGTTTGGTCTTGAAGCTATCAGGATTGCCGATCACGAGGCCATAGAGGGCCGCTTTGCCATCGATGGGATTAATTTTGGCATGTGAGAGACCGATTGGTACCCCTGTGATTTCAGATCCGTATCGACGAATCACTGAAGCGACCTGTGAGTCAAGCGAGGTGTAGGCCCACCAGACGGATGCGGTGATTGCGAACCATACAAGTGCCGCGATGCCAAACAGGAGTTTCTTCATGATAGGTCCTGCACCGTATGGAAGTATAGCAAGACGGTTTCAGGAGACGATCTTTGATCGATAGTTGAGTGAATGCATGAGGAATGGTGAGGACATATTCCGAGGAGAAGAGGTATGTGAAAAAAGGAGAGTGGTGCGCGTGACTAAGACACCGCTCATTGATCGACGGTGATAGTGGCCTTCCCGGCTTGCTGCTTTTCGCTACAACGACTTTGGTGGTCTGAATCCTTTTTCCACAGAGAGGCTCTGAACCAATGGTGAGTCCACTCTGGCCAGAGGTCTTACTGGCAGAACACACCGACTGAGGATCCCGCAGGCGTTGCCGATTGAGGTACGCATCATGCTGATTTACAAGCGGCGTTCACATCCGTACTGCGCATGATATCAAGGTGCGGTGTGTGGCCTGCCCTGTGAGGTAGGCGTGATCCGGAAACCGCAAATCAATTATTGACGGCATGAGAATTGAACTTGTTTTATGTAGGCGTAATCTAAGCCTTATGTCTTAGGCACGATATTGGATGTGGTATGTCAAGCTTCATGAATGTTACTAATTAGTAGTATTTAGAATAATTCGCCATCAGCATATTCTGACTTCCGGAAAGAAGTATGAGGAGGAAATGTGACCTGGGAGCTGCAGAGGTGTACCGCACTTCGTTCAAGTACGCCTTGTCGAGGTTTTTCATTCACTCA
>JAHBWQ010000167.1 GCA_019636915.1 Nitrospira sp. | reverse complement strand
TAAAGTTGGTGTGCCATCCCTTGGCTCCGATCAGGACTGCACGGGTGAGGGTGGTGTCCAGAAAATTTGCTTCATCGAGGGTGGCATGATAGAGAATGGCCATTCTCAGCTTCGCTGAGTTCAGATCCGCCTTGACGAGAGTGGCCTCTTCGAGATTGGCTCCTTCCAAATCGGCCTCCGGCAGGATGGCGTCCTGTAGGTTCGCGTACCGTAAGTCTGTGCCGCGAAGGATCGCGGCTTTCAGATTCGCTCCGTGCAAATTCGCTTCGTCCAGATAGGCGCTTTCCAAGTCTGCTTCGATGAGTTTGGCTTGTTCCAGTTGTGCCCGATCCAACAGTGCACCTTGAAGGTTCGCACGATGGAGGTTTGCGTTGGAGAGAACCGTGCGACGCAGGTCAGCGCTTGTCAGATCAGCATTCACGAGGACCGCACTTTTCAGTGTTGCCCCGTAAAAATATGCTTCGGCGAAGTTGCCGTCGGTCATGTCGGCAGAGCCGAGGTCGGCACCCTCAAACTGGGCTCGTTCAAAGGCAGCCTCATTTAATTTGGCGCCGATGAGGACGGCGTCGAACAGGGCGGCTTCGTCACCCACGGCACGAGAGAGATTGGCGCCCGTGAGTCGGGCACGACGGAGATCGGCTCCAGAAAGGTTACTGTCTTTGAGGATGGCTTTGATGAGGTCAGCCCCAGCCAGACTGGCCTGAGTCAGGGTGATCTGAGACAGATTCGCTTGACGTAGGACGGTACCTTCCAGATCGGCACGTTCGAGATTCGCCCCAGCAAGTGCTGCACGACTGAGATCAGCCTGACAGAGCTCCAGGCGCTTGGCATCGGGGTTCCTCCGATACTCTACCCATCGCTCATGCGAGCGGACGAGTTCTTGCAACGTTTTTGCCGGGACGGGCTTCTTCTTGTAGGGGCTTTTACAAGGGAGAATAGTGAATAGTGTCGGATCGGAAGCGGAGGGACCAGCTGCCAAGACCCATGTCGCGGTCAAACTGATAAGAAGGGTCATTCCTCCGATGACGATTGAACGAGAAAGACATTTCATCACATGACTCCTTTGCTGGTAGAGACGCGGTCAACTGCTTGGGCTAAGCCCTGCAAGGCCTCAGAGATTCGAACGTCGTAGGCAGGCGAGAGCTCAAGGATCCGCAGAGATTCTGGAAGCCGTCCGAGTTGTAGGGCGGTGTGGCGTCGTACTTCGACGAGCGACGGCGATGCTGCAAGTCGGCGGCCTTCTCTCATGACGGGGTGGAGCAGCGGTTGGCCGGATTGTTGATCGTCGTCGGTCGTGATGATGTCATGGTCCAGGTGTCCGCCATCGGTATAAGACCGATAGACTTGCTTGCGGCCGGGCCAGGTGGCTTTGCCCTCCGATCGCTTGCGACAGGGACGGCCTGCATATTCTTGGAGCTTGTAGGCACAGTCCAACGAGGGTGCATCGGAAGAGGTGGTCATGGCGGTACCGACGGCGAAACTATCGATGGGTGTTCCCGTTCGCACCAGATCTCTCAATCGATATTCATCCAGGTTACCGCTCGCAAGGATTTTGACCCGAGACAATCCACCTCCGTCGAGGATCTGCCGAACATTTCGAGCGTGGACGGCCAGGTCGCCGCTATCGAGGCGTACACCTTTCAGCGTGATGCCCCTCGCGTGAAGGCGTTGGGCTAAGGCTACGACCTTCTCCGCTGCGGCTTCCGTATTATAGGTGTCGATCAGGAGAATGACATTATCCGGTTGAATTGTTGCAAAGTGTTCGAAGGCCAGGGTTTCATCCTGATGGGCCTGGACGAACGAATGGGCCATGGTGCCGTAGAGAGGGATCCCATAGTGCATGCCGGCTAGGACGGTTGCGGTCCCGGCGAAACCGGCCAGGTAACTCGCTCGCGCGGCGAGAAGAGCGGCCTCAGCGCCATGCGCACGGCGTAGCCCAAAATCGATGAGCGGCTTTCCTGCTGCGACCAGCACCGAACGTGCTGCTTTTGAGGCCACCATTGTTTGAAAGTTCAACAGATTCATCACCCGGCTTTCGACGAGCTGCGCTTGTGGAAGCGGTGCGACGACTCTGAGGATCGGCTCGTGAGGAAAGACAATCGTTCCTTCGGGTATCGCCTCTATGTCTCCGGTGAACCGCAGAGCCTCGAGATAGTGTAGGAGCCCAGAACTAAACCGCTCCGATTGTTCCAACCAAGCCAATTCTTCCTGCGAGACCCTCAATCCAGAGAGGTAGTCCAACACCTGTTCGAGACCGGCGACGACCAAGAAATTCCGATGGGGCGGCAGCCTGCGGACAAACAACTCGAAGACGGCTGGTTGGTCCATCTGCTGCTCCAGGTAGACTTGAGCCATGGTGAGCTCATACAGGTCAGTCAGCAGGGCGCTGGTCGAGGGGTTCATGTTTCGAGCATTTCCCATCGTACAGGCAGGGCTCCCAAGCGAATCATTTCTTCCTCGGCCCGTCGACCGTCCTCGGTATCAAGGTTGACCGCCTTGATGCCGTCCATCAATAAACAGACGTCATACCCGAGCATTCGAGCATCTTTGACCGAATGCAGCACGCAGTGGTCGGTTGCTAATCCACCGATGAAGAGGCGCTGCACGTTGAGGACTCGGAGATGCCGATCCAGAGCAGTGTGTTGGAATGCGGAGCACGCTTCTTGGTCGTGATCAATGGCCTTGTAAATGATGACAGCCGATGGCGGCGTCGTGAAGGACGACGGCGGAAGAGCACCGGGTGAGCCGGCCACACAATGGGCTGGCCATGGTCCACCCTGCGACTGGAATGAGCAATGGTTGGGTGGGTGCCAATCGCGACTCAGAAAAATAGGAAAACCGTGGGCATCAAAGCGGCGAATATAGTTTGTAAGGACCGGAATAATCTTGTCCCCATGGCTGATGCCGAGCGCCCCGCCCGGGAGAAAGTCGTTCTGGATGTCCACAATGAGGAGCGCGTCATGGAGGGCCAGCTTCTCCATTGCTGCCGTACGATTCCATCAAGCAAAGGTTCGTCGTGTTTCGTCCGTCCATCAAGAGTTACGCGTTTCGTGTTTCACGTTTCTGGTATCAGTCTCTCTATAACTCGAGATAGGACTCGCGAAACCAGCAACGTGAAACTCGAAACGGTTTCGCTACTCGTACTGGGGATGAGCACAGCTCCTATTGCGACAACACACGGATGTACGCCACAACGTCCTGCATCTCTCCATCGGTGAGCTGGCCTCGCCACGAATGCATCGGGCTGAAGACGACACCGTGTTCGATCGTTCGCAGTAACTCTTCATCGGATTTCAAAAATGACTGGAACCGCTGAAAATTGGCCGGTGGGACGTTCAAACCAACGGCGCCTGGTCCGTCGCCTCGCCCAGTTGGGCCATGACAGTTCTGACAGTGGTGCTCGTACACGGCTTTCCCACGCTCACGGTCGGGTGGATAGTCTTGAGCGTACAAGGAGGATGGCACCAGGCTAGTCAGGATGAGGAGGGTCCACAGTCCCACGATGAAGAATCGATTCTCTGTGTGTTGCGATTGCATGATCCATCTATCCCTGCAGCGTGTTCAAAAATGTCGTCCAGCAAGGCCGCAGCGAGAGAAGGCCCGAGGCGTACCCTCTGGGGTACGTTGAGAGCCTGAACGATGCGAGAACGTCGTTGGCGGACTTTTTCACCATGCTGCTAGCTCTTCTTTGTTGTGTGAGCAATGAACGGGCTAAACAGTTGCTGCAGGTTCTTGCTCCCACAGGCCGGACAGACGATTCCCCCGGCTGCGTGTTCTTTCAATGTTACCACGATCAACGATTCCTTCCCGCAATCGAGACACTTATAGTCATACATCGGCATGATGTAAACCCTTTCGACGGTCAGCTAAAAAACATCCATGGATAGGTGCCCTGGTGTAAGAGTGCGTGGGACACACTGCCGAGTACCATACGGGTGATGCCGCGGCGGCCTCGGGACCCCATGAGAATCAGGTCAGGATTCAAGGCCTTGGCCTCCTGAAGAATTCCATCCACTGGGGTGCCCAACGTCGTTATCACTCGGGTTTGATAGCCTGAGAGGCGGAGTTTGGCTGCCGTCTCGTCGAGAAAGTCCTTTGCTTTGCGGAGGGAATGGGTTTCCATATGCTCAGCCGAAACCGCATCCACCGGCCAGGGGGGCCTGGTATGGGGAAGGACGGTGAAGAGGGTCACCGTGGGCAGCTCGCGAAATGGTTTCTGTTGAAGCAAGGAGAGGGCATGATCTGCATCATAGGTTCCTTGTAACGGCAGTAAAACATGATGGACCCTTTTCAATGGACCGGGAAGAATCAGCTTCGCGCCAGGTGCGAACGTCAGGACTCGATGAGAGACGCTTCCGACGAGCCGTTCCTTGATCGGTCCAAGGCCTCGAGTACCCAATAGAATCAGGCCCACCTTGAGTTGTTCAGCCAAGGCCACGATTTGCTCCGCCGGAGATCCGACAACCAAATGTTTCGTGACCGGTCCAGCATCCAGGGGGAGCAAGGACACGGTGCGATCCAACAGACGAGTCCCGTCGTCGCGCATGTTTCGCTCCACCGTCTCGTATAGCTCCTGTGCCACTTCCGGCATCATCATGGGATAGGCCGGACTTGGGACGTCGAGTACATGGACGAGATGCAGTTCCTCGGCACGAGCCAGGCACTTGAGGGATCGGACCGCCTCATACGAATGGTCGGAGCCGTCGACAGCGAGCAACAGTTTCATACACACCTCACTGGCAATCCGCAGGACAGAAGAAAATAAAATACATCACAACCGCCAGACCTACGCCTATCGCTCCAAGCAAGAGCCACTGTGTACGTGTCATGCTTCTCTCCCTTGCTGATAAGTCTCCAGCAAGTCCAATGCCATTGAGGGCAGTGAGAAGTGAAATGTAGGAGGTGAAAAGTATTGTTCGGACTGCGCAACCCCTTATCATGCACTCCTCATTCTTTACCCCTCACCGATCGTGGCGCCTTCTGCTACAGGGAGTGAATGACTACTGTGGCAGAGAGCTACGGCTTGCGGAGATAACATGAGTAGTCGGTGCCCATGGCATGGGCGAAAACAACAAATCCGTAGCGTCTTCACGCCATCAGCGAGTACCCATCAGTTTTCACCGGCGGCATCACCCTTGCTCAAGCTCCGGTAGGGAGGGCGGTGTATGGGGCAGGATACTGATCTCTTCAAGGCCATCTTGGTTCCGGTGGATTTCTCCCCCTGTTCAGACGAAGCCTTTCGAGTGGCGTGTCAGGTCGCGCGGCTGTGTGGAGCGACGGTACTCGTGCTGCACGTAATCGATACGAGCACGCTTGCCGCATTCCACCGCTTGGGGCTACTGGCGGTTCCATCAGATGCCGCTCCACAGCGCCGCCGGTTACGCCATCATGCTCGATTAAAGGTCAGGCAGTTGTTGGAGTCCAAGGTCGCCGCAGACGTGAAGATCACACGATTGATCGTGGAGGGTGTGCCGTTCGCTGAAATCGCGAAAGCCGCGCGGATAGGGAATATTGATCTGGTCGTGATCGGCTGCTACGGCGGAAGGGTCGGGAGTGTGGATAAGATATTCTTCGGCAGTACGGCGGAAAAGGTCGTTCGCACGGCGGGTTGCCCTGTATTGACAGTGCCGCTTCCGACCTCCGTCTCGCAACGGAGGTCGTCACGATGATGATCGGAGGGAGGACATTATGACCCTTGGAAAAAGTCCGGTGCAGTGGCGGAGGGTAGGATTGGTTCTCACAGTTGCGTGCATGGCCTGGATGTACGGTGCGGCCCTTCTGGCACAGTCCGAACAGGTGGTGGACGTGACCATCAAGGATTTTCGGTTTGTCACGAAGCAGAGTCCCTTGCGCCTGGGGCTCCCCACCGTCATCATTGTCCGGAATGAAGATGCGGAGCGACACGATTTCAGCTCGACCATGTTTGAGGGGATCCCCACACAAATCGAGAAGGACGGGGTGATTGTGTACGGCCGCGGCCTGGGCGGGATGTATCTCGATCCGAAACAGAGTGCCACGATTCGATTCGATATGACGCGACCTGGCCGGCACGTTTTTCGATGTGCGATCCACCCGACGATGAGCGGGGAATTGCTCTTGTTGAGTGCGGAGGCTGTGTGAGTGTGACCACGGGAAGACCGAACATTCTCTTTGCGACCGACGGATCACAGGGGTCGGCGGCTGCTGAGGCCTATGCCTGTGGGCTCGCCCAATCGTGGGGTGCCTCACTGACCGTGATGCATGTGCTGGAGTTCCCATCAGGACTTAACCCTGAGAATCCTGTCAATCAGCTGTATTTGGCCGAGTTGATGAAGCAGGCGACGCAAGAGCTGGTTGAATTGAAAACACGGGCAGCCGGTCGAGGGGTTTCGGCGGAGACCAAGATTGCCACAGGTATCCCAAGCGAGGAGGTTCTTGCAGCCGTAACGGGTGAAGCGCCGGATCTGATTGTTGTGGGCACGAGAGGCAAAACTGGATTGGCACATATACTCCTGGGAAGTACGGCGGAGCGAATTATCCGGGCGGCACCCTGCCCGGTCCTGGCCGTGCGCGCCCGGCTGCACGACGAAGAGAAAACGGGCGGGCTGCGGCACAATCCCCCCGTTATTGAACGGATTCTGGTGCCGATAGATTTTTCGGACTATTCGCTCGATGCGTTGGAGTATGGGGCAGTGGTTGCTCAGCGATCGAAAGCCTCCGTCAGAATTCTCCATGTCCTGGAGCCGGTTTCGTATGGGCTGGATTTCACCTTGCCTCATGTGGCGAAGCGAGACCACGATCGGACGGCGATCACGAAGAAGTTGTCTGATCTCACGACAGCTCTGACTTCGGCTGGGCTGGTGTCTGATTTCGTCGTCTCCGGCGGGCTGCCGGCTGATTCGATCCTCAGCGCAGCCGTGACCCCCGATGTGGGTTTGATTGTGATGGGGACTCATGGTCGACGGGGTTTGTCTCACGCGTTGTTCGGTAGCGTCACGGAGTCCGTGCTTCGAAAGTCCTTGTGTCCGGTCTTGACGGTCCGGAACCCGAAGTTTCACCAGGACCATCGCTCTGTCCTTGTAAGGTCATCCACACCAAACAATGTGTAGCCGAGGAGCGAGTTATGCCAACGCGCAAGACAACAACCAAATCCAAACCCAAACCCAAGCTCAAAACCACGAGCAGCAAAGGAAAGGGCCGACCCGCGTCTGTCCCGAGACGGATGGAAAACCCTATCGAATTACCGGAGGGCATGTGGGAACGAATCTCGCGGAAAGCGTACGAGCTTTGGGAACAGCGAGGTCATCAGGACGGGAATGCCCTCCGAGACTGGCTCGATGCAGAAGAAATTGTCATGGAAGAAATTCATGAATCGCGTGAGTGACAGGGGAATGGGATTTTGGGTGCCGCGCCCGCAAACGCTGGACGCGCTTCTCGCGCGGTTGAATCACTTATCTCTCAAAGCGGAGTTTGGGGTGCAGCGAGAGAGAGCACTGGCGCGCGCCCTGAAGCCATATGTTGAGGGAGACACAGGACGGCTTGTCGCACCGCTGGAGCAGGAAATGGAGCTGGCGAGTCTCTACCTGTTCTGCGACTACTATCCCGAAGACGGACAGCTGACCCTCATCGAACAGCTGCGAGACGTGATCACCGAACACATCCCCGAAGAGGAGCGGCAGTGGCTCGATCCTTTGAAACATTCCTCTGTCGACGTCCTGAAGCTGATCTCGGTACCACAAGCCGGCCAAGACCTCGTGTTGCAATCGCTTGCTGATGACACAAGGGTGATCCTGCCGGGTGGTGAATTCGTGAAGGATCTCACCGTGGATCGTCCGTTGCTCACCAGAGTCATCCATGATCCGAGTGCTCCTCCGGAGTCCGATCGAGCCGTATGGGGGGGCTGTGGGATCACGCTGTCACAAGCTGATGCCAAGACGTTGCTCGACATGACGTCCGACTGGCGACGCGAAATGGAGATGAGCACCGGATCCTTTGCGCTGGGGGAATGGAGGGAATTCACCAAGCGGTTCGGTTACATGGTCCTCTGGGCATTTGCGGAGCAACGCCTTGCGGCGCTGATTGATGCGGCTGTTCATGTCGAATATCGCACGGCTGATGATCAATCCTATCTGTATGCGATCGCACTCTATGATCACCACGAACAGCGAATGTTCACTGATGCGCTGTCCGGGATGACCGACTTGTCTCTGGAGAAGTCTGATCCCGCCGATAGGCAAGGTGCTACGGTGAGGCTCCCTTCCCTTCAGCAATGGGTTCAGCGGGAAGGTGGCGCGCTCGTGGCCAAGCTGACACTCACGGCGTATCAACTTCTCGTGGAATGCGACAGTCCACAGCGGCTGGACTTTCTCAAACATCGGCTCGCAGCTGCGCTGGGATTCTCATTACATTTCCGAGGTGAAACTGTGGTGCCGCCGGTCCGGCAACTCTCGGTGGCCGAGCTCACAGCGGATACCCGACCGAGGCTGGTCGTGACCCATGAGGAAGAGAGGAAGGTGCTCAATCAGTTCCTTGAAAAAACCTACCTTGAATGGCCGGATCAACCTCATGTCGCGCTGGGTGGACAGACGCCCCGGCATGCTGCCCTGACTCCAGCAATGAGGGAGAAGGTAGGAGAGTTGATCGATGACATGGAGCGTCATGATCCGGGTCGCCGGCGTCTCGGTCTGACGGTCTTCAATTACAACCGCATGCGCGCCCACGTTGGGTTGGAGGAAAAGCCAGACTGACCTGTCTTGCTGCCCAGCGAGGCCCGTCCATCTTGTCCCGTCGTAGTCAGTCGCTCATTCACAGGAATGGTTCCCTGAGGATAGAAGTCTCAGTGCTTGCCATCTCGAGAGGATGGAATATACAACTATGCCGAACATCTTGAAGAGATCGGTGTGATCATGGAAACATGGGCCGGGAGGAACAGATGACGATGCACCACCCAACAGTCGGGATTCTGGTCGGAGGCGGGCCTGCCCCCGGAATCAATAGTGTGATTGGCGCAACTACGATCCGCAGCATTCTTGGGGGAGCGGACGTGCTGGGGATCATCGATGGGTTCAAATGGCTCATGGAAGGTGGTACGGGACAGGTACGACCGCTCTCGATCGAGGATGTCAGTCGGATTCATTTTCAAGGTGGGTCGTATCTGGGTACGTCTCGCGCAAATCCGACAAAGAGATCGGAGCACCTTGACAATGTGTTGTCCTCTCTGGCTCGGCTCGGCGTCACGCGGCTGGTCACGATCGGCGGAGACGACACCGCGTTTTCCGCTATGAAGCTGGAGGAGCGAGCCGGTGGGCGACTTCAAGTCGTCCACGTTCCGAAGACGATCGACAATGATTTGGATCTTCCCCATGGTGTCCCGACGTTCGGGTTTCAAACGGCTCGTCACGTCGGGGTCGAGATCGTCAAGAATCTCATGGTGGACGCCCGTACGACCACCCGCTGGTATGTGGTCGTGACCATGGGACGCAAGGCCGGCCATCTGGCATTGGGGATTGGAAAGGCCGCAGGTGCCACACTGACGATTATTCCGGAGGAGTTTCGTGAACGGCCGGTGAAACTGAAGCGAGTGGTCGATCTGTTGATCGGGGCCATGATCAAGCGCTTTGAACAGGGTCGGACTGACGGTGTTGCGGTGGTAGCAGAAGGACTGATCGAAATTCTTGATCCGCATGAGCTTGGTGGTCTGGAAGATGTGGAACATGACGAGCACGGCCATTTACGGATGACCGAGGTCGATATCGGCGATGTCTTACGGCGGGAGCTGACAAAGCACCTTCGTGCACTCGGATTGTCGATCACCGTGGTGTCGAAGAATGTGGGGTATGAGCTTCGCTGTGCCGATCCGATTCCCTACGA
>JAHBWQ010000166.1 GCA_019636915.1 Nitrospira sp. | reverse complement strand
GCGAGACGGACTATCTCACATCCCATTACTGTTGTCTATATTACTGACTGATGAGTAAACCATATGTTCCTGTCTCAAACGGTATTCCGCAGGCGGATGATTAGTGGGAACCTCTAAGTAATCCGGTATGCCTTCAATGGAAGAAGGCACCGAAGGCCTATGGTCCGCACAAGAGTCTCTACAATCGGTTGGTGCGCTGGAGTCGGACGGGGATCATCAACAAGCCCTTCCGCAAGTTAGCGAGAAAACCCGAGGTAATAGACTGCCTGATGCCCGACGCCACACACCCAAAGGCCCATAGAACGGCAGTCAGTCTATTCAAAGGAGGCCGCACCTTACTGGATTGAGCGCACGAAAAGCGACTTGAATTCGAAGTTGTACGTGGGTTGCGACGACACAGGTAAACCAAAGCGTCTATTACTGACGGAGAGGTAGATCAGCAATGACACTGGCCCGAGATGCCTTATGCCAGGCCTTCCCCAAGTCAAACATCCGATTGCCAACCGTGGCTATGAAACAGATTGGTGTGGCATTGCCCTGAAGAAGCATGGCGTCACACCATGCATGCCACCACACAAGACATGGAAGCCTAGATACTTCCAAGGATGATCTTGGATCTCTGTGAGGGTTGGACTGGCGTAAACCATGGATGGCCGTCAAAGCACTGAGTCCCGACTGCATCAATGTCCCACCTTAAAACCAGGGAGCGGACATGAGGCTATACTTCGACAGACACCCGTATCTAAGCTCATCGGGTATGGTTTTGAGCACCGGCCTAGCGCTCTGGATTTCTTGCCATTGTGACGGTTGAGGCAAACTTCAGCAGACTGGCCCGTTCCTCATCATCCAACGCCAAGAGCAGATGTGCTTCCTCACCATGCATCAGGCGAAGACTTAAGAACGGCTCCTCGCGGCGTTTTTCCCGATTGTCCCACATCGCATCGATCAGCTGGACCTTATCCAATTGACCGACTGAAACCACATCATATCGAAAGTAGGAGTCCCCAATCACAACATCAAACATCACATGACCGGCTGTCAATAGTACCAGATTGAAACGTCCTTGGTCTTCGTACCCTTCCGGCAAAAATTTGTTGATGTGGCAAAGCGCGACCTTGCGATCGCCCAACATGTGGCGAAACTTCTCTTTCAATGCATCATAGTCAATCTGTAAGGCCTTCTCATCCGGCCCCGTTGCCGCTACAGCCGCCGCCTCTGCTCTTGAAAAAATATCATCGGCGGACATCAATCCTGACATGGTGTTCCTTTCTGTCTCGGTGGGAGAACATGGCGATTGGTTTTGAAACCCGTACGGTACCCGCCACCAAGCCTGAATTGCAAGGGGCAGAGACCAACTTCTGACTTGTTCTACTGAGCCGCAATGCGGTGGGACACTCGTTCCTGGCCGGTTTCATCCACCATGCTCACGTGGAAATTATCCTTCGTAGCCCGGACAAGCCCAAAGTTATGGTACCCGCTCTCATAGAACAGCTCTGTGGGATGAAGCGCTGTTTGAGTTGGAGCAAATCTCCCCGGTGGGGCAGAAAGCGGGCCTGCAATGTATTCATGAAAGTCGATGACCCCGTCCTGGTTTGGGTCATAGGCATTGGCTTGCACCCAATGCACATCGCCCGAGAGAAAGACCACATTTTTGACCTTGTGGCTGAGGATGGTGTCAACAATCACTTGTCGCTCTTGCTCAAATCCTGTGCCATCCGGCCCACCAGCCCACCCATCGTTTCCAGGAACCGACCGATCACCGCCCTTCGGAATCGAAAGGGGAACGGGTGTTGCAATGACTTTCCATGTTGCGGTTGAAGTCCGAAGTCCGTTGAGCAACCATGCCAATTGTGCCGCGCCCAGCATTGTCTTGGAAGCACTATCCCGATCTCCATTGCGACTCCGATACTGCCGAACATCCAAGATAAACAGTTCAAGATCGGCACCGTACCGAACAGCCCGATAAAGACGATGTGGATCTTGGAGAGAAGATGCAATCGGCCAATATTCGCGGAGCGCTTGCCGACCAGCAGGCATGTGCTCATCAAATGGGCCCGAAAAGTTATTTCGGACCTCGTGATCATCCCAAACGACATACACCGGTGTCCCCGACAAGAATCGTCGCAATGCGTCAGCCCCCCGTTGGTAGCGATGGCGCAATCGATAGGCATCCAGCGTCGTGGCTTTGAAGTCCGCGCCAGGCTCGTTAGGAGGCGAGGGGCAAAGATGATCACCGTAAATGGTATCGCCAAGAAACAGAAAAAAGTCAGGATTGTAACGACGGATCACATCAAAGATCGGATAACCATTCACTCCTTGGCGACAGCGTCCCCCACTACCAAGATCTCCGCTCCAGGCAAAGCTCACAGCTGCAGAAGTTCTCTCGTCCGGTAGTGTGACGAATTCACCAGTCGCTGCCGGCTTCCCAGATGGCTGCGGCTGAGATGATTCAGCAGGACCAACTACCACGTGATACCGATAGCGAGTCGAGGGGATCAGGCCTTCAAGAGAAATAGTCAGCGTATAGTCCGTCTCCGCCTCGGTCTTGAAGAGTGCGGTCCTGGACTGCGTGGCCGAAACCGCCGCCGATGTTGAAGCCTGCTTCCCCATTGGCAACGGCGCCCATTCCACTCGGACCACAGCAGCCCCATCGGTCCGCAGCCATAACAACGCTCGCTGTGAACTCACATCACCAATTGCGACGCCCTGGGACAAGAGTCCTGCGCCTGACACTCGGTTCCCTTCTGACGAATCTTGAGAACCAATGCTTTGACTGGACCATGCAGGACAACCACCCAAAGCAGAGCAAACTGCAAAGAGTCCAACGAACAACGCCAATAGCTGCATCGACTCTCCTCTCCGCTAAGCCCTTCGGAAGATTTCACAATAGATCTGGTATTGGACTTGAAATTCAGAAGGATTGGTCGGCATACTGACCAGGCTCAAGAGGATTCGATGCACGACACTCACTGTTGCGTCACAAACTGTCTTGCCAAGCCCTATGCCCCAGCCGGTACGCACTCCGTCTGCAAAGACCATTTCCTCAGTTTTCTCACATGGCGACGCCGTCGCGGACCACAGATGTTCTCCGCCTATGCCGGTATGTCAATGGCAGAACGCGACGGTATCACCGCCGAATGGATGAAAACCATTCGGATCGACGAAGTCCCTACCCCTGCGCCGAAACTATAGCAATACAGACCCTACACATAGAGCACATCAGACCGCCAGCCAGACGTTTCTTAACACCTCTACGCCGGAATGTGGATCATCCTCGTTGCTCCTTCCACAAGATGGCGGTGGTGTAGATATCTTCTGTTCACATTTATCAAGCCTCGCCCATCCCCTTATCCCTCCCTTTTTCTTAAGCGGGCGGCCTGGTAGTCTCCTAACTGCGCGCATCCAACGAGAGCCTTCTGAGGCCGCGCGTTGGGCGAGCACAGGAGACTGTTAGGCTGCCCACACCTCCCCCTCATCCCATCACCGGGGACCCATGGTGATGAATCATCAGCCACTCATCCCCAATGAGCTCGTAAAGGTTTGTGGCAAGAATTTTGGCCTGTTGCGGTTCCTCTGATTGTTGGGTCACAAGATTTTCCACACAGATGACCCAGGCCATATCACCTGCCACCTGCACCATGACATCGGTCAGCTCGAACCTCATGGAGAACGTATTGTTAAAGATCAGCACCCACGAATCGCGAACGCCAGGCCACCCGGAACGAATCGTCCAACCGGGATGAATACAAGTGACATACTCTTGATGCATCCACACCCCGTCCATCTTCACAATATCAAGACTTTCAAAGGCCTCGTAGAACCTCTGATTGGCTTTCGTGACGGCTTCGATGCGCTGTTTCAACACACGGCACCCCTTAGTCAAAGAAGCCGTATCATACTGCAAGAGAATCAGGCGCGGCGAGAATATTTCACAAGGCTTTCTAAGAGGTGATGCGCCTACGACACGTCTAAGCCACCGGTGAGGCATGCGGCTATCAGCCAACGACTTGCGCGAAAGAGAGGAAAGGGCAAGCGGCAGGGCACGGAATCGGGACACTCATGATTCCACGTGGTCTTTTGAACTTGTCGGCGATTTTCAAACATCCTGTGCCCAACAGCGTGTTGTGGACTCGAATTCATGTCGCGGTACGTCCGGAGCGGCCCCCGAAGGAGTGGAATTGTAGGTAGTCACCGATCCTTCGCTGCACAACCTGCACCTCGCCCCACCTTCCGCAAGACGAGTGGTTTTTTCAACGGTGCTGTCGTGGAACCTTCCCCGCTGGAGCGGGGAACCTCGATACTGTCAGAGAATCTCGGAAGGTTTTTAAAGAGATCGTCGAGGGTGAGCAATACTCCTCCCACAATCCGCCGAAGCTCCCGTTCCGAATATTGCAAGGGTACCAATCGCCGCCGCTGCCAGCCTCGAAGTAAGAAGGTCCTTCCCGGTTGCATATAGGGTTTCTCACAGACCATGACAACCTCCCGCCCTTCATCGTCTTCAAGAATAAACCCTTTGACGTTCATAGATACTCCTTCTATCCGCTCAGAGACACTGTTCCTCACTCCGTCTTAGCGAACAATGTCCCCTCACCGATGTGGCATCCCCTACAGGAACCGCTCTTTCTGCTCGGTTTCTGATAATGACCGCTTCACCACCAGTGTACAATTCACACCGCGCCACGACTCCACTAGGACACAAGCCTGTCCCTTCCCCGCTGGCCCTTCCGACATCATGCTCCTCTACGAGATCGGTCACAGACCATCCTTACATCATGTTTCTATCGATCGCGTGACCTCCCTGCATTCCCACCTGTCAGGAAACAGCCTTGTCACGGTGGGAATCAGTTCTTCGTACAAGGCATCCTTATTCAACAGCGCATCGGCCTTCGAAGGATCATCCTTCCCATAGACTTCGTCCAGGTGAAAGAAGGACATCAGGATGACCGTCGGACACTGCCCAGCCTCCTTGATTCGCACAGTAGCTTCATATCCACTCATAACCGGAAGGGTCACGTCCATGATCACCAGATCAGGACGAAACAACCTGCACTGATCAAGCGCTTCGACGCCCGAACCGGCCGTCCCAACAAGTTCCAAATCATGGAGCGTCCCAATCCACTTTTCCAAGCGTGCCAGGCACTCCTGGTTACCGTCGACAAGGACAGTCCGAATAGGCGAACGGCACTTCATGGAAGCATTCTTGGGCTGCACACGTTCCATCTCAACTCGTACGAGATAGAGCATCACAGATGAGAGAAGAACGGCCTATCGGGAAAATCCTGATGCGGGAGAAGAGAGGACCTGAAGCACTACGACGAGGCTACGGAAGGGCAACAAACCTGGAGAAGAAGGAACACGCTTAGGAATCAGCCTGAACCAATCCCACACGAATCGCTAGGCGAACGAGTCCTGGCACATCATGAATTTCGAGCCGCTCCATCAACTGTGCTCGATGGGTCTCCACAGTCTTGACGCTGAGATTCAGACGTTGGGCGATGTCCTTCGTCGTACAACCTTCAGCGATGAGTTGCAGGATTTCTCGCTGGCGCCCGCTCAACCGAGCGAGCGGACTGGACGGCTCTCCGGACCTCGTTCGGTACGCTTCCACGGCATACTTGGCAACGGCAGGAGTCAAGTAGGTTTCGCCGCGACTCACCGTTCTGATGGCCAATTCCAGCTCTGATAACTCAGCACCTTTCAACAAGTATCCCGACGCACCGACCTGCAGTGCTTGTCGGAGATATTCTTCATTCGCATACATCGACAACAGGATCACCCGTGTGGTCGACGATTCTTTCATGATCCGGGCAGTCGCATCCAGTCCGTTCAATCCCGGCATCGCGATATCCATCAAGACCAAGTCCGGGGCATCCCGTTCGACAGCCTTGACAGCTTCCACCCCATCCCCAACATCGGCAACAACCTCAATGCCACTGATTTTCTGCAAAAGCGCCCGCATGCCGGCCCTCACCAACGCATGATCCTCGACAATCATGACTCGGAGATCGCTCACGATGCTTTCACCTCCTCCAACGGACCACGCGTTACCTGACTCTCGTCCACGAGCGGGAACCGCAACTCAAGACTAGTCCCTTGGCCGGGTTCCGACAGAATCGACAGGAGACCGCCGGCTAACCGGACGCGCTCTTCCATCCCGAATAACCCCATACTCTCGCCATCCCGTGCGCGTTGCCTCGCGGCAGCGACGTCAAATCCGACACCGTCGTCATGAATGACCAGGATAACCTCCTGTGCCGGTCGACGCAACGTCAGCTCAATGACCCTCGCACTGGCATATTTTGCCACGTTGGTCAGTGCTTCTTGCACAACACGGAAACAAGCCACCTCGATCATGGTCGGAACCCGCCCAACGACTCCATCAACCGTAAGATGAAGCGTCCAGCCATTCCGCTGCGCCTGGCGATTAGCGTACCATCGAAGTGCCGGGACCAAACCCAGGTCATCAAGAATAGATGGCCGCAGGTCCAAGGCGAGCATGCGCACTTGAGTCAGGAGACGATCCACCAACCCCAGGCTATCCGTGAACGCTCCCCCAAGCGAGTGGCCGTTCGCACTATGCTGAACAGCTTGCAAATCGATCTTGAGCGCCGTGAGTAACTGCCCGACTTCATCGTGTAAGTCCCGTGCGAGCCGGCTTCGCTCCTCCTCTTGGACCTGCATCAGGCGACTGGACAGATCCCGAAGCGAGCGGTTTGCCTGACTCAGCTCGGCCGTTCGTTCCTGGACTTTAACTTCCAACTCACCAAGCGCCTGTTGCAACGACAACTGGGACCGCTTTCGCTCTCCGATATCTCGCATGATTTTCGAGACGCCCACAATCCGGCCGCTCCCGTCCTTGAGCGGTGACATGGTAATCGAGACATCGATACGTCGCCCGTCCTTACTGATTCTGACTGCATCATAGCTCTGGATATTTCCCTCTCCTCGCAGAACAGGATACACCCAGGATCCAACTGCACGGTCCTCCACTGGGAGAATCCTATCAATAGAACATCCCACCATCTCACCCGCTGAGTACCCAAAGATCCGTTCAGCGCCAGCGTTCCACGACATCACGATTCCATCCAGCATCAGACTCAAGATGGCATCGTCGCTGCCGTCGACGATAGCCCCGAGACGCCTCGTCGCATCATCCAATCTGGAGCTTTTCACTCGGACAACGAGAGCTGCCATGATCCAGACGTAGGCCGTGCAGGCAACTCGGTTGAAGATCGCCACCCAGAGTTCAATCGTTCCAGGTCGTGACAACACAAACCCTATCGGGAGGAGAAGCGTCGCAACGCCTGCAACCACATAGGGAGCTCTCGCCCGTTCAACCCACAGGGTCAATAAGACAGCAAACACATACCCCACCCAGACCGCCACACCCAACGGCGTGAGCGCGTCGGAGACAATGGTCACGACGAACACGACTACAATCAGCAATTTGGCCAGGTAACTATTCATCAAAATCCTTGTGTCGCGACCTCAGAATTCCATGGCATTGTTCAATCAAGAGAACAATGGGACCGTGGTGCCGGGAGTAATGATGACGCATGATACTACAAGCGGCGATCAGGGTTACACATGAGACGGCACCGACAAGAATGGAAAGAGCCTAGCCCTTGAGTTCGGCTGTTTGACGATTAACGACCCACACGCCGGCGAGAATGAGACAGATGCCAATAACTTCAACGAAACCAACAGTTTCCCCTAAGATCAGGGCAGACAACCCAATTGCTGCGACTGGGGTCAGATTCCCTAATACCGAGGCCCGCGACGGACCGATCCCTTTGACGCCGAACAGCCAGGCCTGTTGCGCCACAGCCGTGGCAAAGACCACAAGGTACCCAAGCGCCAGCCAATCGGACGTGGTGACCGATCCGACCCCAGCATGCATCATTTTTTGATCTGTCCATAACAGTGGGATTTGCAGGACCGTGGCAACCAACAAAGTCGTCCAATTGACCGTCAAGGCCGACATGCGCTCCATGATCGCGCGGCTGCCGATACTATAGAGCGCCCAGCTGACCACCCCAAGAAACACGAGCGTACTGCCCAACAACGGCTGATCGCCGGCCGCCTGGAAACCTGCCACGGAGACCACCCCAACTCCTGCGAAGGAGAGCATCGCCCCAGCCCAGACCGCGCGTAACGGCACATCCCTGATCAACATGGCCGAGAGGACGGACGTCACCACCGGACTCGCTCCGATGATCACCCCACCGACCGCACCGCTCACATAATTCAGGCCCATCATGATGAGCAGATGGTTGCCCAACACACCAAGTCCCAGCAGACCGAGCAGCCGAACATCAGCGCGGCTCAACCTCACGGCACCACCCTCTTTTGACCACCAGGTCGCCAGGAGGATAGTCAGCCCTCCGATATCACGGAGGACCGAGGCCTCGACCGCAGAAAACGACGTGAGCGCCATCTTCTGCGCGACGATCGACCCGCCCCAGAGGACAGCGGCGAGGACGACCGACCCATAGGCGACGGTTGTGGACGGGTGAGACATGGTTATTGGGATACCGTCGTTCCATCGTCCCCGTCAAGCAGTATTGTACCGACCGGTCATTGACTTGACGGTGTTTACGTTTGTGAGTAGCCTGCGTCTAAGAGACATGGCCGATCACCAGGGAGGGTATTCATGATCTGGAAGCAAGGTTTACACGGGTGGGTCTCGCTACTTGCAGCTACGTCTCTTTTCCTCGCAGGCTGTACGACGGCGCTGGTCCGGGATGATGTCAGGTATCCGAAAACCGAAGCGCATTGCGCAGGCTCTCAAGGGGTCGATGACTCTTCGATCGCCGTCCTGCCGGTCCCGGTAGTGGCCTTCGTCGTGCCTCATGCCAACCTCCATGACATCAAAGCTGACGACTATCTGAAGCGATGTGGAGATTCAACTAAGTTGATGAACCGGAAGGTCGAACTGAACCGTACGGCTTGTATCCCGGCCGGATTGACCCGTATCATCACCCTTGGCATTTGGCAATGGTGCCCCGCCCATATCTCCTGGGAAGCGGATGTGAAGTCATAACTCGTAACCTAGCTCATCCAGGCAGCTGATCAGCCGCCTGCCTGAGTTCGTCAATGAGAGCGAACGTACGCGGTTCTGCAATGCTCAGGAGACTGTCCACCTGAGCTTGCCGCTGGATTCGATAACCCTGCTCCGGGCCCGTCAAAGGACTCTTCGCGGCCATTGCCGGGACTCGATACGAGCACCCAGGGCGCGAGGCCGAAAGTACCCCGGCGCCCCAGTTTTTGGTATCATAGCCTCGTGAGTTGAATAGTCCCACAATGATTTGGTATCATAGCCTCGTGAGTTGCATAGTCCCACAATGAATCGTCAGAACTGGATCGGATCAATCGTTCTTGTCTTGGTCGTTCTTCTCCTCGGAATTGGTTTGGCCTCGTGGAAATATGGGTCACTCCAGGGTGAAGAAGCCGCTTCAGCCAACCAGCCTGAACCCAGAGAGTCGGTCACCGTCGCCAGTGCACGAACGATCGAGCACCGTTCGAACACTACATCCATTGGAACCGTCCTCGCGCTTCGATCGATTTCGCTGAAGAATGAACTGGCCGGCACGGTGCGCGAAGTCCGGCTCAGACCGGGACAAATCGTGGAAGCCGGAACCTTATTGGTGGCACTCGATGTCTCGGTCGAGGAAGCCGACCTGCGCGCACAGGAAGCTCAGGTGGCACTCGCGAAAACGATTCTGAATCGCCGGCAGAATCTGAGTCAGGAGCTTGCCACCACGCAAGAGGAAGTGGATCGGGCACGCGCCGACTTGGACGTGGCCCAGGCTCAAATCGCTCGGACCAAGGCCGTCATCGCGAAAAAAACCATCCGCGCTCCATTCAAAG
>JAHBWQ010000165.1 GCA_019636915.1 Nitrospira sp. | reverse complement strand
GTGGTTGAATAGGCACTCAGCACATGCAGACAGGCATTGCGCAGCAGGCTCGCGAGAAATGTGATCACTGCCATGATGAGGACATTGGTGAAGACGGCGACCAGCGAACTGGACAGCCAATTCTCCGCATAGCGCTGCGTCACGGGAAACATCGCGCAGAAGATGAAGGCCGGCCCGACTGCGAGCAGTAGGGCGAGGCTCACCTTCGCCACGAGAAAGAGTCCCATGGCAACGAAGGCCATTACGATCGACGCCGTGGCACAGATCCCGCCCGCGATGAAGAGTGAGAATTGCGGCACCAATCCAGAACTCGCTTCGGTGAACAGCGTTTCCATGAGCGTCGTGAAGGGGTCCGCCATCTGGTCGATCGTCCCTCCCATGGAGAGCACTCCTCCGAAAGCAGAAGCAAAGGCTTCTTGAATCCCGTCAAGCCCTTCCTTCACGAGGCTCCGATATTGTGGACCGTTCAACGTCAGCCCGGTGATGAGCGCCACACGAAACCAGCGCCAGACGAGCGTGGTGACCGGTTCCTGCACGTCGCCGCGCATGACTTGAAAGCCGGTCCACAGCACATAGAGTGTCACGGCGGTCACGGCGATCGGCGTGAACACCCCGATGACGGAATCGCTGCTGGTCACGACATAGTGGTCCAACGCGTTGTTCACCGACTGCTCGATGTAGGTCGCCATGCCCATGGGGTCTCTCTACGTTGATCCTCTTCCGTGCTCCTGCCGGAGACGTTTCCGCGCCGCGATGCGGTCATGGAATAGGGGGAGCCATACATTGGGATCGTCGCCTACCTCGGCTCTGATCTGATCCAGCAACGTGACGTTGTCAGTGGTTCCAGAAAGCACATTCAATAGATCCGTCATGCCTCCCAGGTCGAATTGCACGATCGCCGAGCTGTGGCCCTGCTTCACGAGAAAGAGACGGCTCGCCTCTCCGAGATGCTTGATGATGTGAAATTCCGCCTCCGTGACTTTGAACCCCTGCACATAGTCGTCATGGTCTGCGCGAGGATTGGGCAAGAAGATCTGGGTCACGCTCTGTTCCACCATCGTTTTGCCGATGGGATGTCGCAGCACGTCCGAGGGCGATTGCGTCACGAAGACGCCAAGGCCGGATTGTTTGCGGATGGTCTTCTGTTTGTTGAAGGCAAAGTCCGCGAATAATGGATCTTGCAGCGGCTTCCAGAATTCCTCCATGACATAGATGAAGGGCTCGCCCGTGATCAGCCGTTCGGTCAGATGAAGCAGATAGGCCATGATCGGCGTGCGCACTTCGGGATCGTCCAGAAAGTCCGTATAGTCGTAGCCAAACAATCGTGCGCTGCTGATCTCATGGGTATCGTGTGGATTGTCGAAGGCCCAGCCCAGCGCATGACCACGGGTCCATCGCTTCAACCGTGCCCGCACACTCTGATCGCCCGTCGCCGGGAGGTTCTGACGGAGGAGGGACAGAGAACGAAGATCCTGTGAGACTGTTTCACTCATGACCGTCCGCACGGCATGGCTGATCTCGCTCTGCTCCTTCGCGGTGAGCCGTGGAGTCTCGTCACCGGGCTGCTTCACAAGTTGGGCCACGAGCTGTTCGCAGAATTGCCAATTCTGAGGGTTCGGTTCGAGCTGCAAGGGGTTGAAGCCGGTCGGCATTCCGCGTTTGAGCGACTGATACGTCCCGCCCATGGCCCGGATGCCGATCTCCGCGCCCCGATCTTTATCGAAGACCACGCAGCGGAGTCCCTGGTACTTGGTGGCAAAGGCTAAAAGGCTCAGTTCCAACGCGGTCTTCCCCACGCCGGTGCTGCCGCAGATAAAGGTGTTGCCGGGGTACTTCTCGTCGCGCGAATCCCGATCCTCCGGCGACACGTGGAAATTGAAATAGTAGGGTTGTCCGCTCGGAGTCTTGAACAGGGCCAGGGCTTCGCCCCAGGGATTGCCAGCTCGTTTGCCGCGGGCGAAGTTGTGAAAGGGACTGAGGCAAACAAAGTTCCTGCTGGTGATGACGGCTTCGCGTGGCCGCAGAGTCCAGTTGCCCGGGATTTGTGCGAACCAGGCACATTCGGGAATCACATCGACCCGCGCCATCTTGAACCCCGGCCCATCCTGAAAGACGGCCCGAGCATCGGCGAGAGAGCTGCTCACCGATTCCATCGTGTGGCCGAAGATGGCCAGACTGTAGTGGTACTGGCCCAGATCGATGAGTCCGCTCTGCAGATCGTCCGCGGCCTGGTCCATCTGTTCGATCTCGCGCGTCGCGGCGTCTTCCGACGCGATCAAATGCCCTTTCTGTGTGGCGAGCGATTTGAGGGCCGCACGTTTGTTCAGGCAGGAGAAGCTCTGGGTCTCGATGTACTCGGCATCGCTATAGAGCAGGCCGTTGTTCATGCCTGGCTCGGAGAAGGGCGGATACTCCTGCATGTCGAGAAACCCGGCGAATTTCTTTTCGCGCGGGTGCCAGATTTCCAGCATCCCGGTCCGGTCGCCGAAGTGCAGGCGAGAGGAGGGGAGGTATGAAGCCAGCGGCGCCCGCCGTAGCGGGATTTCCTCCCAGACACCGTTGATGAGGTAGCTCAGAAAGGCCAGCTGGTTGGAGTAGACGAGATCCTGTTTCGTATAGGTCCCCAGGCGGGTGGGCCCATAGCGACTCAGACTCGCTTCGAGCTGTTTGCCCATGTCTTCCAGGATGGTCAGCTGTCCGGTTTCGTGCTCTCGTCGTTGGGCCAGGGTGCGCGTGGTCACCCGAGTCAAGAAGCTTGCGACCTTGGACGGAAAGGGTCGGTAGAGCAGGGACAGGTACAACTCCGTCGCCATTTGTCGATGCTGGGTGAAGGACTGATAGTAACGATCACTCAGGCTTTGGCAGAATGGATTGGGGGAGGTGCCCTGCAATCGCTCCGTGACGACGCGCCGAATTTTATGGGACCAGAGGGCGAAGGACCCGCCGCCCAAAGAGCGGAGAAACTGGTGCAGCGCTTCTTTGCGCAGCAGGATTTCTGAACGGTCCGCTGTTTCGAACGTGATCCCCTCCAGTTTCCAACAGGCCAGGTATTCGCCGCCGGTCAAGGTAATGACGGTGGGCGTGATCGCCGTGCCCAGCGGGATATAATCACTCGCGGGAATCTGCACAGACGCGGCTTTCTTGAGGGCGGCTCTGGTCCTCATTCTTTGTCTCTGTTCAGTCTGCTGCATTGAGAACACTCAGTACTTCACTGTGAACGTCTGGTCTTCCATGACAGGGGGCTATAGGAAATGGCGCCCCACGTCGCGCGGCTCGGTCCGTGCCGGAGTCGCATGCGCGCCCGCATCATCACTTGGCGCAAGCGCTGATCGTCCGTCTTCGTTGTCTGGCGCATCCAGAGCACGATGGGAATCGCGACTAGGAGAATCCCAAGCGAGACGTAGCCGCTGACGAGGTAGTACAGCCAGACCGCCAACAAGAGGGTCAGCCCACCGATCAGAATCAGGGGCACGATCGGCACGCCACCCAACATCGCGGGCCTCGTGCAGCCGGTGAAGATGGGATCGCGAAAGCCCTCCATGTTAGTTGATCAACCAGGCCGCGATCCCCGCAGCGCCGCCCACCAAGATGCCGCCGATGACGACGTTGCTCACGTCGGACCATTGGGCATGGCTGAAGGCCATCTTGAACCCCGCCCACATGATGGCGACGGTAAAGAGTGTCACCGCCACACTCGTCAGGACCGTTTGTACATTCTGCATCACCGTATTCACCTTGGTGATCTGGGCCCAGGCCGGGTCCGATTCCAATAGGATGACCAACCCGAGCAGCCAGGAAGCCGCCGAGATCAGACGCCCATTCCCTCGGCTGCACCGTCTCAAGGTCCCTATCCCTGACCTCTTTTCCTTTGTCACATCCGCTCCCGTCATCACCTCTTCCATCTTCCCTTCCTTTCTGTGAAGTGGCTTCTGTGGCGAGTTTGCAGAGCCTTCTGCTCGCACTCATCGCCAAACGGGGTGACATGTAGTGAGGTTCAGTTTTTGATGCAAGCCTGTTGGAACTACGTATGTTCGGAGAGGACGGCTGAAGACAGTAGGGTGGAGAGGGGTAGATTGACCGCAACGAGGTTGATCCAGTACTGCGCGTTTAGCGGTCATCGTCGATCGTTCGGAATTGTTCTGCCATGGAAGGCTGATGGCCTGCCGCGCACGGATCGCCTGACGCAGCGTCCGCGCCAGCGAGAGCCTGTCACGGTCACGGCTGAGTGCTCATCCGCCCGTGCTGCTTCGGCAGTCCTCGCCCTGTCACCTCCGTTGTCCTGCCCTGGCGCTTCGGCCTCTGCGAAAGCGCCAGTTTGTTCAACATGCAGGAGGTGCCACCATGGCCAAACAATCCGTCAACCGACTTCCCGTTCCACAATTCATTCCTCGCTACCGGGTCACGCTCGTCGCTGAGGGTGGGCACACCGCTCCCTACGGCGTACTTCGCGATTCTGCTGCGGCTGCCGCAGCACTGCGCCCATGCTTTGCTGGGCTTGATCGCGAGCAGTTCCTCGTCTGTTGTCTCGATGCCAAGAATGCCAGCATCGGCGTGAACATCGTTTCGATCGGGACGCTGAATCTCAGCATTGTGCATCCTCGTGAAGTCTTCAAACCAGCCATCCTCCTCAATGCCTGTGCGATCATTGCTGCCCACAATCATCTGTCAGGAGATCCCACGCCAAGCCCTGAGGATCGGACGCTGACCATACGACTGCGGGAGGCGGGCGACTTGCTTGGCATCCGGCTGCTCGACCATCTCATTCTCGGTGACGATCGTCTCTATAGTTTTGCCGATCAGGGCTGGCCGCTGTGAGGCGACAGCGACAGTCCTATTGCACTTCCCGTCGATTATCCTTCCGAACGGAAAATTCCGGCTCCCTACCACGAGTGGTGTTCTGCCTCTGACACGGCGGACGCCTAAAAAGTAGGCAATATGCTGAACGGCGCATGCTTCGCGGCAACGCTTGCGTATCGCTCGACTTGCTCACAAAGTTATCCCCAGAACATGGGGACGACGGGCTGAACGTGATGGCCTCGCTCTTGTGTTGCTGGGTGCTGTATAGGGAGGGGCCGCGTTAGGAAAAGATGATCGTCTCCGTCTTCGTCGAGTTGGTGGTCAATGAGCTTATCAGCAAGTGCCTGCCGTATAGGACTCTCTGGAAAATGGTCTTGTAGGCAACACCTCATTGACGGTGAGAGCATGCACCGCCTATCATTTGCGAAGTGGCGTATTAGATGGGTGATGCCCCCTCGGTATTCAAGACACCATAAGCAATGAAGTTGTCACGATGTCCGTTGACGGTACCTCGAGCGGCTCCAATCGTCGTTCTCACACTGCCTTCGTTCACCTCAGATTGTTCTCTGACCCCAATTCAACCCAGATATTTTGAACCTCGAAGGTTGAGCGATGTTGTTTGTGCATTTAAGCGATGTCCGCAATGTCGTGCACATCAAGAAACATGGGTTACGAACCGAGGGAGACGGGCGTTGGACCGGGGTGTATTGTGTGCCGCTTCTTCAAATGGAGCAGGAACGTTGGGTGGATGGGTGGATAAAAAATTTAATGCCCACTACCATCAAAAGTACCGCCTTGCTCTGGAAATTCTGGATGAAGCAAAAACGGCGACGGCGTGGTCGTCCTGTCGCAATCATCTTCAAGGTGCCAAGAGGTCATTGGCCCGCTGAATTGACGCTGGAGTTGAGACGTGGTCGTGGGGCATTGTTCTATCACGGATGTAGAATGCGTGACGTCGCCATGATTCTGCCTAATGCCATTGATCCTGAAAGCGTAAAATGGCTAAAGGAGGTAGGCAACGGTCTTTGGCACTTCCTCGTGTCAGGAGAATCTCATCTGAAACAGCTCTTGCGGGAATATGAACGGACAGGAACAAAACCATTCAGTGGCGACATTTTTCAGCTGATGTTCTATAAGCCAATTCCCAGTCGGTATATTCAGCGCATCATTCCGCTCGATCAGCGGAACCACACGTTTAAAGAACGCAAGTCATCGAGGCGCACGCGAAAAGTCTTTCAGCATGAGGATGACTGATGTGCCACGCGTTGGTGTAGACCTGAAATGGTTCTGTCACCCCAATTCAATATAGAGAAATGAAGGTCATCATGGTACCTTAGTGAACGTAATAGCCTTATCAAAGATTGCCGCGCCGCCGTCATTTTTACGCAGATATCTAAACAGGCTATCGAAGGTGATTTTGGGTTCGTCTACGACGGCTTTCCCGTCCTGTTGAAGTTCGCCAACCTCGACAAGCTTCCGCACATTCTTAGGGCCACTGTTAGAGGGAGTAACTCTCCAGATAGTGAGTCGATTTCCCTGGACAGCATACCTATTTATTACTACATATTTACTTGGTGACTTTGACCAATCCTCGTATGTCCAGTTAATATTAATACCTTTTATCCTAGATTCTATTTCTTCAGTGGCATAAAAATTCACATAAGAAGACCTGCCAATACGACTTACCGTAAAGTAGCCGGCTAGGGGCTGCTGCACGTCTGTCGAGTCGTTGTTCCACATAACTAGCACGCCTTTCATAAAAGGCTCTGAATTAGAGCCTGCTTTTTGCATGCTTTCGGTTATGAAAAGATGATGTTCAGCCTTAGGGTTGTCTCCGTCCTTTCCCACCCAGTGACCGATCAATGATTTATCGGGCTCTTCCGTCCTTGGATCAGTTAGCGGCTCATTACTTATGACACCTGCACACCCACCGAGAAATACGAGCAGGATCAGATATAGGAATTTATACGACACGTTATTGCCCCCCTCTCTATACATAGCATTCTGTCCCGGGAATATTGTCATCTTGGTTGTGTTACGAGAGATGTGAGAATGAGGTGATAAGACTGCCTCATTCTATTCGTACAGCGAGGTCATACCCTACATCAAGAAGCGCAACGAGAGCGTGCGCACATGAAAGAAACGACTGGATTGTGCAGAAAGCCCCAAGAAAAGTCTAGAACCTCTACACAAAATAGCCCCCCCGTTTGAATGCCCAATCACTCCCCGGTACCCCCAAACTATGGACTCATGCCATTAAAGGACTCTGCAGTTGCCACGGGCGTACTCGGCAAATTATACTTCCCCTCCAAAGCCAGCGCACGTGCGCGTTCTGGCTGATCTTGATGGGTTGTTCATCTTCTGAGTAATGATGACTGTCGAAGCGTCTGCTCTATCCCTCCGGCAACTACTCCCGTTATCGTTGGAAGAACGAGCCAAACTGATCATGGCACATGGGGCAATGGATCTTGCCCGATCCGTCCACACGCTGGAGCAGGATGGACTAACGGTTCCAAAAGATCTGCAGGAACGGATTGCGTGGGCGGTTGCATGGAACATTGATGCCGGTGGTTCGAAATTAGCGGAGGATACAGCACTTCGAAGGGTAAGGGACTATCGACATCAGTGGTCTCTTGACACTACGTGGGAAAAGGTGTGGCGTGAGCTGACTGCGCCACTTGAGGGGAGTAAGACTGGGCCTAACCGAATGCTCCTGGATGAGTTGGCGCTATCTGTTCTGTGTGAACAGCGAGAAGAATGGCAACCAGAGGCGAGCAGACCACTCGACCTTGGACTTGCCGATGATGCGCTTGATTTCGTTTACAAACGGGACAACGGGAAAGTGATTGGGTTTCTGAGAAAAAAGTTCAGAAACTGGACCGACGAACTAGAAGAGCTTGCCCAGGAAGCATGGGAAGGCATCATTAAGCGATATTGGAGCACAGAGTCTCGTCGGCGTTTCTTGGGGTTGAGCAAAATTTCGTCTCTGGTCTGTACGGCGGCTGAGAATAAAGGTAAGGATATCCTTCGGAAACAGAAGAGGCAAGGGAAACAGGTATCCTTGGAACAATCAGGATCCCACCCTGGGGAAGAATCTGGTACGCCCTTAAGTGAACTGATTGGGGTAGAGATAGATCCCGGTGAGCAGATCATGATGGAGGAGTTACGCCAAAGGCTGGACGAATGTATGCAGGCGCTATCTCCACACCAACAAATCGTCGCGCAACTCATTTGGCTTCAGGAAAGACCGGCCAAATCCGTGGCTGAGCAATTGCGGGTGAGCGAGCCTGCCATTAGCCAACGTGTTAAAAAAGCACGAGAAAGTCTTCGAGCTTGTCTTGAGCACCACGGGTATCGGATGTTCGACAGGTAATCGACAACGCAGTGTTGTTATGGCCACGTTCAGAGACTTAACTAGACGTAGAGAAATTCGACTAAGAGGGGTTGGAGACGTACATGTCCAGTAAGCGAACTGACCAGGAGGTGCTCAATGAGATTCGCGCTCGTGCACGTCAGCCTGGGCAGGCATCCGATCAGGATCAAATGATGGCGGATGCAGAAGTGCTGGCCGCATGGCGTGATGGAACCTTGTCGTTTGAGAACATCCCTGAGGATGTGCTGGCCCGTCTCATTCGGCGGGTAGGGCGTGCTTCCGCAGCCGAGATGCTGACCTCCATCTCAGATGAAACACCATCAATTGAATCAGACCAGGCTCCGCCCGCGCCAACTGAAAAGGCCGGCCATCAAGACATTCATTACCTCGAAGACAAGAAGAAACCAACCTCCGGGCCAAAGTCATGGTGGAGTCACCAGGGCAGGTGGTTGGCAGCTGCGGCATCCGTCGCATTTGCGACCACCGTCGTCTATAAGCTGATTCCATCGCAGCTGCCGCCTGAAGTTCCCCCTCTGCCTGTACTCCCGAGTTTTCATGTGGAATGGCCATCTACCCCTCCGTTTAACCCGCAGCAGCTCACCGCCTGGGCGACACCACGCGCCACGCTGCCGATGGCAATGCCAGACTTCAGCCGGGCAGGTGGAACGCTTGGCACGACGAGCCGCGAAGATCGATCTGCACATTGGCGAGAAGCCACTGTGATTGTCCGGACAGAAGAAGGATGGGGAAGCGGAACCATCGTCTCTCCTGACGGATGGATCCTGACATCCTATCAGGTCGTTCAAACGGCCGCGCAACGAGCTGCTCTGGAGGGAGAGACGGCTCGCGTCAAGGTGGTCATCGGTCAACAAAAAGCGGGAGCACTGACCGCCCAACCAGCCATCGAGGGGATTCTCTATCGCGCGGATCCCATCCACGATCTGGCGCTTCTGAAGCTGGAGCATCTCCCTGCAGGCCGAAAAAGTCTGCCCTATTTCAAGCTCGGGAATGAGATCAAAGTCGACGAAGACTGCTACGTCATCGGGTCAGAACAGAAGGGGTTGGCCTTGTGGCCGCGCGCAGGCAATGTCTCAAGGATCTTCACGTATCCAGAAGACCAGCAGCCGCCAAGCGGCAGCGGCACGACTCGAGAGGTCAGGGTCGACCGGACTGCGGCGACTGTCATTGTTACCGACGTTGAAAGTTGGCAGGGAGATCCAGGGGGGCCGTTGCTCAACGCACAGGGTGAACTGGTTGGCATAACAAGGGCGCTCCCCGCCAAGTATTCCGGTGAGTCAGAGGTATGGCATATCGCGCTCACCCATGTGCGAGCGTTTTTAGCGCATCTTCCGGATCGACCGGAGGGGGTTCCATTTGATGTGTGGACTATGGGTAATCCACAAGCCACTCTGCTCACTCCACATCTCTTAGATGCAGACGGTGATGCTCGTGTGGACACCTTGCAACTACCCTATTCCGTAGTTCGGCAAGCCAAAGGAAGTTCTGCTGTGTCTGAGCCGATGGCGATTGCGGTGCTGATCGATTTCGCCCACCGGTCTGTTGCTACCGAAGCTGATCGTCATCGGGTGCCGGTCGGACTCTGGGGAATGGGGCGGCGAGGGGACTTTCAGTTCGATTTGATGGTCGGGATGAGAGCAGATGGAGTGATCATCACGGGGTATACCGGTTCAAACGGTGAGCTGGACGAAATCAGAATCGCAAAAGGGCACGCGGAGCAGGCAAG
>JAHBWQ010000164.1 GCA_019636915.1 Nitrospira sp. | reverse complement strand
TCGGCCACATTGAAGATCCCCGTACGAAGACTGCCGATGCCAAGATTCATGAAATCGATCACACGGCCGTCGTTCAGGACGCGGTCGGCAAGATTGCCCAGCCCGCCGCTCAGCACCAAACTCCAGGCCACGACGGTGGTGGATGGTATCGGTTGGACAACGAGGACCATCGTCAAGACGAGAAGACATAAGGCAGGAAAGACTTGAAAGAGAAGGACGCGTGCTCTCTCAGAGAACCCTCCGCCGAAGCTCAGAAACGCCCCGGTGTTCTCAGCATATTGGAGGCGAATGGTATCGTGAAACCACGAGTGCGGCGGCTGAAAGGCCAGGTACTGGTGGGCTGCGTCCTTCGTAAGTTGATCACACCCTACACAGAGGATGAGCAGCAGGAGAACCAACACACTTCGTTTAAAGCGGGGCACCATTCCACACCAATTCGTGACTTCCGACGAGGGCCGACCTGTTTCTCCTCCCCACGGCTTCACGAATCGAGACACCCTCGGTCAAGCAAAGACCGTCGTCAGGACGATTGGTCTTTGCGCGGACGTCCAACCGGAAGCTTTCCCTTTCGCTTCTTGAACCGCTTCCCCTTTTCGAGCTTGGCGAGCGTGGACTGGATCGCAGATTCAACGACTCCGGTAAGTGTCAACTTCGGACTCCAATACACAACGGTGCGTAAGCGTTCGACCATATCCGCGGAGAGAGAGAGCGTGACCCTCTCCTTACGTTTTGAGACCTGCTGCTTCATGAGACCCATCTCCTCCTCAGTGTACCCATTCACACCACAATCGCATATGCTTGCATATCATGCCCGGTTCGACGCACGCAAGGGGAATTGGCGACCGCCCAACATTATTGTTTCCTCGGTGGGTGCACTCCCCTTTTATTGTAAGAAACCTACACCTGGCTAACGAGACCGACCCATCATCCGGTGTCCCATGATAGCACAGTCTCGCTCCACGAACCTGATCGTTCAACGGACCGACCCGCTTACGCAGCCCATGAAGAGACAACGGTCGGTCCATTCCAATGCCACACACTACATTGCCTCTCTAAGCTTTCTATTCTAGGAACAGAGCCCCCATGAGACCGCGTTGTTCTACTTGGCCTTGTTTCTTGTGGTCCATACCAATTAAAAGACATCTTCTGGCGTTTACAATGTCTGCCCCTATCTCGTCAAAAGGGAATCACCCGGAGAACGCCAAAAATCTCGACCGGTACGAAGGGGACGCTGATGCTCACAAAGAATGGGCCGATACCAGGAAACTTCGTCGTGGTCGCCATATTCCTGACAATGTTGATCATTCACTCCTGTACCGCTCGCCCAATTCTCGTCATTCATCAATCAGACACCCTCTCGGTCGTGCTCCGAGAATTGCCAGGAGGATACCCATCAATCACCCCCTTTCACCACCCCTACACGATACCGTCGGAAGCAGTAGTCGATATTCTGGAGTCGCTGACCTATGAAGCAGGTGCCGTCTTGCCGTTGTCCAAGACTCATCCCCGGAGAGTCTTCAGCCAGCCTCAAGCAGAGCGGTTGGCGCCAGAATTAGCCGAAGCGTTGAGCCTTGCCCCGCCACAGCAGGTCACAGCCTTTACCATCGCCGAAACGGACAAACCCGACCGGCAGACGAAGGGCTTTGCGTTTGTCCTCAACGATGAGCTCCATCTCATCATCGAAGCCCTACGACGCCCCCGGTACGAAGGAGAGCAGAATACGTATCAACAACCGATATCCACCTGGAAACTCCGGCCAACCAGCCCTCAACGACTCTATGCACATCGCCCGGATGGGAAGGGTGCAATGACAAACTGGATCATCACTCCCCTCCGGTAAAGGATCATGAGCGCATGAGACAACACCACCCCTGGTTTCGCCTATCCCCCGATAACCAGACACCCGTGTACGATATCACGGCGTTGATCACGCTCCTTCTCTGCCTCTGTATTCCCAACCTGCTCTTCGCCCAAACCTCCGGCCTGCCGTCCAAGAGCGACCATGAGGATACGGTCGAAAAGCTGAAAGACCGACTTCACCAAATTGAGGAGCAACACCGCAAGGAACTCGCCGATCTGAAAGAACGGCTCGGAGTGGTGGAACAACGACAGAGTAGCCTGTCGGATGAACTGGCCCAGAATATCAGAGTCGGGGCCTACGGGGCCGTGGCGTTCGAAACCTTTCACGATCGACGGGCAACCCATGATGGCAACTTCGAACTTCTGATTTCAGGACAGTTTCACGACCGGATTCGCGTCTACACCGAAATCGATCTCGGACTTCCACATGGAACCGCGGATGCAGAACAGGCCTATGTCGATCTTCTCCTCACCCAGGCATTCAATGTCCGTGCAGGGGTGCTACTGATCCCGTTCGGCAAGTTCAACCTCGATCACTTCGATCCGCGCAGAGATCTCATACGCCCTCCCTCCGTCGCACGGCTCGTCACCCCGACCACCTGGTCCGATCTAGGATTCAGCGCCTTCGGGTTCGTGCCGATCTCAGAGAACGTCAAGGCCACCTATGAAATTCAGGTCATCAACGGACTGACAGATAAGTTTCTTGCCGCACCCGGCTACCTTCCCGACCCAGGCCTGCAAAGCGCACGATCAGGATTGCGCACGGACAACAACGGCGACAAGGCCGTCGTGGGCCGAGGCACGTTGAAATTCTTCGATCAATATGAAATGGGATTCTCCGGATATCGTGGGGAATACAAGCCTGGCTCAAATGATCTCATCACCGGGATCGGATTTGATGCTGAATTCAAGCCTCGCAATGTGCGGATATGGGAAAACTTCCAGCTCAGGAGTGAATTTGCACGGTTCGACCTCCAGGGCTCCACGACACCGTCAAGCCTTTGGGGGTATTACCTCCAGCTGACCTATCGGTTCTGGCCTTCCGCATTGAACTCCACCATCCTGGGACGCCACTTCAACAATCCGACATTCGCACTCGTCGGCCTCTATGGCCGAACCAAGATGAATACGACGGCAAGCCCAACGGGGAGCCTGACCGGAGAGCAAATCATCGTCGGATTCAACTATCGCCCGGTCGAGGATTATGTCTTCAAAATGGAGTATCAATTTAACAACGGCCAGTTCAATCAGTTCCCGTCCGACGGATTTCTGACATCCATCGCGTGGATCTTCTGACGGCCATCGCATGAATCGCCCATTCCGTACCAGAATGCGCTGGCTAACGGCACTTGCGCTCTCGCTGTGGTCGTGCCCCCCCCTCGCCCACGCCGATCCGCTCGCCATTATCGTCAACAAGAATAATCCCAATACCTCATTGAGCACGACAGCGGTTGCCAGTATGTATCGAGGTGAGACTCTTCACTGGCCAGGGGGCAACCGAATTAAGTTGGTCAACCGGGAAATCTCCGCCGAGGAGAGAAAAACGTTCTATCTGCGAGTGCTGAATGCAAAGCCGGATCAAGTGTTCTATCGCCAAGGCACACCCGTTCCCATCCAGAGTGTGATCGAACGGTCGGACGAAGCCGTCGTGCGGTTCGTCGGCGTCATTGAAGGGGCCATCGGATACGTCAGTCTGTCCACGCTCAACGACATGAACGACGGCCAGATCAGAGTCATCCTGGTTATCGACAACCCGTAACATCACCGCATGTTGATTCGAAAGTGCTTCGCACAGTCCCTTACCTACAAGCTGATGGCCCTCTTTTTCGCTGTCTTCTTCTGTGCGGTGTGTGGCTTGACCTACTTCGCCTATACATCCAGTCGTAACGCGATGTTTCAAGAGTTCAAGATACGAGGACGGACGCTCGCAAAAAGCATTGCGCCACAAGCAAGAACGCACTACCAGGAGCAAGATGTTGAGGGGCTGACCTCTCTTCTCCAGTCTCTTGGTGAGGGCGAGGATGTCGTCGCCATTCTCGCCTATCGATCGTCCAAGGTCCTGTGGATTGAGTTCTCTGGAATCCAACTCACTCCCGAGGACCTGACGCTTCCGGAACTCGGTGACGTCTGGGAGAGGGATCTGGTCCTCACGAAAGGGTACCGGGTCTCTGCCTTCGGAAGTGTGGTGACTGACTCATCAACTCCTGCCGGGAAAGACGGCGTGGTCACGGCTCAGCCCCTCGGATGGGTGAGAATCTTTCTGGATCGGGGTGCGCTTGAAAGACGACTCGGCACACTGATTAACGAAACGTTGGCAATGAGCATTTTGACACTTCTGCTCGGAGGTGGCTTGTTCATCCTTCTGCTCAGACAATCTCTGCATGTGATCGGCCCCCTCACCGACGCAACGAAGAAAGTGGCGGAAGGCGACTTGCACGCCACCGTGCCCGTATCCAGCAACGATGAGTTGGGTGAATTGGCGAAATGCTTCAACAGCATGACCGAGCAGCTCTTGCAGACCACCGTGTCCAAGAACTACGTGGACAACATCATTCGCTCTATGATCGACAGCCTGATCGTCGTCAAACCCGATGGCACCATTGGAACGGTCAACCGAGCCACCCTCCAGCTCCTCGGATACGACGAGCACGAGCTGCTGGGTCAACACATCAGCATGCTCTTCCCTCAGAAAAAGGATGCGTTTTCTGGACATCCCTACGGGGACTTCTCATGGAACAACACGAGTGATCTTGGAGAGGTGACCTACCGCACCAAAAACGGCCGAGCGATCCCCATCCTCTTCTCCGAAGCCATTTTGAGGGATGAGGATGGACGCATCTTGGGAGTCGCCTGTGTCGGCAAAGACATGACCAAGCTAAGGGAGGCGGAGGAGCAACTCCGCATACAAGGAGCCGCGCTCGAATCCGCAGCGAACGCGGTGGTCATTACGGACTTTGAGGGTCGCATCACCTGGGCCAATCCTTCCTTCACACGGTTGACCGGGTATTCCCTTGAAGAGGCCATCGGCCGGCCCATGGGTATCTTGAAGTCGGGCACACACGATGACTCCTTCTATCGAACCCTTTGGCAGACAATTCTGAGCGGATCCGTGTGGCAAGGAGAACTCATCAATCGAAAGAAGGATGGAACCCTCTTTACCGAGGAACAAACGATTACTCCGATCCGCGGCCAGAGCGGAATCATCGACTACTTCATCAGCATCAAGCAGGACATCACCGCGCGCAAACAGATTGAAAAAGCCCTACTTGCGAGCGAACAATACAACCGGACCCTGTTCGAACTTTCGCCGATAGGATTAGCCCTCTTTGATATGGACGGAACCGTCGTGGATTGCAACGAAGCCTATGCGGCGATCGTGGGACTGACCCGCAGCGACGTGCTGGGCATGACCTACTGGGAGCTGACACCCAATGAGTATGATGAACGAGCCTTCAAAATCATGGAGGTGATAACGAAGACGGGAAGTTTCCGAAATTATGAGAAACACTATATCCATCGAGATGGACATTGGGTACCGGTGCGAGTGTTCGGCAATCTGATCGAGCGAGATAACCGGCTCTATCTCTGCTGCAGCGTCGAAGACATCACGGACCGCCGGAGAAGCGAAGAAGCGCTCACGGCAGCCAACCGGAAATTGACGGAATTGAACGAAACGAGATCAGAATTTTTTGCCAACATCAGTCATGAACTACGGACCCCGCTGACCGTCATTCGCGGCGAGGCCGAAGTGACCATCCGGGGAAAGGATAAGCCCCTCAGCGAATACAAAGCCGCCCTGGAGCGCATCGTTCAATTGACCGCCCAAGTCAACCAACTGGTCGGGGATCTGTTGTTCATCTCACGTTCAGAATCGGGAACGATTGCCATCGATAAACAGCCCACTCCGCTGCTCGATATTCTTCTCGAAGTCCATCAGGAGGCACAGGTCCTTGCAGAAAAGCAACGCATCACCGTCACACTGACCACCCGACATGCTCCTCCCATCATGGTACACGGGGATCCGCAGCGTCTACGGCAACTGTTCATGATCATCATTACCAACGCAATCAACTACACAAAACCTGAAGGAACTATCACCGTACATTGGGAACGCGACGGGAAAACGGCCCGCGTCGTTGTGATCGACAACGGCATCGGGATACCGAAGGAGGACCTCCCGTATGTGTTTCAGCGCTTTTACCGTGTCAAACAGAGGCATCACACGTTGGCCCGGAGCGGATCTGGTCTGGGGCTCCCGATCGCCAAATGGATCGCCGAAGCCCACAATGGGACCATCTCCATTGCAAGCATCCCTGATCGAGGCACCACCGTTACCGTTGAACTGCCCCTGTACGGCCCCCAGGGTCCTCCGACGGGCACAGAGGATGGCCATGACTCTGAATACGGAACCGATCACGGTGCTGACGTAACCTGACTGGATTCGTTACACAGTTATCCAGTCTCCATTTTTAGAAGGTGCATGTATGAGTAAGCACATCCTTGTGATTGAAGACGACGAGCGGATCTCAACCTTCATCAAACGTGGCCTCGAAGCAGAAGGGTACCTGGTCGATATCGCGCAAGACGGTCAAGAAGGAGTGCAACGAGGCCTCACCCCTTACGACCTGATTATTCTCGACCTGCTACTACCCGACACCAATGGTCACGAAGTCTGTCAAGCCCTGCGCCGTGAACAGATCCAGACGCCTATTCTGATTCTGACGGCCAAAGATGCGTTGGAAGATAAACTAAGTGGCTTCGATCATGGCGCGGACGACTATCTCACGAAACCCTTTGCCTTCGAAGAGCTCCTCGCGCGGATCAAGGCTCTACTTCGACGGAGACCGGCCTACAGCGAAGACTCCGACCCCGTGTTACACGTGGCGGATCTCACACTCAATCGAAGCTCCCGTGAGGTACAGCGAGGAAGCACGGTCATCTCATTGACCAGGAAAGAATTTGATCTCCTCGCCTTCCTGATGTCCCATCCCAATAAAGCGCTCAGCCGCACCTCAATATTGGAACAGGTCTGGGGCTATCATCACGACACCCTCACCAATACCGTCGACGTCTACATCGGCTATCTCCGAAAAAAAGTGGATGCAGGGTCCCCACATAAACTGATCCAAACGGTACGGGACTTCGGGTATAAAATTTCCGATAGCCACTCATCGTAACTACCTCTGGCTTAACACAGCCTGCACCATTTCCCTCGCAGTGCGGTTCTTATCAATTTTTCATCTTTCTCTCACACACCTCTCATCTCGTTCACGTATGGTAGCGGTCTGACGAGAGTGCGTTTCATCGAACTCAGATTAGGAGACCGCAGTGCACATTCTCATCGTAGAAGACGATGAACGGATTGTTGAGTTCATGAAGCGCGGGCTTGAGGCCGAATCGCACGAGGTCGCAACTGCTTCAAGCAAGGCACAAACCCTGGATCGTACCGAAGCCCGCACCTATGACGTCATCATTCTCGATATCTTTCTGGGGTCGGATAACGGGCTCGATATCTGCCGGACCCTTAGGCAGCGCGGAGTGGAATCCGCCATCCTCCTCATGACGGCCAAAGGGACGACAGAAATTGAGATCGCGAGCAAGAATGCTGGAGCCAACGCCTATCTGGCAAAGCCCTTCTCGTTCGATGATCTTGTCGAAACCTTCGCTCGGCGAGGACTCCTTCTGAAGTTCGCAGAGGGTTCAAGTGTATTGCAATTGCATGATGGGTGAGAGATGACAGACATTCACATAACCATGAGGAGGTACTCAATGAAATGTTCCATGTTCATAGCAATGAGCGTCATGACGTTGGCCCTAGGGGCCACTGGGCTGACATTCGATGCCGGCTCGCAAATTGGCCAGAGCGCCTTGTCGGCCGACACCGCCGCTGATCAGCTTCTGCTGGCTCGGGGCGGAGACGATACCTGCCCACGTCAGGGCAAAGGCGATGAGTGCGACGACCATGTCGTCAGCACCGCCGTTGATCAACTCCTACTGGCCAGAGGGGGCGATGACGCGCATCCGGAAGACTCTTGTCGCCATGGTGCCTGTGCCGCCGACCAGCCGCTGCTTGCCAAGCAGGGCCGTGGGGGACACGATGATGGACCTGAGCCGGAGACTCCCGGAGCCATCAGCTAAAATCAGGACAACTCTTGCGGAGCTGACACCACAGCGGGACCTGTATCAGCCATATGGCAGAAATAATATGGTCCGTTGTGGTATTCGAAGGTTTAGTAACGACTGATGAATGTCTGTTGATTTCGAGGGTGGTGGCACAGCCACCACCCTTCCTTATCCTGAGTCCTTACTTTGGATACAACTCCCCTTCCTTGTGTTGTGAACGAAATCGGGAGCCACGACGCTGATTATGAGAAGTCCCCATGTTTACACTGCTACGGTACTTATGCGAGCTTCGCGCAGTATTCCGCTTGAGTCTGTCGTGAGCGGCAAAGGGACATGAGAGACCTGATAATTAGGCCACCATGCGCCCCAAGCGGACGGTGTTCACAAGACAACCCTTCGTGGAGGAGTCCCGATTCATGAATGGGGCGTCGAGCGGAAGAACAACTATTCCCTCTGTATGAATCATAGGACACAGCACCACAAGCCCATCCAAACCGCTCGCCTCGTTCAGAATCCAATGGCGAATCCGCCGCCTCCACCAAGGCCGATTCCAGTCCCACCCCCAAGCCCAATCGAGAATCTTGGCCGTGGTTGGGTATTGTCATACGATGGAGCGGGCCAGGAATGGAGATGCTTAATGATCACAACCGGGTACCGATATTCCACGTCATCGAGATAGTCGGTCTTGGCTCCGAACACTTCTCCGACGATGGTCATCGCTGATCCCTCGACAATCGTCGCGGGGTCGAGAAACGCTTGCTGAAGCGCCAGGAATCGTCCCTCTGATTGTTGACGGTCGAGAATCGGTTTCTCTCTTTTGTCGAGCGGCATCTGCAACAATTCGATCTGCGTGCCCTCCTTGAGCCGCTTCGCCTTGAGGACCACTCCACCGAAAACCACGATCTTCCCCTGGTACGACTCCGGAGCACTCGCCAGCTCGCGAAAGCTAACGGCTCGGTCAACGAGAGGCTCGAGCGCTTCCGGGATAATCCCCGGTGACGAACAGGCTGTAGCCAGGATAAACATCCCCACCCACGACGACTTGAAAGAGGCAAGACGCATAGGTGCACTATAGCGCGAAGGCACGGTGGTTTCTACTTGGCATCGTGCGCAATTAGGGGTTTTCTCCCTGTACGTTTTTCAGTTATGATGCAGAGCCGAGCCGTGACAGTAAGAAACCGACTGGCTCGCCAATGCACGATCCCCATACGAGAGGTGAAGATGTTCAGATTCCTCCTGGCCGCCCTATTGTCGTTTCTGCCGTTGAGTCTCTCCTCCTGTGATAAGGCCTACATGGCCACCATGGAGAAAATGGGGTATGCCAAGCGCGATATCCTGAGCAGCCGTGTCAAATCAGCGCGAGATGCGCAGGAAGACGCCAAGCAAGAAATTCAAACCACACTCGAGCAATTCGGCAAGGTCGTCGCTTATGAAGGCGGTGATCTCGAAGCCACCTATAAGAAGCTGAACGGAGAACTCGAGAACAGCGAAGACAGTGCCAAGGCCGTCCGGAAAAAGATCTCCGACGTCGAAAGTGTGGCGGACGCCCTCTTTTCGGAATGGGAACAAGAACTCGGTCAATACTCCAACGCCGACCTGCGCCGGAAAAGCCAAGCCAAGCTCACCCAGACCAAAAGCCGCTACCGTGACATGCTCGTGGCCATGAAACGGGCGGAGCAGCGCATTGAACCGGTCCTCAAACCGCTGCGCGATCAGGTCCTCTACCTGAAACACAATCTGAATGCGCGGGCACTCTCCGCCATCAAAGGCGAACTCGTGAAGGTGGATGCGCAGGTTGATCAGCTGGTGAAAGATATGAACCGTTCCATCGCCGAAGCCGACAAGTTCATTCAAACGATGGAGAAGGAATCGGACTGATTGTGCGAGACTCGAGAGGGTTCTGAGGGTTCTATATGAGGATCGACGACCAACGCG
>JAHBWQ010000163.1 GCA_019636915.1 Nitrospira sp. | reverse complement strand
GAAGAGATCCGCCGATTCAAAGGCTGTCTGGCAACCTTCGAGTTGGAGATGGAGCGCATGCCGGAGCAACAACGTTTTAAATTTGATGAGTCTCCTCAGCTGGACTCTCCACCGATCATGAAGGCTGCCTAATTATGGGGCACCCACTTCGCGCGACCGACACATCAGAACAGGGCCGTGGCTCACCGGCGGAACCAAATCCCATAAAGGAATCCCCCCGCCAGACTCCCCCGCTCACCGTCGTACCACCTGGTCGCACAGATGCTGCATCTCAGGCTGACCATCCTCACACCCGGCGTGTGGTCAACATGGTACACCCGATGCAGATCCGTATGCTGAGTCAGATCATCATCTATTCGTTGATCATCTTCGTGTTGCTGGCGATTCCCGTGTTCAAACCTCTCATGCAGGCGCTCGATAATCCCGCGCTGTCCTGGCAAGAGCGAGCCGTCGTCGCCAACGACCTCCTCAACCTCCACGCCAAATTCTGGCCCTGGGCGCTCGGTGCAAGTCTTGTGGTCTTCATCCATTGCATGCACTCGATACGGCTGATGCATCGGGTGGCCGGCCCACTCGCTCGGCTCAAACATGTGTTCCCTCAGATCGGCAACGGCAACCTCTGCGTTCGAACCACGTTGCGTCAAGGGGACTATTTGACCCCGGAGGTTGATCTGGTCAATCACATGACTGTTCAGCTGCAATCGAAGATCATCGCACTCAAACATGTGCAAGTCCTACTGGCCCTCGATGCCACCCGGATCAGGGAACTGGCTATGGCGAAAGAGGATCCTGCCTTAGCCACGCTCGCAAAGCAAATGGAACAGAATTTGTCAATACTCAAGTCCTCCCTGGATGCGTTCAAGACTCATAGCAACTAGACGAGCCCTATGAAACACGAGAGCGAATCCATTTTGGAGATGCCCCCATTTCGTTCGAGCCGAGCGTACAGATCGTATCTCCTGCACACTGATGGCTTTAGCCTCATCGAACTCATGCTGGCTATCTCAATCGTGGGCGTCTTGGCCGCTCTGGCCGTCCCGAATTACATGGAATTTATCGAGAAGGCACGTGTGGCGCGAGCCATTTCCGAACTGCACGCGCTCACCAAGGACATCAAAGGATTTGCCTTGGGCAGCGGAATATACCCGACTAGCCTCGCAGACATCGGGCGTAGCACGATACTGGACCCCTGGGGCACTCCCTATCAGTATTACCGCATCAATTGCGGGGTCGTTGAGGACATTCCCAATCTGGCCAAGTTGAAATTACGACGCAAGAGCAGCCCTCGGATAATTCCTGCCGTTCATACCCTCTCAACTCAGGATGACTGGCACGGTGCATTCGAAGATATCAATCGTTCGAATCAGCAGGTGCACCGATACCTTGTCGCGGGCGGTGGAACCGCCAGTTCTGGGGGCGCTGGGGGCAGTGCAGTTGGAAGCAGTGGCACTAGCGGAGGGGCAGGGAGTGCTGCGGGCAGCGCGAGCGGAACCGGTGGCGTAGGTGCTGCTGGAGGAGCAGCCAGTAGTGGAGCCGGCGGCGGTGGACCACCCTGCGGAGGTGTGGGAGGGGCCAGAAAGGACCGGTTTCTTGTCCCGATTAATTCGGACTTCGACGTGTACAGTATGGGAAAGAATCGAGATACGATTGCTCCGTTGAACCCACCGAAGAGCCAAGATGACGTGATTCGTGCGAGTGACGGAGGGTTTTACGGCCTGGCCAGGAACTTCTAGTTTATTGGATCCATGCAGACGACGCTGCCTTCTTCGCTCTTTCACAGCCGTATTGGACGCCGCATTCTCGGGCTGTTCGTGCTCTGTGCACTGGTCCCAACCTCTCTTCTTGGATGGATGTCCTACCGTCAGGTCACGGAACAACTGATTGCCCAATCAGCTGCCCGGCTCAAACAAGAGAGCAAATCTCAAGGCATGGTGCTGTATGACCATCTCCTCACCTTCACGGCAGATCTGGGACGGATTGCAGCCGAACTGCCACAAGACAGCACCGTGACAGAAGAGGGCGCGATCACCGCCTCAGTGAAGGAGTTGGCTCATCGCTTCCGTGACGTACGGCTCAACCCGGCGACAGGTCCTCACCGACGAGAACTCACACAGGCGCAGACCGCGCATCTCCAGGAGGGTAAATCGCTTCTCGAGGTTGCCTTCGCGGCAAACCAGCTTCCGCAACTCACACTGACTCGTCTCGTCAATCCCGCGCGCTGGGAGGCCGGCCTTCTCTCCGCACATGTTGACGATACCGCCTTGTGGAGGACTCAGGTCAAGGAGACGTTACCGGGCGATACGGATCTCGTCGTGGAGGACGGCGACCGTCAGGTCCTCTACTCGACCTTCGCACAGCCTGTCGTGCTCCCAGACCTTCGTCGGCACGATCTCGCCGCTCCTATGGGCAATGGGATGATGTGGAAGTCGGACACCCAAGAGTATGTCGCCGGGGCTTGGTCGATGCCTCTCCGTCACATGTTTCTGGTCGAACCATGGATCATTATCCTGAGCCAACCACGAGCCTCGGCTTTGGCGCCGGTCGAACATTTCCGCAACACATTCCTGCTGGTGATCGCGTGCACACTGAGTGGCGTCGTCCTGCTCGGTCTTGTTCACATCCGACGCAGCCTCCAACCAGTGACATTGTTGATGGAAGGCACCGCCCGTCTTGCTACCGGAGATTTCTCTACCCAGGTAACCGTTCAGAGCGGCGATGAATTCGAGCAGTTAGCCGATTCGTTCAATAGTATGACGGACAACCTGAATCAACAGTTTCAGATGCTGGAGACCCTTTCGACTATCAGTCAGGCCATTCTCTCGAGCCATGAACCGGCTGCCATGGTGAACATTGTGCAGTCCCGCATCATGGAGAGTATCGCGTGTGACGCCGTGGGAATGACTTTAGTCGATACCCCAAACACCGGGCCCACCGAATTGTCCGTCCGCTACATTCAGCACCAATCAGAGGAGATCAAGACGTATCAGTGTCAATTCTCCGAGGAACATCTGGCTGCCATGAGCGCCCATCCACACCATATGGTGGCACCGGCGACTGCTCTTCCCTCTTATCTTTCCTTGATGATGCGACCAGGCCTCTCGCTGTTCATCATCTTTCCGATCATCGTGAACGAGCGTGTCAGTGGAGCATTGGTGCTCGCCTATCGACAACGGAAATCTGCTCCTTCTCAAGATGTGACGTACGCTCGTCGATTGGCCGACCAGGTGGCCATTGCCCTGGCAAACAGTCTGGCGATGAAAGCACAGCTGCAGGCCCAGCTGGAATTGGTTGGGGCAGTGGGTGCGAAACAGCAGGCGGAAGCACAGGCGACCCTCCTTCAAGCAACGAATCAGTCATTGGTCACGAAAGAGGAACGGTTACACCAACAACAGAGCGCGACCCTGGCCTTGGTCCAAGACCGTACGGTGTTCGAGGGATCACTCCCCGTTACGGCGAAGCAGTTGACCACGATTGCGGCACATGCGCTCGTCGTTGATCGAGTCAGCGTCTGGATTTATGACGAGCAAACCCAGTCGCTCTACTGCCTCGATCACTATGATCGCCTCACCGCGCAACATACCTTTGGTCAGAAACTGCTTCGCAGTCAATACCCGCACTACCTGTCGGCTCTTGACCATGGACAGCTCATTGCGGCGGCACAGGCGCTAGACAATCCAACCTTTCAGGAACTGGCCGTCGCAATCCTCTCGCCAGGCGCGAGGCTTGATGCCCCGTTTCATATGCAGAGGAAACTGTCCGGCGTCGTCTCGATCGAGCACCTCGACTCCTCCCGAGAGTGGGCCTCAGATGAACAACAATTCGCCCAAGCCTTGGCAAATTTCATGACATTGGTTCTCGAGGCTGCACGACGCCGTGAGTCCGAAGAAGCGTTGGCCATTGCAAAGCTGGCGGCAGAGGATGCAACAAAAGCGAAAGCCGAATTCCTGGCGAACATGAGCCATGAAATCCGAACCCCCATGAACGGGGTCATCGGAATGACGGAGATCCTTGCGCGCACAACGCTCTCAGAGACCCAACGCCACTACGTCGAGACGATTCACAACTCCGGCGACACCCTCTTGACCTTGATCAACGACATTCTTGATTTCTCGAAGATCGAGGCCGGTAAACTGGAGATCCACTCAGTGCCGATTGATTTACGTGACATTGTGGAGCGGACGGCTGAACAGTTGGCAGAACGAGCCCAACGGAAGGGGCTTCACTTTCTGGTGGACTATGCCCCCTCCGTTCCTACCGCGGTGAACGGAGACCCCATCCGTATCCGCCAAATCGTCACGAATCTGCTTGGAAACGCGATCAAATTTACCCAGGAAGGTGAGGTCAGCATACGCGTGACCCTCGAGTCTCCGGCATCGGGTATGAACGAGCCGGCCCGAATCAAGCTCACCGTCATGGACACAGGTTCCGGTATCAGCCCGGAAGGGCAAGCAAAACTCTTTCGATCCTTTTCTCAGGTGGATGGGGCCACGACTCGCGTTCACGGCGGAACAGGTCTTGGTCTGAGTATCTGTAAACAGCTCAGCAAATTGATGGGTGGCACCATCGGCGTCGAAAGTGAGATCGGGAAAGGCAGCACCTTCTGGGTCACCCTCCCGTTCCCGCTTCAACCTGATGCCCTCGCCCCGCTCGACAGAGATGCTTTTTCTTCGGATCTTTGCCTGTGCGCAGCAGTCGAATCCTCCTCTACCCGCCATGTCCTGACACAATACTTCTCCTCATGGGGTATTTCCGCAGACATGGCTGACAGCGAAGGTGAATTCCTTGAGCACATCATGACGGGGCTCGCCATAGAAAAAGGGCCGGTCATCGCGGTGGTCGACGAACGCTTCGACAATATGACCGACACCCAAATCGTCCAAACATTACTCTCCGACTCGACCCTGCAATCGGTCAAAATCATCCGACTCGTCTCGCTCATCAGGCGGGCTGAGGTTGAGCAGGACACCCCGTCGATTCACATGCAGTATGTGACCAAACCACTCCGGTTCCACGCTCTGCACCACGCGTTGGTCAACGCGCTCGCCGATGAACCGCTCACGACGCAGCAAGCTCAATCGGCACCGATGACACCGACCTTATCAGGTCATATCCTCCTCGGAGAAGATAACATGGTGAACCAAGAAATCGCCCTCCTGATGCTCCAAAGCATGGGCTGTACCGTGACCGTTGCTCAGAACGGCCGAGAAGTGGTCGATCGTGCAAAACAGTCTCGCCACGATGTAATCCTGATGGATTGCCAAATGCCGGAAATGGATGGGTTCGAGGCCACTACACAAATCCGTGAATGGGAACGACAAGAATCACGATCTCCGATACCCATCATCGCTCTCACGGCCCACGCAACACCAGGTGATCGCGAACAGTGCCTGTCCAGCGGAATGAGCGATTACATCTCAAAGCCGTTCTCAATGGAGCAACTGCATGCCGTCTTGACCTCTTGGCTTTCCCTAAAACCACGGGCCGAGGACCAGGAGTCTCTCGCTTCAAGACAACCCGGCCTTACGACTTCCATATCCGGCACTTCGGTCCTCGCCCCAGATTCAGACTCTGCCTTCATCGTTGATCAAAACGCTTGGAAGTCGATTACGGACCTCCAACGAGCGGGGAAACCGGATATGCTGGCAAGAATCTTATCATTGTATCTGGCTGACTCCCACGATGTGGTGGCAACACTTCGCCAGGGAATGGCCGATGAAAATGCTCAGGCCGTGAACCAGGCAGCCCACGGCCTCCGATCGAGAAGTGCGATGCTCGGAGCCGTCTCACTGTCCAAACTGTGCCACCAGCTCGAAGACCTCAGTCGCCAGGGACAGCTCAAGGAAGCCGAACCATTGGTGGCCCCACTGACTGAGGCATTTGCCCACGCCAGGCGGATCTTTCAGGCAGAGCTCGAGAGGAGATCAACCTGACCAGCTCGACCCACTACCGCTCCTACTGGCACTGATCATCGATGATGTACGTTCCGCACTAGGAAAAATCTCCATTCCAGAGGCTGGATCGCTCCGGCAGAACTCCTCTCGATCACTGAGGAAAATATCGCTCATCATTCCGATCAGCGAATGGGTCATGCTCTCAAGGGGCCGGTGCACGGGTGGCAATAGCGGAAGGATTGCTCTGTGCCGGAAAGGGATTGCCAAGAAGTTGCGTGACGGGAACCAGGGTACCTGACTCGGACACGATCGTATAGGCTGAGACACTACCTCCTGAAATACTGGCGACACGATTCGCTACATATAGGAACTGCCCGTCCGGAGAAGTTGCAAGCGCTACAGGAGTGAGTCCTCCTGCTGGCGAGGGTACAGGATTTGGGGATACCCCTACGGCAGGCACAAGGGTCAATAAGCCATTGCTGCCTATCAAAAACGTCGCTACCGTCCCGCCTCCGTCTCCGTTGGCGATATAAAGGTGGGCCCCATCCGCCCCCACTGCTAGACCATTCGGAGTTGTTCCGCCTGTAGAAATGGGATTGGAAGTGGTCGGGGGAATGAGGGTTAACAATCCGGATGGTTCAACACGAAACATCGCGACGTTGTTGGATGTCCCGTTGGTCACGTAAAGAAACTGCCCATTCGAGGACAGAGCGAGCGCAGTGAGTCCTGTCCCACTCGATGAAATGGGATTTGTACTGGGCCCGGCCTGCGGTACAAGCGTCAGCAGCCCGGACGAATCGACTTGAAACGCCGTAATCGTATTAGACGTACTGTTGGCCACATAGAGAAACCGTCCATTCGGAGTAATGGCTAGCGCAATCGGTGAGGACACTCCGGCACCGACCGGTTTGGAACGCCCCTCTGTTTGTGCAACAAGGGTCAGCCCCCCCGCCGTGCCAATCTTAAAAACCGACACATCACTTGATCCACTATTCGCAACATATAGAAACTGAGAATCCTTTGAGATGGCAAGGGCTCGTGGGGTCGTACCCACGGAAACGGGGTTGGGGTTCCCAGAAGTCGAATCCCCGAACAATAACGCGCCGTTGGTGCCTACCCGGAAGGCCGTCACTGTGTTCTTGTCGCTGCTGGCAATATAGACGAACAACCCGTTCGCCGACACGGCAATAGCCGACGGAGTCGGGATATTCGAGAACGGCGAACCGGAAATTGCTGCGAGCCCACCGGTCGATGGATTCACGGTGTATCCGGACACACTATTCGCTCCACTATTAGTGACGTAGACAATCGAACCTGCCGTTCGCTCTTCTCCCCCGCCGCCCCCGATTGCTCCTAGTAATCCACCACCCCCTCCACCATCGCCACAACCAGATGCAAGGAAAAGACATGGGAGGAACCAGGCCGGATGTAATCGCTTCATACGTGGTGGGTCAAGAATTCTTCTGTGCAACATATGTCTGTTTATACCACTCTCACGAAGCCCTCACAACACTATGGTATGACCTGACACATGGTTACTCGCTCTAGAGAACGCTGCCGTTGGGCGAGACAGCCACACCACTAGGCGTAGTCCCTCCAAACCTACCGTCTCTCCCACCGCTGGCAGGACAACCTGCCAAGAGCGGCACTACCGTCAAGAGAAGCCGTGACAGCAATCCTACTGTGCACCATAGGAAATCCTTTTGTTACTAGAATCAGTACAGACTCCAACCACAATGACTTTTTCCGTTGGACTCTGATCGCTGTTCACTGGCACACTATCTCGGAAACAATAGGAAGGATTTTGTTTTGCACCACTCGCTCGCCATTCTCGGATTTGGCTACACCGCCAAGTTCTTCCTGCCGCTTGCCGAGCAACACTATGCGCAGGTCTTTGCCAGCAGTCGTGATCCGGATCGACACCTGCTAGGCTTGAGGAAAGAACAACGGATCAAGTTTGATTTTACGCAGCCTGAGACATGGCCGCTGCTTCCTCCAGCAATCGACCTCCTCTGGTGCTTTCCTGCCGTCCCAATCGAGTTAGTTCAGCAGTTCGCTGAAACTGCAGCCTTACGATCCCGCCGACTGGTGGTACTAGGCAGCACCTCCGCCTATGATGACGGCCCCTCAACGGAATATCCTCCTCCCTGGATTGATGAAACAGCTACAATTGATTCTAGAAAACCTCGTGTGCAAGGTGAAGAACTCCTCAGAACATCTTATGGAGCCATCACCTTGAGAGTTTCAGGGATTTATGGTCCACGCCGCAATCCTATTGATTGGATCCGAACAGGACGGGTCGGACGTTCACAAAAATTTGTCAACCTGATTCATGTCGAGGATCTGGCCGCGACCTGCCTTGCAGCCCTCAGACAAGGTGAACAGGGTGAGATCTATAACGTCAGCGATGGAACCCCCAGGACCTGGGAGGAAATCTGCCGGACCGTCGAACGACGATGGGCGGTTCGATCCTCTGTTTCCCCTGAACCACAGCCGATGGGAAAACGGATAGCGAATCAGCGAATGTGCGAGCTGCTGAAAACGGACGGGGTGAGTCTACGTTATGAAGATCTCTACCATGCTCTTGCACAAATTCAGGAGGCTTCTCTCAACGTAGCAGAGCCATTACGGTAAGGCAGACCAACAAGTTGTTTATGGCATGAGCCACCATGCCGGGGATGAGACTCCCTGTTCGATCATAGATCCAGGCCCAGAGGAATCCACTCCACAAGACACTGATAAATCCCAGCAGACTGTAGCCATGGGCTAGGGCAAAGATGGTCGCACTGAGTAATGCGGCAGGGAGAAAGGTGAATCTGCGACGCAACATCGCAAAGAGGAGTCCGCGAAACGCAAGTTCTTCAAAAATCGGGGCAAGGACCACGTATTCAACTAAGCTGATGGCCAGCATCGACGGAGTCGCCCAGACCAACTCCTGATCGAACCACTCTGTCCAATGGTTTTCAAGCTTCAGAAACTCAGCGGCCTGTCCCATGACCCATTCACCCCAGAGCGCGGCTGAGACCACGGCAAAGATGACGCACACCAGTCGTCCGAGGTCCTTACGATTGATACGGAGACCGAACCCCTGCCGGAAATCGAGGCCGGCCGGTTTGAGCAAGTGCACATAGGCGATAGCCAGCAACGGAAGATTCGCCAGAGGAATAGCCAGTACGCGCAACGATCCCTGGTTGAGTGCAGGTATAGACAAGAATACGATGGTCATGAGTGCGCCCAAGGCGCCTCCGCGCAGAATCACCGCGGCAGCCGTCCCTCCAGACCAGGGAGGAGGCACGCCCGGTGAATGGAGCTGAAGTATGTTCAGTCGCCGGCCCTTCAACCTCATGATTCCCAACAACATCATCGCCCCAAGAGCAAGACAGGCCAGCTCGCCGATCATCAACGGACGAATCCATCGCTGAACCTGCTCTTCCTTCATCTGACTCTGTGCCTCGACGGTGGTCAGGAGCGCATGATCACCAGTCCGTTGCGCGATCCTCGCAGCAAGGTGATCGTAAAACCACCCGATCGGCAACGTCTCCGCCAGCATGGCTTGTAAGTCCCTCGCTCGTGCCTGTGAGAGTGGAGCCATACCGTATGCCGCTTCAATCAGTTGTCGAAAGGACTCGGCGGATGTTCCGCGATCGTGCCAACTCTGGGCTTCAGTAAGCGCCTCAGCATTGTGTTCGGATTCACCGAGAAGAATCGCTAACCGAAGCTTTGCCGACGGATCATCGGTGGTTGCAATCAATTCACGGTACCACCGAACGGCCTGACGAGAAGCTTCTTCCTGACTGTCCATCGTCCATTCCGCTACCCATTGTTGCCATATCGGTGCACGGCGCAGTCCATCTTGCGCTTGCATCATCCGACTGACCATCAAATCCAGCGCGCGGTCTGGCTCCTCAAACCGTTGAAGTTTCGGAACAGTCAGGGACAACCAGAGGATCCCCGCAAGAGAGGCAAGCAAGATACCGGCACAGAGCACGCTCACGAAACGCGACCATCGACTGCTGTATGGGAGTGGAGATGCTTGTGAAACGGTGGAGTCAGCGTCTTCTGGAAGCCCCGGTAACTGTCCGATCGCTAACATCTGTTCATTCATGGCGCCCGACTATAACACGGCGTCACCACCACCCAAATCCCCTCAAACTAGCTAGGAACTGTGCCTGCACGAATTTCTTGCATAGCTATGCCTTCTCAATTTGGCTATACTAACCGCGCGACATTTCAGGAGACTTTGGCTATGCAGGACTTTCATGCCCCACGCAGATTGTTGTTGGGGCCTGGTCCCAGCGCCGTACACCCTCGGGTGCTACGTGTAATGTCGACTCCGCTGATCGGACATCTCGATCCGCTCTTCTTAGCCGTCATGAATGACATTCAAACGCTCCTCCGTCGAGTGTTTGTGACCACCCACCCCTTCACCATCGCCGTCTCTGGAACTGGATCGGCCGGTATGGAAGCCGCGATCGTCAACGTCATTGAACCGGGGGACCGTGTCATTGTGGGAATCAATGGTGTCTTCGGCACTCGACTCGCCACCAT
>JAHBWQ010000162.1 GCA_019636915.1 Nitrospira sp. | reverse complement strand
CATGATGCGAAATTATCCGACGAGTGCTCCATCAGATGGATGAACACATCTTCAAGTCCGGTGTCGACCCGATGCCATTCATAGGGACCGGTACGAAACGCAGCCACCGTGGCTTCGAGCATGACCGGATCGGCACCGCTGACATGGAGCCGATCTCCGAACGCGACCGCCTGTTGAACAGCAGCCTGTCGACGGAGCTCCACCGCCAATTGATGGAGATTGGGGCCGCTGACCGACCAGGTCGTGAGCCGAGCCTGCCGAATCACCTCCGAAACAGTTCCATTGGCAAGCAGCTTGCCGTACGAAATGTAGGCCAACCGATGGCACCGTTCGGCTTCATCCATATAGTGAGTGGTGATCAGAAAGGTGAGCCCGTCGGCAGCCAGCTCGTGGATCTGTTCCCAGAATTCTCGTCTCGCTTTCGGATCGACCCCAGCTGTTGGCTCATCGAGCAACAACAATCGTGGTTGATGGATCAAGCAGGCGGCCAGCGCGAGCCGCTGCTTCCAGCCTCCTGAGAGTTGCCCGGCCAGCTGCTCCCGACGACCAGCCAGCCCCAACCGTTCAAGACTCTGCTCCACCGCAGCGCGCCGATCAGGGATTCCGAACATGCGCGCAACAAACTCCAGATTCTCCGCGATGCTCAGATCCTCATAGAAACTGAACCGCTGGGTCATGTAGCCGACGGCAGCTTTGATGGCTTCGCTTTGGCGAATGACGTCATAGCCCAGACAGGTACCACGGCCTTCGTCCGCTCGAAGAAGTCCGCAGAGCATCCTGATAAAGGTGGTCTTGCCGCTGCCGTTCGGACCGAGAAACCCATAAATCTCACCACGGCGCACTTGCAGCCCAATGCGATCGACTACGGTGCGTGCCCCGAACCGCTTGGTCATCCCGCTCACATCGATGGCCAATTCCTGCCTGTCCGCTACAGCCGTCATTGAACACCATGGAATCGAACGTCCACCGGCTGACCAGGATGCAGATTGACGCCCGCAGCCTGATCGAACAGCACTTCAACCATAAAAACCAGCTTGTCACGACTTCCCTGGCTATAGAGCACCGGAGGTGTATATTCCGCTTTCGGCGAAATGTAGCTGACCGTTCCTGAGGTCGAGCCTTGCACCCCATCGACCATGACTTGGACTTGGTCACCAAGCTTAATCGCCCCAAGTTTCGCTTGAGACACAAATACGCGGACCTTGATGTGGTCAGGAGGCAACAGCACAACGACAGGGCGTCCAGCCGGCACCCATTCACCCTCCCGATACAGCGTGTCGAAGACAAACCCGGCCTTCGGCGCGACCTGACGCTTTTGGGCAAGATCCCACTCGGCTTTGGCCAGCGCCGCCTCCTTTGCTCGAACTTCTGCTTCAGCCGCAGTGACTTGATCCGTACGGGAGCCCAGGAGAGCCGTATTCAAGTCCGCTTCAAGCTGAGAGACACGCTGCTGGTTTTGATCCCGCGTTGATCGAGCCCGGTCCACCTCAAGCTCCACCGCCGCACCTGGCACCGTCATAAGTCCCTCCTGACGAGCCACTTCACGTAACGACAGCTGTAGTGCTGCTTGGGCCTGTTGAAGCTGCGCCCGGAGGGAGGCAATCTCAGAGGGTCGTTTGCCCTTTCGTCGGTCTTCCAGATTTGCGCGGGCTTCGCTCAACTTCCGCGCTGCTTCATCTCTCGTGGCTTTCTCAGAGATTTGCTCAAGGGCGAACAGAGGATCACCAGCCGTCACCTGCATTCCACGCCGCACAGATAACGTAGCTAAGGCCCCGCCGTATGGAGACGCCACATAGACATACTCGCCTTCGACATAGCCCTGGACCAGATCAGAGGGAGGCTGATTACAGCTGGTCAGGACACCGAACACCATCACGGCGAATACGCAGGAGAGAAGTTTAGGTGAGTTTCTTCTACTCTGTCTCATCACTTCACCGCCTTTGTAGCGCCCCCTCTAGAATGAGACGGATGACGGATGAATAGCCCTTCTCCACGGTAAGACCAAGCTCCATCAGCTTGAGTGGATTCATGATGGCTTGGACGCCGCCAAGCAGAATCTCGATGATGAGGTGGGTCGGGATGTCACTCCGAATCATACCGGCTTTCTTCCCGTCTTCGAACAGCCCACCGAAGTAGCGTCGGATGAGCTCACGACGCTTCTGCTCGACCAGCTGAAACAGTTCCGGAGTCTCACGCCCGATGTCTCTGACGAATGCCGGCTGAATCTCTGCGGTGTGCCGTTGCAGGCAGCTGAGGAATTGATGAAGTGCCGTCTCGACATCAGCAGCTTGCTCTCTTTCCAACTGCCCGAAATCCGCCTCCACCTCGCTGAATTTGTCCTTCAGTACAGCCTCAATCAGCGCAGCCTTGCTTGGAAAGGACACATAGAGGGTCTTCTTGCTCATGCCCAATTCGGCAGCGAGGTCATCCATGCTCACGGAGCGAAAGCCGTGGGCGAGGAATTGGCGTCGAGCAACGGCGACCACTCGTCGAACACCGGCTTGATCGACTGCTGGTTCTTGCTGCTTAGGATTTCGAATCGACATAAGTGACCACGGATACCATAGAAACTATTTTGGTACTATCAGTTTCCATGTATGCGTGTCAAATCATTCTCCATGACGATCATGACCACTACGGTCCGGGGAGAGAATGCTCTTTGGGATGCGTGTTGTGGAAATATCGGCACAGATACTTCCAGAGACCGAGCTGGAGTTTAGAAGAGAGGCGAAGGCGATCTGCCGATTTCCCGGCACGCTGCCGAACGGTCGGCGCATGCCGGAAAATCGAATAACGACTTACGGCAGCATGTACGTGAGATTCGGCCATACCGCATACCCGATGGCTTGACCGTTTTTCCCATCCTGCATTTCAAAGATGATATTGGTCTGGAACGGAGTGGTTCCTGACATACCGGTGAATCCACCTGAACCGCCTGTAAACGTGAAATCACCCGTACATTCTTTTAAATTTCCAGCGCACTTCCAGTGACCATACCCGACATCCTTGCCCTCATGCGCCACGATCGTGCAGAGCCCTTCGATGGCCTGAGTATCTTTCTGTCGGTTGAGATTCACCCGCACCGGGCAAGCCAGCTTGGAGGAATGAACGATCATCTTGCCTCCGTCTTTGTGACGAGAAATCAGCATTCCTTTCACCATCCCATTGACGACCTGATCTCCATTGCCAAGCTCGATGAACTCGCCGGTTCCGCTCCAACTCGAACTGGAGTCTCCGGCCTCAACTGTTCTCGCGGAAGCCGAAGATCCGGCGCCGAGCCCAAAAACCAGAGCTAGTCCGATCGCCCATACGTAGTTGATAACTCTCATGTTTATCTCCTTTCAGTTAGAACGGAGCGACCATACCACGTTGTCTCTCCTAAACCATACTGGGTACAACCCTAGGAAATGAAGGCGAGGCATCGATACAAGAGCGGTTATGTTGCCTTCCTCAGCGGCTGTTCCGGAGCGGTTTCCTCACTCTGAAGCCAATGGGCAATCAGACCATCCAAAGCCCACTTTCCTCCGCCGATCACAACAAGAGCGGCGCTCATGACAACAACCAGCAAGTGATACTCATATCCTTCACCCTGTTGCTGCCCGAACCAATTCATAAAAAACCCTTGAGGCCAATGCACGGTCGCAATCGCGCCGATCATGATCACGATAAAACTTGCGGCAGTGAACCGGGTCAGAAAGCCCGCAATCAATCCGAGACTGCCAAGAGACTCCCCGATGATGACGAGAAAGGCCACAAGCCAGGGCAGCCCCATTTTCTGCGTAAAAAATCCCATTGTCCCTTCGTATCCACTTCCTCCGAACCAGCCGAACATTTTTTGTGCACCATGCGCAAAGATCACGCTGCCGAGCCCGACCCGAAGAATGAGCCCGCCCCAAGAATCGTCGGTTTTAAAGAACCACACGTGACACCTCCTTTTTGAGCTGCCTTGAGAAGTACGCGCGACGGCGGCTCTCATTCCTCACCAGAGCGTGGCTTATCACCAACCTGGTCATGCCTAACGGCAAGGTTGCGACTATCCCGTACCACACACTCCACATCATCAGTTCACTCATGGCATCACCTCTCACGTTGCTCTGTACGACTACCCATGCCAAACCAATGGCAAAACGCATTCCTCCAAACATTCCGTTTGAAACCCGATGCTCAACCCATTGAAATGATGCATGAGCTAGTATGCCTGAATGCGGAAGCACCATATGGACGAGACGCCATGACGATGGAAGATGCCGAGGGGTCGTCACATGACGAGAAGAATCGTCAAGCGACGGCTGAAGCGAGATTCAGAAGAGGAACATGCACAGACAAATTACGACAGCCTAAGCCGACCAGATCGCGATCTTCACGTCTGCAGGGAGTGCCGCGTCAGGCACGGGTGAGACATGGCCCATTCATGCATCGCCATCAAGATGGGTTCCAGCGAACGTCCGAGTGGCGTCAGGCGATATTCCACGTGTGGAGGGTTCTCCTTGAAATCATCTCGCTCTACAAGGCCGTCAGCTTCGAGTTCCCGCAACTGTTTGGTGAGCGTACGGTGCGTGATGCCGGTCAGCTCTCGCTGCAACTGATTAAAACGGCGGTCACCTTTCAGCAACCAGTAAATGACCATCACTTTCCACCGACCGGAAATGAGGTCGAGCGTCTGTTCAGTCGGACAATCGGTATTCTTGGCCATGGCCGGTATCCTGGAAGATCGTACTTGAAACCCCTTTCGGGCGACCTATACTACCTGTGTCGATGGACAATAAACAGTCGAGAGCGTGAACTCACAGTGTAGCTCGAAAAGGAGGCATCATGAAGAAGATTGTCGACGTGCTGCGATCTCAAGGGAATCACTGGGTCGGAGACGGGTTCCCGGTCCGCTCGCTCTTTTCGTACCATGATGAGAGTGCGGCGATCAGCCCGTTCTTATTGTTCGACTATGCGGGTCCGCATCACTTCGACCCCACCGACACACCGCGCGGGGTCGGGCAACACCCGCATCGTGGATTCGAGACGGTGACCATCGTGTACGATGGCGAAGTTGCGCATCGCGACTCAGCCGGAAACGGCGGAGTCATCGGGCCGGGCGACGTGCAATGGATGACGGCAGCCCGCGGCATCATCCATGAGGAGTTCCATTCGCCGAACTACACCAAAACCGGTGGTCCGTTCCGGATGGTCCAGCTGTGGGTGAATCTGCCGGCAAAGGATAAGATGAGCCCTGCAGGTTATCAGGCGATCACGAATGCGGATATTCCGGTTGTCCCATTTCCGGGAGGAAAGGCGAGGATTATCGCGGGAACATTCCGTGGTGCCCGTGGACCGGCGCGAACGTTTACGCCCGTCAACTTGTGGGACCTGCGTCTCGAGAAAAAGGCCGATCTCACGCTTGAGCTTCCGGAGGGACACAACTCCATGGTCGCCGTGCTTGCCGGCCGTGTCGTCATCAACGGTGAGCAAACCGTCGGTGAGGCTGAGATTGTTCGTCTGGCGCGTGAAGGCGATGCGATCACTATCCGCGCTGAACAGGACGCAATCCTCCTGGTTCTCACAGGTGAGCCTATCAACGAACCCGTGGTCGGATACGGCCCGTTTGTGATGAACACCACAGCTGAAATTCGGCAAGCCGCCGATGACTTCAACAACGGCCGTTTTGGGCAAGTCGCTCCGGCCCAGCCACTTGCCTAATAAGCCCGGAGTGGCCATCCGTACCATGAACGGTAGGGATGGCCACCCATACCTGCGCGATCGTTCCACACACGCGTATCTCGACCGCTAAGGTGCAAGCCCGATCTGCTTCATGAAGACGAGATTGTCCCACATCAACCATAACTTCTAGCCCGCATTATTCATGAGGGTTCGTGGCGAAACCACCAAGACGCGACGCGAGACGGGCATGCGGAGCGCTGAGCCATACTTGAAACAGTATGTCGAGGCCACGAGGGGCAAGCCTTCCCACCTGGCTGCGTTTTCGGTGGAGCCAGGCTTGTCGCAGCGACGTATCGGTGGTTGCAGTAGAAGCGCTCATGAATAATGCGGGCTAGGAGAGCTCGGTCATGCCGACTGATCGCCAGGTACCGAAGCGGGTCGTCACTCGATGGGGCGAGAAATACCGAGTTTCTGCATCTTGGACTGGAGGGTCGTTCGCTTGAGGCCCAATCTGACCGCAGCCCCTTTGGGTCCCCCGATTACCCATCTTGCTTCGCGCAGCGTGCGCACAATCTGTTCACGTTCAACCTCTTCCAGCGTGATCATCGCGGAAGCGATATGGGTGTTCACCGGCCGGAGCTCACTGAGCGATACCTGCAAATCCGTCCCCTGGGTGAGAATGACGGACCGCTCGATCAAATTTTCCAACTCCCGAATATTGCCCGGCCAGGGGTAACGGGACAACACGTCCAGCGTCTCGGCAGGCACGGTTTGAATGTTCTTTTTCATGCGCACCGCATAGTGCTGCGTGAAATAGCGGACGAGGGTGGGAATGTCTTCTTGCCGATCGCGCAAGGGAGGCACGGTGACCGGAAAGACATTCAGTCGATAGTAGAGGTCGCTGCGAAACTGTTTGGCCTCCGCCAGACTCTTGAGATCGCGGTTGGTCGCGGCAATCAGTCGCACGTTCACTCGGATCGTCTTCGTACTCCCCAACCGCTCGAACTCCTGTTCTTGCAATACCCGAAGCAGTTTGGACTGTAGCTCCAACGGGATTTCCCCGACCTCATCAAGAAAGATCGTGCCCTTATCGGCCAACTCGAATCTTCCGACCTTCTGCGAAATCGCTCCCGTGAATGCGCCTCGTTCATGCCCGAACAATTCGCTCTCTAACAGCCCCGTGGGAATGGCGGCACAATTCAGCTTGACGAAGGTGCGCTCGCTTCGTCCACTGAGGCGATGGATGGCCCGAGCGATAAGCTCCTTTCCTGTGCCGGTTTCGCCTTGAATCAAAACCGTCGAATCAGTCGGGGCCACGACCTCCACTTGTTTAAGGACCTGTTTGAGGGCATCGCTGTCGCCGATAATGTCCTCGAACCCATGTTCCAGACGGAGCTCCTCTTCGAGATAGAGCTTCTCCTTTGCCAGTTTATCTCTGAGTTGGGCAATTTCTTGAAAGGCCAGTGCATTTTCTACGGCGACGGCGACCGGATTCGCCACCTGTTGCAGAAATTCCAAATCGGCTTCGCTATAGGCCTCTTTTTCCAAACTCACAAACCCCATGGCACCCAACCGACGTGCTGCCGTGGTCAGCGGCACGAAGCAACAGGAGCGGGAGTGGTCTTCCTGCATACAACGCATGACCTTGGGCCATCGCGTTTCCTCGGCGACATCCGGAACCAGTAAAGGCTCTTGGGTGTGCCAAACCAACCCAGCCGGAGTTTCATCAATAGATTCCTCATGCCCGCCGATCAGATCGGCCGGCACATTCGCCTGAACGGTGTGCAGCCGCATGATGTTCTTGATTGGATCATGCAAGGAGAGCCCAACGAAATTGACTCGCACCACGCGAGGAAGACGCTGCGCAAGCTCCCGAAAGAGCTCATCGAGATCTCGATGAACAGAAATGGCCTGCGCCACTTCCAGCAAGGCTTGATAGCGCTCTAAGAGGGTTTCGCAAGGAGAGATGGGCGATCGGTCCATAGCTTTCACAAGTATGGACCATCGCCCGATGACAGCTCAAGGGGTTGATCAATCGGCGTACCAATCGCCGTCTGGGTGTCGTCAGAGCGACTGATGTGTGCCATCGCAGTAGGGCGGCGTCTTCGTGCGTTTACACTGGCACAACGCCACTTCTTTCGTTTCATCGACGGTAAATTCCACCGGCTCGATCCCGGTTCCTTCGTGTGACCCATCACAGAACGGCTGATCTCTCGATCGTCCACATGCGCACCAGTAATACGTGCCTGCCTCCAAGGTCAGGACTGACGGCTCCTTCGCTGCGATACGTGGCTCTCCCATGATCGTCCTCCCTCCGAACAGGTGAAACTTGTTTGCGCGGCTGAGTATATCGTGTCATCACAAATTTCGCACGTCCTCTTACACTGTTCCGTTCAAGCACTCTTCCTTGGCTTCTCTCGGAGCGATGACCATACTTCAACACCCATTGATTCGTGGGGCAGCAGTATTGTTCCACGGTTTATGGTATCTACCTTGCTCCAAATCAGCCCTGACACATCCCGTGTGTGCAGGGGGTGTCCTCAAGAGGGGTGGACGTGCAACCCAATTCAATCTTCTTTGAAGATTTTGCCATCGTATTCCTTGCCGCCGTCGCGGGAGGCATCCTCGCCCGGTTGGCCGGGCAACCGCTCATCCTCGGCTACGTCCTGGGCGGTATCGCCATTGGTCCCTTTACTCCGGGACCAACGATCTCGGAACCTCACGCCTTTGAGCTGTTTGCAGACATCGGCGTCATTCTCCTGATGTTCTCGATCGGGCTCGAGTTTTCGGTGAAGGACTTGATGCGAGTCAAATGGGTGGCCCTAGCGGGTGGGCTATTTGGCATTCTGCTGTCTACTGGATTGGCCGTCGCGATGGGACGCCTGATCGGGTGGCCGACCACGCAAAGCATCGTAATCGGGGCCGTCACGTCCATCGCGAGTACGATGGTCCTCGTCCGTCTTCTTGTCGATCGGGGGGAACTTCGTTCAATACATGGACGGGTGATGATCGGCATCGTCTTGGTCGAAGATGTCGCCGTCGTGGCGATGACCGTATTGATGCCAGTACTCGGTGAGTTTGATTCTGGACGACTGTTATTAATCGGTCAGGCATTGGCAAAGGCCTTACTCATTTTGGTGCCACTGAGCTACCTGGGTGCCAAGGTTATTCCGCACATCCTGACGCACGTTGCCAGAACCCAGAGCCAAGAATTATTCCTCCTCGTCACGCTCGCCATCAGTCTTGGGACCGCCGCTGTCACACAGATGGTCGGACTCTCCCTCGCTTTGGGGGCCTTCCTGGCCGGCCTCACCATCAGCGCCTCGGAGTATGCACACGAAACCTTGGCGAGATTGCTCTCGCTCCGTGATGCGTTCGTCGCGCTTTTCTTCGTCACCATCGGTATCCTCATCGACCCCAGTATCATCGTTGATAACCTTGCTCTTCTTGCCGCAATGATCGGCTTGATTGTGATCGGAAAGTTCCTGATTCGGTCAGCCATCGTGCGGTTGTTCGGGTATTCGTGGGTGACGGCAATTCTTGTGGGGGTCGGACTCACACAAGTCGGTGAATTCTCATTTGTATTGGTCCAAACAGCAAGATCGGCAGGTCATATCGACAGCGACGTGTATAACGCAACGCTCGCCGCCTCTCTCATCACCATTCTGATCAATGCGGCACTCGTTCGGTCTGTGCCAAATTTGATCGGTCGGAAGCGTTTGGTCCGTGCGCAACTCGACACATCACCCTGGCCCCCGGAAGGCGAATCACTCCATCATCATGTCGTGGTATGTGGCTTTGGACGAGTAGGGAGCTCGCTCGGAAAAGCGTTGGAAGTTTTCAATCTACCTTATGTCGTCATTGATCGAAATCCGGACACGATTCGCCGCCTACAGGGTCGGGGCGTTCCTTGCCTCTATGGCGACGCCTCGCACCGCGAATTACTGGCGAAGGCCGGAACGGCAGACGCCTCTCTGATTATTGTGGCTTTGCCTGAAATTGAATCCGCTGCCCTCGCAGTCGGTCGCATGCGCAATCTTAATCCCAACGTTCCAATTTTGGCCCGTGCACATGGATCGGCAGAAGCGGAACGACTCAGCGCCCTTGGGGTAACAGAGGTCATCCAACCGGACGTCGAAACGTCGGCGACACTTATCCGACATGCCTTGGCCTGGTTCGGAGTGCCGAAGGACAAAATGCTGGACCATATCGAACGGTACAGGCAATCCATGGAGACAAAACGGCAGCCGAAGTAACCAAGCAGAATGCCCATAACCCAACACAGCGCTCCGGCCCCATTTTAGGAAACCCAAGAGCTGCCGACAGAAGCACTGCGATCGTTCAAGCCCCTTCGGTATTGGCTTCAACCCGAGACCAGATCGAACCCTTATGCGCCTCTCCACCAGACGACGTTCTTCACTTTTTGCTCCGATGGATCGTGGCGCTGTTCCCCCCAGGATTGGATACGACAGCCATGGTTGCAGAACTGGTCAAGAAGTGTTCTCACGCCAGAAATCAAAGTTCGCTCTTGGACTTTATACTCCACGGCCAAACACGTCAGAATACGACCAACTTCTATTCACGCTCTCTTTCCCCGACTACAGTCGCACACCGTCACATTACGCGGCTCGACGCTTCTTGCCTCGTCCATTTGAGCGGGATATGAGACGCGATGATTGTTCGACAAAGCAGTCGGTCACAAACTTATGCAAGACACTGGCATTCAGCGTTTGACAAGGAAAGCCTTCTCGTGCGACACGCGCTTGGATTTCCGAAAGGTCAGGTGTGGAGAGTCCGATATTCACTCTCTTGTTCTTGCGGAGGGGCGCACCCTACTAGG
>JAHBWQ010000161.1 GCA_019636915.1 Nitrospira sp. | reverse complement strand
TCTTGGTATTGTCCGCAATTTGCAATGTGACGGTATCTTTCCCAAGATTGGTGACGGTTCCCCAAATTCCCGAAGTAGTCACCACTTTGTCGCCCTTCTTGACGGCGTCCAACAACGCCTGTTGCTGTTTCTGCTTCTGTTGCTGCGGTCGAATGAGGAGAAAGTAAAAAATCACAAAGATGAGCAGAAAGGGAATCAACGACAGAATCCCTCCCGCCCCGCCACTCGCAGCCGCCCCGCCTCCACCCGTTCCTTCAGCCCATGCCAGTGATTCCATCAACATCGCACGTATTCCCTTCTATGCCTGATAACTGTTTTCTTGTTCTCGGTGAGCATCCGCCTCACCGTCCTCCACACGTTCGCTCCCGCCCTGTCGATCACGGTGCCGATAAAAGGCCTCGCGGAACAGCGGAAACCGCCTCTCCCGCACGGCTTCCCTGATGCCACGCATCAACTCGGAGAAATACCACAGATTGTGGATCGTGTTGAGTCGAGCCCCCAACATCTCCTTGACCATAAACAAGTGATGCAGATAGGCACGAGAATACCGGGCACACACCGGGCACCCACAATCTGGATCGATCGGCCGTTCATCCTCCGTATATTTCGCCTGCTTAATCACAACCCGCCCTGATGCAGTAAAGAGAGATCCCGTTCTCCCGTGGCGAGACGGCACGACGCAGTCAAAGAGATCCACGCCTCGAGCGACACCCTCGACTAAGTCTTCAGGAAGTCCCACGCCCATGAGATACCGAGGTTTCGTCTCCGGCAACTCCGGGACCGTCGCATCGAGCATCCCATACATATCCGTCTTACTCTCACCGACCGACAATCCGCCGATCGCGTAGCCCTCGAACCCCAACGTCACCAACTCCCGTGCCGACGCGACGCGGACGTCCGCCTCCAATCCACCCTGGACAATCCCAAACAAGGCCTGGTCTGTCCGACGACGCGCAGCCTGACAGCGCTCTGCCCAAAGCCTGGTCCGTCGTACCCCTTCCTGCACCACCTCCCTGCTGGCAGGAAGTGCCACACACTGATCAAGTACCATAATAATGTCGGCCCCTAAGGCCTCTTCAATCTCGATCGCTTTCTCCGGTGTAATGACATGCGTTGACCCGTCGATATGCGATTGAAACGTGACGCCATCATCCGTGATCTCGCACAATTTCGCCAAACTGAAGATCTGAAACCCTCCACTATCCGTGAGGATGGCTCCAGACCAACCGGTAAAGGCATGGAGCCCGCCCATACCCGCGACGATCTTGTGCCCAGGACGTAGGTACAGATGGTACGCATTGTTGAGCATCAGGCCGAACCCTAACTCCTGCAGATCCTTTGGTTCAAGTCCCTTTACCGGTCCGAGAGAACCCACCGGCATGAACGCCGGGGTCTCGATCGTGGCATGGCCCGTCGTCAACTGGCCGATGCGGCCCTTGGAGTACGGATCTGGCTGGTGGATCTGGTACTGCATCACATCGCTCGCTGGAAGTGGCAAACTACATCTGTTCAGGTGCTGAGAGGCCTAGGACGTCCAGCCCATTGGAAATCACCTGTTGGACGGCTCCCATCAAGACCAACCGTGCTGCAGTGCGACTGGGTGCGAGCACGTCGGCCACCGACTCATCAGGATCTAGCTCCCCAGCCGGAGGGAGAATCCGGTGCTTGTTATAGAACGTGTGTAAGAGCGCCGCCAACTGCTGAAGATAATACGTCACTCGGTGCGGCTCAAACGCGAGGGCGCTCGCCTGAAGCACCTCGGGATACGCAGCGAGCTTCTTGATCAAACCCAACTCGTCTGGATCCGTAAGCACCGTGAGATCCGTTTCGCTCGCGGATGGACGGACAATACCTCGCTCGGATGCGACGCGCCAGAGGCTGCAAATTCTTGCATGCGCATACTGCACGTAGTACACCGGATTGTCGTTGGAACGCTGCTTGGCCAACTCCAAATCAAATTCCAAGTGGGTCTTGGAATCCCGCATCAGAAAATAAAACTTCGCGGCGTCCGCCCCAACCTCGTCAATGACCTCCCGCATCGTGATGAAATCGCCGGTCCGCTTGGACATTTTTACTTCGACGCCACCCCGTAACAGCTTTACTAATTGCACCAACACGACGTGTAGACGCTCCTTCGTATAGCCATACGCCTGCACTGCGGCTTGCATCCTGGGGATATACCCATGGTGGTCGGCCCCCCAGACATCGATCAACAGATCATAGCCCCGTCGCAACTTGTCGTGATGATAGGCGATATCGGAGGCCAGATAGGTATATTCGCCATCCTGCTTCTTGACGACACGATCCTTCTCGTCTCCGTACGCGGATGATCGAAACCACCACGCTCCGTCTTGCTCGAACAAGAGGTCCCGGGCTTTCAGTTCGTCGCAGGCCCGTTCCACAGCCTGTGATTCCAGAAGGGAGGCTTCGCTGAACCATGAGTGGAACTCGATGCCAAAGGCCCTGAGGTCGTCGCGAATATGCCCCAACAGGTCTTGGTACGCAAGCGTTCGGCAACGAGCCTGGAGGTCCTCCGAACTCAGTTCGCCAGCCACACCATCAAGTTGGCCCTTTATTTTCTCCGCGACTGCCGTCACGTATGCCCCGTGATACCCATCTTCCGGAAATGTGGCGGATCTCCCTGACAATTCGAGGTATCGTGCGTACACCGACGCACCCAACAGTTTCATCTGCCGCCCGGCGTCATTGATGTAGTACTCACTGACCGCATCATATCCGATGGCCTGCAACAGCCGCCCAACAGCTTGTCCCACCGCAGCGCCTCGGCCATGTCCGACATGCAATGGGCCTGTCGGATTTGCGCTCACATACTCAACCAACACTCGACGGCCATTCCCAATATCAGTCCGGCCATAGGACCGCTCCTGCGCCGCGATTTCCCGAATGACTTCCTGCCAAAGAGTTGGCTTGACGGTGAGATTTAAAAAACCCGGCCTGACGATTTCCACACGGTCAAACAGTTGGTCTCGCTCCGAGAGGTTGTCTACAATGATCTGCGCGATGTCATGAGGTGCCTTCTGCTCGGAAGCTGCCAATGACATAGCCACGGTCGAGGCCAAGTCTCCCCACTCCGGTCGCTTGGGAGCGTCCAGACTCAGTGTCGGCCAGACCGGCGTCTTGAGCTGCCCTTTCTGCTTTGCTCCATTGAGAGCCGTGAGCAGAGCGGTGGTTACCTTTCCTTGCACGATACCTTGCGACAAAACAATTCCCCTCAGCCGCCACGAATGAACGGAAATCAACGGAGCACTGTAACATTATGAGATAGCGAGAGACAAGGCGGTTTACTTTGAATTCCGAGGGGTTCCGAACCAAGGCTATGCTAATCCAGATGCTTCGAGTGACGTGAAAACCTGACTGATCGGCAGAGACAGGCAAGGCTTCTCATGGCATTGTCTGACTGCTTCCCATGATCGGCAGAGACAGGATGGCCCTCGCAAAATCGTCACATGATCCCCCAGGGGTGCCCATCTATCTGGATCGGTTGGCCCAAAGACGGCAACGGTTCGAACACCAAGGAGCGCCGCTAGGTGTGTCACGCCGGAGTCATGCCCAAGAAAAAACTTGGCGAGCATAAGAACTCCGGCAAGTGTTGTAAGATCAAGATTTCGAAGAGTTGGTGGTCTTCGGCGACTCACCTGCAGCACGCGCTCGATCACACTCTGATCAGCTGGCCCCTCAAGGACAACCGGTACCAGACCTTTCTGATCGAGCCTCTGGATGAGAACGGCAATAGCTTCTGGATTGAGACACTTGTGCACACTACCGCTTCCAGGATGCACCAGCGCGAATATCCGTCCCCGTGGAACCCCTATATGCTCAAGACAGGCGCTACCCTCTTCGACAAAAACTGAAGGAACCTGGATAACCCTGTCTGATGACTCATCGACAATTGACTCATCCACGGTTTCAAGAAAACGATGGCTCTGATGCCTGGCACGTAATGCAAGAGAGAATGGTGATTGAATCCGCGCTTGTGCGACACCAAACTCCTGGAAAGTGGCACGAAGTGCGTCCTCGTTGTCATCTATCCAGGCGACCGCGAGATCACATCGATGGAACCACGTCTCTAGCTCACGCGATAGCGGAACGCCCTTTAGAAAGAGCCCAGCCGTTGCTGATCCTTCCAAGGACATCCAATCATTAATGACACCGCAAGCTACAAGAAATCGACTGACAGAATCACGGGCAATGAGTAACGTGTCTCGCCCTGAAAACCGAGCACGAAGTCTTCGTATAGCCGGTACTGCCAGTAGGACATCCCCCAAAGAACCCGGATGCAGAATGATCAACGACCGTGTCATGCCTACTCGGGAAGCATCACTGCTTCAGCCACCCAACCGATCTTCATACAGGGAACGCGCTCGGTTAAGATCAGACGGTGTATTCACATTCTGAAACGATCGTCCTTCTGGATCAATCGTGCGAATCTCATCCTCCGTGATCAGACAAACACGGAGTGCAGGGACTGCAAGCAACCTCTGTATCTTCAGTTCACCGGTTCTCATGAGTTCCTCGACAACCGGTAAACAGTTTCTACTGTAGATTGCATGGGTCGGCTGAAGTCGGCCGTGCCAATACGCCACAATGAGATCCGCATGATCTTTTTTCCCGACCATGTACTGGACAAGATCCGCGCGAATAAATGGCATATCGCACGCAGCGAGAAAAATGTACTGCGTTGTAGCCTGGTGTAGACCGGTATACATGCCCCCCAGACTTCCACAGGATGGGATGAGGTCACGAATAACTGGGACGTGAGCTTCAAGTGGCTGACTATCCTGAGCAATGACTATACAAACACGTTCAAAAACCTGAGAAAGAACATTACAACTCCTCTCCAAGAGGGTACGTTCCCCCACAGCGAGAAACCGCTTATCTTCTCCCATCCGTCGACTTTTCCCGCCGGCCAGAAGGACCCCTGTGACATCGGAAATCATACATCCATCACTCTTCTCAATAAAAAAAGGGGGTGGGTTACCCCACCCCCTTTGAGCTGACGACGCCTACTCGCGTTTCAAATGAAAGCTAGAGTGCCTTTCCTTTTTTCTTATTTGAACGGCGGGTCAAGACCCATCCCTCCAGGAGAACAACACCAACTGCAATCACAACTGGATAGATATATGTCTCCTGCGGAACCGGGGGATTCATAAAGGTATAGTAGAAGGCTGACACGGCCATCTTCCGTCCCGCATCACCATTATGACCGTCCCAGGCAAAGAAGACGGTCGGGATGTATTGCCCCACCTCAAAGAAGGTATCCTCGTCATAATCCTGATCCTTCTTATTACCGACAGGCCGCTGAATCATAACGTACCACCGGCCATTCTTCCACTCAGCCTTCAAGAGCTTCATGGCTTCTTCGTAATTATCACGCTCTTCAAAATCCTTATCCCAACCTGTCCCCTTGAAGGCGCGAAGAGATCCATCCGCTTCCCACTTCACGATGTCTACAGGGAACTGTTCGTTAGTGCCGAACAAGTACCGCGGCTTGATTGGAGCTGGAAGCTCCTTCCATTTTACTGCTGTTTCAATGGCAATCGCGTCATTATAGACCGTATAGTTGTTCTGGTGAGCCGCGATGGATCCTTCTTCACCGGTTTTCGGATCCTGTTCCTTGATATCTATGTTGACCTGTGTAGGAGCCCAAGGGAGCTTACCCTCGGCCACACTCTTTGTTCTGTCATCCCACTCAACCAGATAGACAATGTGTTTATCGTTGTAGAGTGATCGCACCCAAATATCGTCGAGCCGATTCACAAAGTTCCTCGGCTTGTGGGTGATCTGGCCGCCCATGGCTACGTATCGCTTTGGAGCCTTTTTCCATGCTTCATGCTCCAGGTCGGTTGGGATTTCCCCCTCAACCATATCCGATGGAATGACGAAATTGATTTTTGGCTTATCAGTCAGAGGGTCGATTGGTAAAGGGTTACCCAGTGGATCCCTCTCACAAAGGGAATTGACGAAGTTGGCAATATCCCACCGTTCATCGACGGTCGTATTGTCTGCGAACGAAGGCATTGGAGTGCCGTTTACTCCTGTCGAGAAAGTTCTAAAAATGTTGGACACATTGTAGGGGTCCTGACGGCTCCCACGGAAGTTCCAGCACTTATGCCAATTGGCTGGCTGAATTGAGAAGCCCCAGTCATCTTTCAAATTGAAGGCGTTCCCATCGCCACGGCCTTCCATACCATGACATTCCACACATTTTTTTTCCACGATTAGCTCGCCACCGCGCTTCTTACTTTCATCGGTAGCAGGCTTTGGCTTCAAATCAGCTAACTGAAGCACGGTTTGGCTCTCGGACTGTTTATCAGTAAATTTCCTGTCTTTGACCAGCTGGGTCGTCACAAACGAGAGGACTTGCTGACGCTGCTCTTCGCTCAAGATACCTTCCCACGGGGGCATCGCAGAGCCAGGAAGACCATGCGTCACAGTTTCGAAGAGATCGTTTTGGCCAGGAATTGGTTTCTTCGCATCAAACAGTGGAAGTTCACCACTCGCTGTGTGGCGAATTTTAAAAGTACCTTGGTTGAAATTTCTGGGGCGAGGCCAGAGTCGGTCGGCACCAGGCCCGTCACCTGCTCCATCGACCCCATGGCACCACACGCACTTGGTAAAATAGACACGCTTACCTGCTTCAATCATTTCTGCCGAGGGTTCAGGAGCAAGATCACCTTTTTTAAAACCCTCAGGGAGCCCTTGCGCTAAAACCGACGAATATCCAGCACTAGAAACTAAAACCACTCCGAAGGCTGTAGCTGCGATGATCCCGGCCTTCTGAGTCATACTGTCCATCATGTTTGGCCTCATAATCTTCATTATGTCTGGTTTGGCATTGCTAGGGGTTATAGCGACTAATCCCAAGTCCGTGGATAGTAGCCAGTGTGCCAATATTCAAACAAAACGACTTTCCAGATTTCATCCACGGTGAGGTGTTGTTCCCATGGGGGCATGACTGAAGCCCACGGGAATCCTTCATTAGGCAAGCCAATACCGCCCTTTGAAACACGCCAGAAGATAAATGTTTCTTGCAACTGTGCGATTGTGCCTGGATCGGTAAAATTTGCTGGGATTGGATTGAAGGCAAAGGCGTGCAGCCCTCTACCATTCAGGTTGTCACCATGGCAGAAATGACAATTCTGGAAGAAAATCTCTCCACCCTCTCTGACGTACTTGAGATAGCCTTGGTTTTTCTCATCCCAGGGATTGGCATTTGGCTTCATCAAACGCCCCATTCCCTGTTCGACAATATTGGCGTTTGAATACTCTTGATCGTACTTTCCTTCAGGATTGACACGATAGGGATTCTGTGAAGTCTGCAGTGTATAGGTCTTCCCATGCACCTTCGTGCTAGCAGGAGGCGCTGGATGGACTGTCCGAAGCTCGATAGGCTCTTCTGACTTCGGCATCATGGCATTGAAGGAAAAGCCACCAACAAGAATTGGAATGAGAACAAGGTATGCATATCTGAGGAGCCTGTTCATTCCAGTCTGTGCATCAAGGACGTTCATGATGGGCTGCTTAAACTTCTTCCAGTCCTCTTCATTAGCAGACACCCACATGAAGACCGTGACAAGCCCCACCGTTCCATACATAGCACGTACGCTGAAGGGGATTGGCGGGTAGACGCGATATTTGAGATAGACCATCAAAAATATCCAGAACCCGATCCCTTGCCAAAACCTCGGGAGAGCCATCCCCATCGCACTCATCATGTAGCTCAACCCAGCAAAACCAATCACATAGCTTGCCACCTCAAGCAGCAGCTGGATCGGCATATACCCTTCAACTAACCGTACAGTAGTGGATGGAATAACATTAAAAGCCATCCCACCCAGAAGGAGCAGACCTGCTACTCCAATCAAGGCACCAAGTGACATCAATGCTTTCATCGGCAAACTCCCTTTACTCTCCGCATAACAGATAGCCAGGCGCCACTAAATCTTCGGTGGCGGCGCTCCGGTTTTCACTTGCGACAAGTAGTCAACGATTTTCTTCAATGCTCCAGCGCTCAATTTCTGGCCAAAGATGGCCGGCATTGTCTTATCTGGAAATGGCTTAACAACATAGGCGCTTGGATCGACGATGGATTCCATAATGTATTCTGCAGGTGATTTTGCTGTGCCCTTGTAGGCTGGATCTTTTATGCGCTGCGAAGCAGTCGTCCCTTCCTCAAGTTTCGGACCAATCGTCCCCATGGCACCAGGAATACCAGGGATGGTATGACAAGACACGCACTGGGCTTTGGCAAAAATTTGATCAACAGGCTCTGATCCATCCGCCAGCAGCGATGTGGCACCTGCGGGCTTGTCATCCGCCTGCTTTGGACGGTCTGCCTCAGGAACAAACTTTTCATACGACTTCACAATTTCATCGAACGATGGTGGCTCAACCCCCTCGCGTGCATATATCCACGTATCAACAGCCGCAAGTTCTGCAAGACTGAGTGATATCGGTGGCTTATGAATCGATGGCATCGGACTTTCCTTGTCGTTCGTACCCTTCACCCCATAGCCAGCGACGACATAGCAACTAGGACAGGCATGTGACTCTGCAATGTACTCCTGTACGGTTTCTGCAGTGCCTGAACCAGGAAATGCTTCCTTGACGGAATACTCACGTTTTGACGGGTTACCCTTAGAATACTTGGGATCTTCCAAGCGCTCCTTACGGGTCGGTAAGCCTAACAAGTTTGGCGCTCGCTCACCGAGCATCCCCGCATGAAAGGCATGACAAAGGGGACATTGTCCTTTCCCAATTGCCCCTTGCTCCTTATTTTTTCCGACACCGCCAAAAATGATTTCCTCACCCTTGTCAGCCAGCTGCTGAGTGGACATGGTTTCCCACGTCACCTTTTCTTCTACCGGCGGAAAGCCACCTTCCACTTGAGGAAGCCAATTCCCATAGCCAGAAAGAAATGCAGCCACGAAGAACATCATGCCACCTATCTTCAGAAGAGCGCTAAGATTGGTGAAGTACAGCGCCATGATGAAGGTGGTTACGGTGATCATCACCAATGAAACAGGAAGCAACCGGCTTTCACCGTAAAAGTTGGTCTTGTAATTAGCGATCGCCATAAACAGAAGGAAACAGGATATAATCCCAATGAACGTCTTAAATACTGCGCGCTTCTTCGCAACCGGGTCGCTGATGGACACTTGAAAATAAACCAGCAGACCCGCAAGAATGGCCAGAGCCATCCACCCCATCGACAGTGCTTCTGCAATCAAATTACCCAAGGTCGTGACCTCCTACAGCTACAACTTTTAGGGAAGGCATGTCCCCACCCATCCGTTGAGCCGACTATCAAAGAAGACACAGGTTAATGACTGGGAGCCGGCTGCGGAACATTCCCAGGTATTCCAGCCTTGGACTCAACCGGAACCTTCTTCGCCGTTAAGCTACCCAACCAAAAAACAAAGAGAATGGTAATCCAGAAAAACAATACATTGGCTGAAATCATGTTGGCGGCAAATCCCACCGTATGGGTATAGGCCCAAGGGGAATTGTCTCGCATGATTTCATTGACATGCCAAAAAAGTCTGACGGATGAGCGAATATAGCCCATCAACCCCATCATCCAAGTAAACGCAGTCGCCAGCATAATGAGAGCGTATTGCGAGCGAGCGGAAATCTTCCCCCACTCAATCGCCCCCATTTGCTTGGCACCCTTCATCATGAAGCTGTTCAATGCAAACATGAAGAAGAGACAAGACAAGGTTGTCGCCACTTGAGGAACCGACAGACCCACCCGCACGTTTGCCGGAATATAATATCCATACACGGCAAGGAATATAATATTGAAGTACGCGCAGGCGAAGAACACGCCCATAAAGATGTTACCGAACTTTGCCCAGGATACAGTTGAAACTTTATTCCCTCGCATGTACCAAACAAAGCTCAACACCGTGGTGGTAATAATGACGTTAATGCCACCGTTTTTCGCAGACATAACCCCATAGTTACCCAACACTGGATGCTGCTGACCTCCCATGGCTTTCAGCTCAGCCGGAGTCATGACCATGGTATGCGGAGTGATAAAGACTATGAAACCGCACGCAAGCAGGAACACCAAATACTTGATGTACCGCTGGTATTTTTCAGCGCCTCGCATGCGTCCCATGGCCTGCCAGAGATAATAATTGGTACTCAAGAACAGGATTCCGATCATGGTGGCCTGAATGATAAACAACCAGGCGAGCAAACCACCCATCAGCGTAATACCCATCTGCTGGCGATAGGCATAGACCTCACGCATAAGCCAATATCCGGCAAAGGGCAAGGGAATCAGAAACGCAACACCCAGTGCCATAGCGATGTAGCCCATCCAGTCATAATGAGCTCGATCCTCATCCGTTTTTGACGCCAAGAACTTGTACGCTGCATACGCCGCAACAACACCACCGCCGAATGCCATGTTCCCAAGAATGCGGTGAAGATTAAGAGGATTCCAGAGTGCGGTGTGAATTACATGCCAGATATTCCCGAGGTACCGACCCTGCTCATCAACACCGGCAGGTGACATCATGAAACCGATCCACGAGTTTGCGAGGAACATGAGCAATGTTCCGATGACGTTCAAGACCACCGACATGCTCAAATGGATCCACTTCAA
>JAHBWQ010000160.1 GCA_019636915.1 Nitrospira sp. | reverse complement strand
AGTGCCCGCGGGCTTTCCATTCTTGATGTCGTGAACTCCGTCAAGGCCGCCAACGTCATTCTCCCCTCCGGTGACGTCAAAGCTGGCAACCTCGACTACAACGTGTTTACCAACAATCAATTTCGCACCGTTGAGCCGATTCAGGACGTCATCATCAAGGTAAATCCGCAAGGCAACCCGGTCCGCGTGCGCGACGTGGGAACCGTGACCGATTCATCAGACATCCAAACTAATATCGTCCGTGCCGACGGCGCCAGATCCGTGTTCCTTCGCGTGAACAAACAACCCATCGCCAACACAGTCGAGGTCGTGGATGCCCTCCGTGCAGCCATCCCCAAAATGCTTGGCGTTCCTGAAGGAGTGAGTCTCAGTATTTCGTTCGACCAATCGCTCTACATACGCCAATCTATCCAGAATCTCGTCGAACAGGCCCTCCACGGCTCGTTACTGGCCGCAGCAGTGATTTTCATTTTCCTGCGTAACCTGACGAGCACCGTGATCGTCTCCGTTGCTATTCCGCTCTCCATGCTCGTCACCTTTGTCGTCCTCTATTTCACCGGGCAAACCCTGAACGTCTTCACGCTTGGAGGGCTGGCACTCGGCATCGGTCGGCTGGTTGATGATTCCATCGTGGAATTAGAAAACATCCAACGGCACCTCAATACCAATCCGAGCCGTTGGGACAGCATCCTCAATGCCGCCCGAGAAGTAGCCATGCCGATTTTGGCATCGACCGTGACGACGGTGGTGGTCTTCCTACCCATGTTTTTTGTCGTCGGTATCGCGCGCTTGTTGCTGATTCCGTTGACAGTCACCATCGCGATCGCGCTCTTTACATCCTTCTTGGTCTCTCGCACTGTCACACCTGCCCTCTGTTACAAGTTCCTCCGACCTGAACAAGAAGCCCATCGGGCAATGCCACGCTGGCTGGCCACACTCATGGAATGGAGCCGCCGCCGCTATGACTCGCTCGATAGGAGTTATGAAGATTCCTTACGGTGGGTCCTTCGTCATCGTCGTCTCTTCATCAGTGCGGTCCTGCTGATCTTCCTGGGATCACTCGCCTTGATCCCTCGAATTGGAACAGAATTCCTGCCTGTGTCCGATGAGAGTCAGTTTCGCATCGTCCTCAGAGCCCCAGTCGGCCAACGAGTTGAAAAGACCGAACAACAAGTTATCGAAGTCGAGCGTGTCCTTCGTACGGTGATCCCTGCGAATGAACTGGAAACCATTGTCTCTAGTACGGGCATCCTGTCCCAAGGCCGTGCATCACTGTTCAACCCCAATACCGGCCCCCATACCTCATCGATTCAAGTGTATTTGGTTTCACCCGAAAAGCGGACCAGGAGCCAAGTCGATATCATGAACGATGTCCGTCCAAAAATCGTGCGACTATTCCCCGGTGTCTCGATGTATTTTGACCCTGGAGGGATCGTCAAACGCGTCACCAGCTTCGGATCGCAAAAGGCCATCGATGTGGAAATTTATGGTTACGACTTTGACAAGGCGCGGGAGGTCATCGCACGGGTCAGGGAGATCATGGAACAAACTCCCGGCTTGGCCGATATCGAACCCAGTCGGGAAGAAAACTACCCGGAAATCAATATCACGGTCGATCGAGAAAAAGCCGCACTGCTTGGTATCAGCGAAGCGGATGTCGCCAATACCGTTCTCTTCTCATTAAACGGAAACGGCCAAACCGACCCCATCATCTACACCGACCCGCACAACGGGAACGAGTACTTCATCAGCGCCTGGTTAGCTGAGGAACATCGAGCCTCTCTCACCGATCTGGACAATATCCTCCTCACGACCAAGACCGGTGAGCCCGTCTTACTGAAGAATGTGGCGTCGCTCAAACTGAATGCGGGCCCGGTCAAAATCGATCGGAAATATTTCCAGCGCGTGATTCACCTGACTGCCAATCCCACCACCCGCACACTCGGCGAGATTGCTGACGATCTGGAGTCAGCCTTTGCCACACTTCAGCTGCCGGCAGGATTCAGCATCAAACTCGCTGGGCAAGTTCAGCAACAGCGGGAAACCTTTCACGGGATGCAGTTCGCAATCATATTGGCGCTTCTGCTGGTCTATATGGTAATGGCTGCTCAGTTCAAATCGCTCATCGATCCGTTCATCATCATGTTTTCAGTGCCGATGGGTTTCCCCGGTGTTGTCCTGATCCTGTTCCTCACGAATACGACCCTCTCGACCGCGTCGCTGATGGGCATCATCATGATGTTTGGGATAGTGGTTTCGAACGGGGTTTTGCTGGTCGATTACACCAACGTCTTGCGACGCCGAGGCAGCCCCCTTCAGAGTGCCGTGATCATCGCTGCACGCATCAGGCTGCGGCCAATTCTTATGACCTCACTGGCAACGATCTTTGGGCTCCTGCCCATGGCAATCGGACTAGGGACAGGCGGAGAAACGAATGCGCCACTCGCACGGGCAGTGGTGGGAGGGCTGAGTGTCTCCACCCTACTCACCGTGTTTCTCATCCCGACGATGTATATGATCTTAGAAGAATGGATCCCCAGAAACCTGGAGGAAGAGCGGCACCATTCCACACCAGCGGCCCCTAATACCGTCGCGGCTGCCGAGTAGGGACATCACTCTGCGGTGATATTGGGGAACAAGGACTTCAGCTGCATGGCCAGTCCAATATCCCCGGTGACCTGTAGCCGTCCTGACATGGCCATCATCATCCCGCTCACTTGCCCGTTCAAGACCTTGATGCAGTCTTCCCCGGTCATAGACAATGTCACGTGAGGATCAGCATGAGCCCCGTCTTTCACCACACAGGTCCCATTCTGTACCAACAAATGATACTGTCCGCCTTGATCTCCCCGGAGATCGAACTGATAGACCGCATCGAGATTTTCTGCCGCCTCCCTATCAAACTTGGCGGGCAAGGAACGGAGCACGTCTTGGATGGTCGTGACCTTCATAGCTGGATATCACTCATGATGAAAAGATTCATAAAACACGTCGGGGGCGCCAACTGTGCGCCCCCGAGGCGATCATCACCGTAGATGAGAGTTTAGTAGCGAAGCGTGGCCGTCGCAACACTACGACGGGCACCGAAAAATTCTTTTGAAAACGACTCGACAACTGCCGGATCATATCCTTTGCAGCTAAAAATGTCGAGGTAGGCATGGTTGGTGGCATTGGCAAAATGGCCGCTGATTAAGGACGTGGAAATCAGCTGCACCATCGAATATCCAGCCACGGGTCCGTCGCCAAAATCGACGACCTGACATTCGCCGAATCGTTTCATTCCGATGAGCTCGCAGAGCTCGACCACATAGCGCTTGATATATTCAGCATCTCGAATAAGTTCAGGATTGCAATCGTGGAGGTCAACAGCGGTGCAGAGTCCCCAAGCCTTGCCGCTTCCCACCATATCCTGGATAGGACGGGCAGCAGCCTCAGGGGCAGTGGATGGTAAGATCGTGGACTCGGAACTAGCCGAGGTACTCATAGAGGGGGGTTCCCTTTCTGTAAGAAGGTTGAAGAGACAGGACCTGTCATGCGTGAACTATACCATGTTTTTTTTCGATCGTATGGGATGATCAAGAATATTTTGGCTCCGGCAAGAAGGCCGTCATCGATGAGTTGACAAGGTCTCATCGCTCAGGAAGAATAGGCACTATGGTCTCTACTTCAGACGTACCTCGAATCGAGTTGCCCGATCGCCTCTGCACGTGGTGCAAGGTGCCCATGACCAAGCGACTGGTTGGGGGAAAGCAGTTCATCCATTACACGTGTCCCAAGTGCATTTTTCAGCACACACGACGATTGGCACCGAAGTCGTAACCACATGACTTTACTCGCCATTTTTAGATCTAAAGTCTAACACTCCCACTTTCTGCGTCACCGAAGTCATCACCGCCATTCACTCACAGACCCCTGCTTGTTTCGTCTCCCGGCTAATAACCGCCTGTCATGCATACTCACTCCGGACAGTCCAAAATCGCTTGAAGCCCATCATGCCGAACTCTCGCTAGAGCCAGCCAGCCCTGTTACTCAATGATGAGAACGCTATCCAATCCCGGATTACAGATAAGTAGAGAGAAGGCCCCGATCCAGATCAGCCTGGGGACTGATCAAAAGGCCGTCCATCAAGGCGTACAGAGTTGTGTGCGTTGGGCCTCTGAGCGATGCGAGAACAGCCCTGATGGCCTTTGCTAGTAGACCGTTAGCAGGGCCAATGGGATCAGTGGAACAACTCTCGAGCCCCAGGTTCGCAGGGGAGGGTTGTGAAAGGTTAATGGCGAGAAAAGTTACGCTGGACCTGGTCATCAAGCGCGTGGGTCAACTGCTCCCGATCCTCAGGGCTCATAGAAACAATCTTTGCACCCAGCTTCGGTGAGCGGACATGAACAACTTCCAGCTCACAGGTTACGGACTTCCCTGGCTGCAACTCCATCGTGAGTTGCAGCGCGTCACCGCTCTTCGCATAAAGGCGGCTCTCCACGCGAACGCCGGACTCACTCACATCCAGCACCGTACAGGGTGCCGTAAGTCTCCCACGTCGTAACCGCCCGCTCCAGCCAACATCGACACGTGACAACTTACGCTTAAATCCCATGACAGCGCCTCCTGTTCCGTCACCATAACAAGAGCGCGACACCAGTCCAAAAAATTCTTGAAATTTCTATAGTTTTCCCGACACCAATGCCCGTACCTGCTCCATACGTCGACGGTTGACCCCAAGATCGCTATACCCGGTCCGGGACGCCGAACGGAATTGAATGGTCTTGGTCGTCTCGTCGAGGATAAACTCGATATCGTCGACAAATCGAAGCAGGAGACTGGTGAACTCATAATGGAGGTACGACTCATCTTCCTCAATGAGTTTGGTACGAGGCAAGCTCGCAACAATCGCCTTCAACGCTTCCTTGGCTTCGGCACGAGATTTCTTGTACAGAAATGGCGCAATCGCATGGCTCTCATCACTCGCCTGGGTCGAGACACAATTAGGGCTTGAGGGGCAAGCCGATAAGGTCCGTTGGCTCATAGAGGCGCCACTTTACCCTCTCTCACTATTACTCGCAACCAGACTTCGACCACCAGGAATGCATCAGCCGGATAGACCCAGGAACGTCTTTGTTCCGAGAAGCTAGATGCGGACTGATGCGAATCTTCCAGTAGCCGCCGACTTTCATACCTATCAGCGCATGTTCCACGCCAACCACCGTCTGGCGGCTACCAAGCCTGGTTGTGTGGTCAACCAAACTGGCGTTGTCGACGACTCGAATCATTACCTCCGGCAGATACCTGATCTGCTCCTCCTGCAATCCTGCCTCCTCGCCTTGATTCAGAACAGTACGAGCTTTATAGATGACGTGGTCACCTCGTTGGGCCTCTTGCCCCTCCCCCTCGCTCTTCGAGCAACTTCAGACTGCCGAGTCGTTTCAAGGAACAGCCTCAGTAAGACATAGTCGTCAGCGTCGGTTGCGTCTCCCCCTGTTCCAGCACAGAGACGGATACCCGCCCAAGAATGCGCCCGTCTCCCGCCTCGACATCCACTCGCCAGTCACCCGGATCAAGGCGTTGCTTAAAGCTATAGGCCCGATAGCCCCCCTCGCGGCCACCGGAAATCTTGAGTGGAATCCTGTCTGCGTGTGTAAAGGACCGGCTACTATTGGAGCGATAGTACCAGTGATGATAGATCGTGGTGTTGAGATCGATCGGGGCAAACACGGCGGTGAAGCAATAGATCGGCGTATTGGAGGGAAACATCGTGTCTGAGCGTTTCCAGAACTCATACCATCGTTTTTCAAACGCCAATTCGAACTGATCTCCGGGTCGCTTCACATCGTGATAGATCCCACCAAACTTCAGCGAGAGCGGCACGGGTGGGATCCAATTCAGAAAATAGAACCCGACCAGAATCCCGATCAGTGCCGCGGCAGGAACGGTCACGCCGATTCCTTCCTCCCGTGATCGGTCTGGATGGTCCCGATAGATCAACTGGGCCACACGCAAAATCACCACGACGCTCAGAATCGCCCCGACCGTAAAGATTACCGCATTCATGTAGCCCGTGATCACAGGCAAGAAGAAGGTGAAGAACGCAAAGCAGACGACCGCATAGAGGCAGATCAGCAATCGAATATTTGAAAGCCGGTCACGCAAAAACTCATTGGCCACCAAGAGCATGATCAGCAGGGCAAAGAATACCGCGGTACCGGAGAACGTGGCGCTTCGCGAGTAGAAGATTGTATAAGCACTGAAGAGGCTGCCCAATAGAAACTGGCTCGCCATAGGATAATACGGACGGCGCTCCAATACCCAACTCATGAAGGGAGAGGATGCGGCAAGTTGTTCCGGATCCGGTGGAGACTCCATCCCAACCCGTCCTGTCAGCACGATCAATGCCCCGAGGAGGGTGAGATATAGCAGGAGGATCAAGTTATCCTGAAGCCGGTCGATCCGCGTAAGCGTGACGGTGTCGTAGATCACCCCGGATAGAAAAAATACGGCCGGCATGAACGGTTTGGTTAAAAGAGACTGGATCTTGCTAAGAGGACTCATGCCGTTACGATGCAACTCTCGTTCGATTCTTCACGGCAAACACCGATTCGCGTGGCAACCCACATCGTCTCAGCGGCATCCTCTCAGGATGCTCAAAACGGTCATCATCCCACCCGCTCAACCCCAGCGCACCGAAACGCGCCTTGCACCAGGCAAGGCCGCAGACGAGAAAAATACCGGAGACGTACTCTCCGATGTATATTGAAGATTGTTTTCGAGGCAAGAACTGAGTTGGAGGCCCTTTTCAGCATCCTGTCACACAAAGGCGGGCAGCGGGGCATACGCAACCTGGTGCCCAATTAATCGTTCCAACCATGACGCCATCTCATCCTCTGGAAGAGGTGCCTGGTTGAGACGCACTTCGATCTTAAAGTGTCCATGCCCCCCAACAATACCGATGATTGCGGCAGCATCGTCACGGCCAGGCAGAAGCGTCTGTGTTTGAAACTCACAGAGCGTAGCATAGAGAACCCCATCTGGCCGGATTGCGGTCAGCACCTCAGGGAGATCATCCAGTGGGCAGTGGACCGAGCATCGATAGGTGAGCCGCGGGCTCGACTCAATGGCGTGAAATTCCGCCAACGCTGCTTCAGAAAACCCAGTCAGATAGGCGCGAACCCCTGCCGGCTCAGGATGAAACGTCTCTGCGAGCTTACTGGACGGAACAAGAAACTCAAACGCATCGGAGGTGTTGTACTCAAATTGGCAGGGACCAAACGCATCAGGCCAGGAACAAAAGAACGGGAGCGAAGTGTCAACGGGCCGCAAGACTACAGCCTCTTTCTCCACGCAGGTTTCAATCGGAAGGTCCAAAACGGCGATCGCTTCCAGAAAGGCCGCGCGCCGCTCATCCAGCCATCGTAACCGATCCGCATCACCCCGTGTTTCCCCTGGAGTAATAACGTGGCTCGTTTGAAGCCGGACTCGAATGAACGAATGGGCATGCCGAAATCCGATCCAGCACATCGCGCGCTGGTCGTGCAATCGCAGGCGTTCCCGGATGCGCCAAGGATGGCTAATGGAACAATAGGTCCCGATGTCCTGATGCCGCTGATAGACCGTATGATAGGCACCGGAGAGGAGAAAGAAATCGCCGCGCCACCCCTCCCGCACATGAATCAACGTCACGTCTTCAGTCGCCCACGGATCAAGTTGATCGAAGGCGTCGAGAGCGGGAACCGTCCATTCCTCAACGTAGCAGATGACATCCTGAGCGGGCGAGACCGGTTTCACCCCCAGGGTCGCCAGCCGTTCCCCGACCGCGAGAGCTTGCTGAAAATCCAATGACGCCGTCGTTTCCCACCGCCGCTCTCGCACGGATCACTTCCTTTATCTCGCCCCGCGATCAGAAGCAGGACGAGAAGCACATCAAGCCGCGCATGTCCTTACTCGAATTCGACGGAAGCCCCCACCCGCTCATTTCTGCCGGATCGACCTCAAAGCCTTGCGCTCGATCATCGTATCCCCCAAGAGCCGTTCAATTCCATCCCGCAAGGTGGCGGAGAGTTGCTCCTGCACATCGTCATTGTTGAACCAAAAGACGGTTCGCGTACGGGCCCCTTCCACCCTTCGGATCGTCGTGCTGTGATCCGACTGATTTTGCGCCTGCACATGGAAGCGACTGCTGGTTTCAATGACTGTCGAAAAGACACGGCTCTTGGCGCTCGCCGAGAAATCTTGAACCTGTCCGGTGATGACGATGTCCGCATCAGGTACCGCACCGGCCGGAGCGACACGTACGTTCCAGACACGATCGTTCCACCCTCGGGTTTTCAATCGGTCGGCAAGCCGCTGTGTGATCATTTCGGCGAGCCGATCACCCGGCACATTGAAAAACGTCGTTCCACCCCAAAGATGTGTGCGTGTCCCGACACGGCTTTTGTCCGTCCGTCGATCCTCAAAGGGTTCAATGACGATCTTGACGGGCTCGATGTCGGACACCTGCACCATTGGCAGCTTCTCACGTAAGTCGAGAGTCCGCACCTCTCCCGTTCCCCGACAACCGGCCAACATAGTCGCCACCATGATGGCACAGCTCAGCACTCGCAACGACGATGGCTTCACAGGCGCCTCCCTGTCAAAGTTGGGACATAGTAGTGGGCCCAGTCTACCCAAGTTGGGCCTCGGAGACAATTAGGATTACATGGTTACGGTGTGATGATGGGGAACATCGCTCGAAAGGCTTCGCAGGCGATGTGAGGCAGTTGCCCGTTTTGAACGTTCACGTCCTTAAAAGAAAAACACCGTAACACCTTGATCAGTGATCGCTCGGCCACAATGGCGGCAATCTGAGCCTTGCGGTCATGGGTGATCGGAAACGTATACCCCTCTCCGCGTTTCCATTCCCAGAGCGAGGGGGCCAGCGACAATTCCAACCCCGCTCCCGCCACTTGGTGAAACCGTCCAAGAAGCTGCTGCTTATAGCGCCGAAGTTCTACGCCTTCCAACAGCATAGCGCACACCACATAATGCCCCCACCAAACCAACGTTCGGAACGTGAACGTATTCCCGCCCTGGAAGTGTTTGGGATAGTCGAGGTACTGATAGGGGAAATCTTCCAGATGCTCGCCCTTCACCAACTGATGGATCTTCGAGTTGAAATCGGCAGGTGTGAGGAGTGTGACGGCATCGAGATCCGCTTGCAACGCCCGGTGGGTCTCTTCGAGCAAGCATCGGATCTTCGCCGTAATCGCGGATTTTTGGCGAAAAAACTGCGCATCGGCCAGCAACGTGGTCTCGGCATCGGTGAAGGTCGGTGCTGGAGGCATCGCATCACAGAGGAAGGAGTTCGTTGACTCTGGCTATCAGCTCACAGCTTTCCGCTATCGCTGCCGCGTTTCAAATTCCGAGACCGTCAGCTCATAGAGACGCCTGCAGTCGGCACAACGGAGGCGCACCAGATCCTGAAACACATCCATCTCCCGAAGGGTCAGCGAAGCCGCGTGAGCGGCAGCACAGGCCTTGAGGTAGTCCTCTCCAGGCGGTTCCTCTCGGAGAGCTGCGTCCCCAGCCACCTGCTGTGTCGACGAAGCGATCGATGTGACGGTTGCAATACTCAGATGATGGGCTGACTTGCAGGAACTGCAGAGGAGAACCACCGCATTCTCCTCTGTTATTCGTTTGACGGTCACGCAGAGAGGATGCACCGACCAGCACTGTTGAAGAAAAGCCCCACTACGGATGACCTGTGTCATGATTCTCTCACTAAACGGTGAAGCAGCCGCAAGCACCCTCACCAATGTTCAGTTGACCGCGTGTGGACATCGAACAGGAGCAGAAGAGAACCAGAATTCAGGGCATGACTGCCGCAGAAGACCCGTCTTTATTCGGAGAAGGAACGGCACTCCCCTCCTGAACCGAACGACAGGTCTTGCACACCCGCGGTCGTGCTTTTAAAAAAGAGACTTTCCCACTGGCAAGGCAACTGTAATGGACAAATTCGTCACAGACCGTGCAACGAGACCAACCGCCACGAAGCATGGTCTTGTCCCGATAGAGATCCTCTCGGCACACTCGGCACAGACGTGCTTGAACTGGAAGCGTCATGGGCTCCCAGTCACCGCCAGCTTTTCGAATACTCATGGGGCGGCAGTATAGCGGGGTGACCGACTGAAAGACAAGCAAGAGGAAGAGGTCTCAGCCAACCTAACAAACGTTAGATATCCGACCGAGCTCCTCGCATCAGCATACAGGCCGAAGAGGGTATTCAGAACCAGTGTACAGCTACGGTTGAGTGACCTCCTCTCTACCAGAACATCGAATGGTGGAGGGCTTATGGCTTGCATTCCCCGATCCGTTCAAGCACCGCTTTGGTCTTCATATGAACTTGCCCCTTCGGGGTGTCCGTTACATCCTCACGAATCCTTTCCACTCTCACTGGAGTATACGTCCCCTCGATCTTCTGGGCACTCTTGCCTAGACCCGTCGTGCAGGCTCTTTGGATCGAGATTTTCCCGTTGCCAATCTCAATTGAGCCGTTGCATAGCCCAAGCTTCTCTTTGCCAACACCTAATAAGGTTTGCAGACTGCTGGATCTCACGCAAAACTCCACCGTCATGGGAGTCGACTTGCGTTTCTCGACCAGCTCGGGATCAAGCAGAGGATTGACCATCTCAAGCGCTTCTTCCTTGGTGCGCCACTGCCCCTGCTGGATCGTATCATCAGCTTGACTGTGCTGCATAGGAAATGGGGTGGCAGTGAGAAGTATCAGAACCAACATCCACTTACATCGCCGGTGAGAGATCAACATAATGAAACCTCGTTTTATGGTTGATGAATGCGATACTGACCTGGATGAGATACAGATGATTGTGACGACACAACCGAACACCCGTCA
>JAHBWQ010000016.1 GCA_019636915.1 Nitrospira sp. | reverse complement strand
GCCATGGATTGGATTCCACGATCGGTCCATGAGCGAATTTCCCTGCTCCAAAAAACCCACACCCTCCTGATGAGCCGTCTCGGTCGACCGCCCCAGGACGAGGAGGTGGCAACCGAGTTGAAGATGTCGCTGGAAGAGTTGGATGAGTTCATCACACGCGCCAGAGGGGCGGTCATGATCAGTGTGGACGACCTGAGCCTCCACGAACCGGACGGGCACAAAGTGGTCAAGATGTTGGCCGACACCCATACCCCTGATCCGCTTTCCACATTGGTGAGTGAACGTGAACGGGAGTCAATCGCAGGGGCGATTCAGATGTTGCCGGAAAAAGAACGGCTCGTCCTCACGCTGTATTACTATGAAGAACTCACCATGAAAGAAATCGGAGAACTTCTCAAAGTCACTGAATCGCGCGTCTGCCAAATCCATACGAAAGCCATCATCCGACTCAAAGCAACCTTAGAAGCGATCACCTAGCCCGCACGACGGGTGGTTGCTTCTACGGCACCCTCCGATATGCCCCTCCGACGATATTCGTTGCACGTTGTTCGCACAGCGTGAAGCGCATGCCGTATCCACATTCGGACACATCGTGTACGACGCTTCGCGAGATACGCTGCCCAGCTCGTTTCATCGCTCGACAGTGATCAGGAGTCTGAATCGCCGAACGGTCATGAATCATGTGGCTGAGGGTGAGCGGTCGGCCAGGCATCATGTGCCGCTCGCTGGGTAGAATTTACCTGGGTAGCCTGTCCTCCGGGTGTCTCGTTCCGCGACATCAGACTTGTGACGCAGAAGATGGAGTCGGTTCCGGTGGAACCGGACAGTGCGGGGTGCTCAAGGGATTCAAGGAAAAACCCAGGTAATAAGGTCCAAATGCAGGGCTCGGTTCGCACATTCAGGGTGTTCCATCCGTAGGTTAGCACCGGCCGGCTTCTCAACATGGAAAGGTGGTGGACTCCTGCTGCGAAACCGGTAGAATCCATCGTGCCGTTGTTGTGTTGGGTTAAATTGAAGACGGGAAGTGCGTGATTACAAAACCTGACCCTAAACTGCTACGGGATGCCATATATCCGAGCAATCCGGCCACGACGTTCACCTATGATCCACTGGGACGGCTGCTCACCACGACCGATCCGCTCAATCGCACGACGACGCTCACCTACGACAACGCGGGCAATGTCGCCACATCCAAAGATGCGCTGGACCGGATCACCCAGTTCGAGTACGATGCGAAGAATCGCTTGAAGAAGGTGATCGATCCGCTGCTCGGGGAGACGGTCTACACCTACGACGGCAACGGCAATTTGCTCACGGTGAAGGACGCCAAGAACCAGATCACCACCTTCGCCTACGACAGCCGCAATCGGCTGATCACTTCCACCGATCCCTTGGGCAAAGTCGAAACCTACGAGTACGACGGCAACGACAATCTCACGAAGCGCCATACGCCCAAGGGCGACGACATCCTGTTCGCCTATGATGCGGTGAACGAGCTGCTGAGTAAGACGCTGCCGGGGAACCTGGTGACCAGTTATACGTATAGTGCGGTGGGGAACCTCCTGACGGTGACTGACCAGGATAGCGCGTTGACCATGACGTATGATCAGGCGAATCGATTACTGACCACCAGTACGGCAGGCTCATCGAATCAGCCGAGCGTGACGCTGACCTACACCTACGACAAGAATGGGAATCGGCTCACGCTGAACGGAGGGACCGCCTCGCACACCTATGTGTATGATGGGCTGAATCGCCTGTCGAGTGTGACGACCCCAACCGGGACGGCGACCTTCGCCTATGATCCCCTTAGTCGCCGTACCAACCTGACGCTGCCGAACGGCACGCAAACCACCTACACCTATGATCCGGCCTCACAGGTCACCAACATCCTCCATCAGCTGACGGCTACGAGCAGCCAGATCAATAAAGCGGACTATCTCTATAACGGCGTGGGGAATCGGACGAGCCTGACGGACAAGCGCGGCGCACAGACGTTTGGCTATGACAATCTTGATCGATTGACTTCAGCCTCGCATCCCCTCTTAGGAGCGCCGCAATCGTTCTCGTATGATGCCGTTGGCAATCGCACGACGACCGGGAACGTGACGAACGCGGGGAATCAGCTCACCGCCGATGCGACGCATGCCTACCAGTATGACGACAACGGGAATCTGACGCGCAAGACCTTGTTGGCGACAGGGAATTACACGTCGTACACGTATGATGCGGAGAATCGGTTGACGAAGGTCGAAGACTTCGTGGCGGGCAATCCGACCGCCGCGTTCACGAGCACGTATCGCTATGATGGGCTTGGAAGACGCATCGAGAAGGTGGCCAATGCTTCGACAGGCTCAGCACAGGCTGGCCAAACCAAGCAGTACATCTACGACGGCGAAGATATTCTCTTAGAGTACGACGGCAGTAACGTCTTACAAGCCCGCTACACCCACGGCCCCGGCATTGATGAACCGATTGCGGTCACCAAAGGCAGCAGCACATACTTCTATCACCAAGACGGATTAGGAACGGTCACGGATCTCACGGATAGCACGGGCACGACCGCGAAGAGCTACAGCTACGATGCGTATGGCAATATTCTCGAATCACCGGGCACCCTGGAGCAGCCGTATACGTACACGGGGCGAGAATTCGACAGCGAAAGCGGGCTACTCTTCTACAGATCAAGATACTATGACCCGTCGACTGGAAGGTTCCTCCAGCAAGATCCAATTGGGTTGAGAGGAGGGCTGAATCTCTATCGCTATGTCCGCAACAATCCCTCCAATTATGCCGATCCAACCGGGAGAGTCGCTGGGTTAGCTGTGTTCATCCCAGCATTGGTAGAAGGCGGAATCCAGGCAGGAATTGCAGTTACCGGTTTAATGACTGGAGCAATAACAGGTCAGATGCTAAGCAACCTGATCTTCAATAAACCGCCAAGCGATGCGAAAGATCCAGAAGGCGCAAAAGCGCCTGGGAAGCCAGGTGAGGATGAGGGCTTTGTCGATCCGGCAGACGGTGAAGAGTGGGTTCGAGCTCCAAATGGCGACTTTGGATGGAAGGATGTAGAGGACAAGATCTGGTGTCCATCCGGCAAAGGTGGGCGTGCTCATGGTGGTCCGCATTGGGATGTCCAGGACCCAAGAACAGGAAAACATGTCAACGTATACCCTGGAGGAAGGCGTCGGTGACACAGGACTCGCTTATTCTCAGAGCTCGAAGAGTCGAGTACCTCTCGAAACTCGATGAAGATTTATTTTTCGAATGGCTAAATAAATTGCCTTGCGTTTTGGGCGTAGAAGGCATAGGCGATGAATTGCTCATAACTGTCGCGACTAATGCAGTAGATGATGCGTGCCTTCGAGAACTGCTCGCAATATTCTTTCGATATCAGATTAATATGAAACAGTTGGCAGCATTCAAGGACGAGCAAAATCGGAGATGGTTTTCTAATGCCACAGCATATTGGCATAGCAAGGTATTCACAAAAAACACTGCTCCTTAAGGAAAAAACCATGGGATCGTTGCTTGACATCACACCTCACTGCGTCTTGTAAAGTTCCTCGTTGTTGCTAGGGCGTGTCATCAATTAAGCCATGTCATGGAGGCGACGAGATAGATCGCGCCAAGAAAGTTGGCAGCGCGTTTATCATACCGTGTGGCGATGGCGCGGAACTGCTTGAGTCTGGCGAAGAAGTTCTCGATCAGATGCCGGGCCTTGTATAACTCTTCATCATATGGGCGTTTGACGGTTATGTTCGATTTTGATGGAATCACGGAAGCAAGAAAAGGGGACAGGCTACTTTTCTGGCTGGGATTTCCGTGGGCGGCCGCGGGGGCGGAGCGTGGCTTCCAGCCCGAGTCGGGCAGCGATGCGGCGTTGCCACTGGGGGGACCCAAACGGTTGCTGGCGATTCACACAGGTGCGGAGTGTGGCAAGGTCGTCGTCGAGCAAGGGGGCGTCGAGCCAGTCGGGAGCATCGTCGGGTCCTGAGCCAGGGAACGGATCCAAGAGTTGGGGACACCGCAGGCTGGACCAGGGCCACTCACCGGCCTGCTCCACTAACCGGGCTCGGACCGGATTGCGCACCACATAGCGGAGGACGGTGAGGAGATGGCCGTCTTGTTGAATCGGGAAACTTTTGAATCGCCCTTGCCACACATGCCCATGACTGCGGTAGAAGCGATGATAGCGGCGGACATGACTGGTCATCCACCAGTGCATGAAGGGGCTGAGCGACGCATCCCGAATCGGTTGGAGCACAAGATGAAAATGGTTGGGCATCAAGCAAAAGGCAAGTATCTTGATGGGATGCCTGGCTTTCGCGGCGGCGAGCAGCTCCAGAAAGGCTCGGTAGTCGCCGTCGGCATGAAAGACGGTCGAGCCGCCATTGCCGCGATTGAGGACATGGAAGGCATGACCTGCCAGATGGCCGCGAGGGATGCGGGGCATAGGGGAGAGAGAAAAAGGGGTCAGGTCTTGGAATACAACATTAGATCCTCATGCCCCGTCTCTGATCAACCCTGCCTGCACAGAGAATCGTGCACGATTCTCTCGAATCCTCCTTGCATTCCTTGCCGAACCTCGTAGAATCCGTGTCGATATTTACTCGGGCTGGCTGGTTGCGACGGGAGAGAGAGTATGTGATTGCAAGACCTGACCCCATTTCTTGTTCCCAGGCAAAAGAACCAATACAGACAAGCCTGCGGATGCCTTTCCAGACACTGTTGAGGATCTTACGGGCGGAGCACTCGATGATGCGTCAGGGGGTGTTAAAGTATGTCCCAATGGCATAAGAATCCGACCGCCTGTGCAAGGTAAAGGACCAAGAATTGATATCCCGGGTAATGGTAATAAGCCACCTGAAACCATCCACTTTCCGCCGGATACACCATGGCCATTCTAAGACAAGTCGCCTTTGTTCCATCTGAGCAGGAGTGCCAGACAATCGCAAATCTAGTGTATCCCATCGATGTATGGGAACTCCCACGTGTATACGGTAACCTTCCACAACAGTGCCTTCTTCAGGATGGGACTGGTAAGTGGTTCTCAATTGGGAGTAAGTATGAAGATGTCGAGTTCAAGTTTGAATGCATCGAACTCACGATACAGCGTTTGCAGGAGTTTCAGCCAAACTTAGCCAGCGCAGTAAGAACGACAATCCAGGCTCATGATCTAATGGTGGTGTTTCGTGCAGACTGGGTACACCCGTCTGTTTCCGATCAGAAAGAAGACGAATGGAAGCGAGTGACACAAGATCTCAGTGCGGTCGATGAAGTGCCAACACGGCAACTCACCGGTTGTCTTTCTTGGGCTGGCGTACTATTCGGCACACCGGAGATATTTGAAGGACTGGTCTACCTTGATGATTTTCCGATGTCCATTGGATTTACTAGAGATCGGCAGAAAATAGACTCACTTATCTCATGCTCTCGCGTCATCAAGCATACAAAAGTGGCGAACTGGATACAGCAACTGCGAGGGTGGGAGATCAAACTCATGGAATGAAAAACACCCCAGCTGCGTGTCTGTCGGATATTCCAGTAGTGATCCGCGTACCCACTCATTGCTGAATTTCTCTTCACCAAGTGAATAGCAGTAACACGGTTACTTTTTGCTACAACAATGACCCACCAGTAATAGAGTAATAATAGAGGAGTAATAGGGTCAGGTCTTGCAACCACATACATGATCTGCTATCGTCCAACGCCTATGGCGCGTCCCCTCCGCATTGAATATCCCGGTGCCGTCTACCATGTCACGAGCCGAGGTAACGCCCGACAGGACATCGTCGTGGATGATCGCGACCGGCAGCAGTTCCTGGCGCTGCTCGCCCAGGTCATCGATCGTTTCGGCTGGCGGTGCCATGCCTATTGCCTGATGGACAATCACTACCATCTCCTCCTTGAAACGCCGCAGCCTAACCTCTCCCGCGGCATGCGGCAGCTGAATGGACGCTATACGCAGACGTACAACCGGCAGCATCGCCGAGTGGGGCATCTCTTCCAGGGACGCTTTACGGCGATTCTGGTAGAGAAGGAAGCGCATCTGCTGGAACTCTGTCGCTATGTCGTGCTGAATCCCGTGCGGGCGAACATGGTGACGCATCCGCGTGTGTGGACATGGAGCAGCTATCGGGCGACCGTGGGGGAGACAAGCGCCCCGCCGTGGTTAACCATCGACTGGATTCTGGAGCAGTTTGCTCCCCGAGTCGGCACGGCTCAAGAACAGTATCGGGTCTTTGTGGCCGAGGGGCGAGGGGGGCCGCGCCCGTGGGATCAGTTGGTGGGCCAGATCTATTTGGGCTCCGAGGACTTTGTGGCACAGTATCAACCCAATCGCGTGATCCGCGAGATTCCTCGACGACAGACACACGCACAGCGGCCCTCTCTCCGTGTCCTGTTTCAGAAGCGGCGTTCCCACGCGCAGCTCATCCATGAGGCGTATCGGCAGCATGGGTATCGCCTGGCGGAAATTGCAGCGCATCTTGGGGTGCACTACGCGACGGTGAGTCGTCGCTTGAAGCAAGCGGAGCAGACAAAAGTGTGATTGCAAGACCTGACCCTTGTAGCCCGTGGCGCGCACGGAGCAGGCGACCGGCTGGACGGTGAACCTGTCGACCGCTTTGAATCGCACCACGAGCTATCAAGTGGAGCATCTGCCGATGGGCGAGCTGCGGCGCACGGTGACGGCCCCAAGCGGGGGGCTCACCACCTCTGTGCGGAAAACCGACGGCACGACGACCATTACCGCGCCCGATGGCACCATCACCACGCAGGTGGAAGGGCCGGATCCTCGTTTCGGGATGCAGAGTCCGATCCTGAAATCATTGACTGTGGCGACGCCGCTCGGGCTCAGCTCAAGTCTCACGACGACGCGCACCGTGACCTTGTCGAATCCCAACGATCCCTTGAGTCTGGCGACGCAGACGGATACGCTGGTGATCAATGGGAGCACGTACACCAGCACCTACACGCAAGCGACGCGTCTGTTGCGGACCACGACGCCGGCGGGTCGCATCAGCGACGTGACGCTCGATGCCAAAGGCCGCGTGGTGCAAGAACAAGTGACGGGGCTGGACCCGGTGGCCTACACGTATGACACGTCGGGACGGCTCGCCACCATCACGCAAGGCACGGGCGTGAATGTGCGCACATCCACGTTGACGTACAATAGCAAACACGAACTGACCACGATCCAAGATCCACTCTTGAGAGACGTCGGCTTCGCGTACGATCTGGCCGGGCGCATCACCACCCAAACCCTGCCGGACACTCGAACCATCGGCTATGCCTACGACGCGAACGGCAACGTGACGGGGATCACGCCGCCGGGGAGACCAGTCCATCAGTTCAACTACACCCCGGTGGATCTGGAATCGAACTACAACCCACCCGATGCGGGATTCAGTCCGCGCAACACGCAGTACGCCTATAACCTCGATCGCCAATTGACCACCGTGACGAGGCCGGATGGGCAAGCGATCACCCTCGGCTATGAGCCCACCGGTGGCCGCTTGAGCACGTTGACCTTGCCGGGCTCTCAAGTGACGGCGTACGCCTATGGGGCGACCACCGGGACCTTGAGCAGCATCACGGCACCGGGCTCGACACTGAGCTACACCTATGATGGCTCACTCTTGAAGAGCACCACGTGGGCGGGAACAATCGCGGGTTCGGTGAGTCGGAATTACGACAATAACTTTAGAATTACGTCCCAGAGTGTCAACGGGGGAAATACGATCAACTTCGGTTACGATAATGATTCGTTACTCACAAGCGCTGGCAGTTTGACGATAGTGAGAAGTGCCCAAAATGGATTGATTACCGGTACGACGCTTGGAACCGTCACGGACACGAGGGGCTACACTACGTTTGGAGAACTGAGCAGTTATACGGCGAACGTCAGCGGATCGCCCGTGTTCAGCACGACCTACACGCGCGACAAGTTGGGTCGCCTCACGCAGAAGGTCGAAACGGTCAGTGGGACCACCACGACGTTCGACTATGCGTACGATACGGCAGGCCGTCTGCAAGAAGTGAAGACCAACGGGGCGGTCACGGCCACATACGGCTACGACAGCAATGGCAACCGGACCAGCTACATCGCGCCCAGTATCAATGTGACGGGGACGTATGATGCGCAGGACCGGTTAACCAGCTACGGGCAGTTGAACTTTACCTACACCGCCAATGGCGAACTCCTCACGAAGAGCAATCCGACGTTGGGCCAAACGGCGACCTTCTCCTACGATGTGCTTGGCAACTTGAAGACCGCGAATTTTCCGGGCGGGGTCACCATCGAATATGTTGTGGATGGACAGAACAGACGAATTGGCAAAAAAGTCAGCGGAACGCTGACGCAAGGGTTCCTCTATCAGAATCAATTGAATCCTGTGGCGGAGTTGGACGGTGCTGGTGCAGTAGTCTCGAGATTCGTGTACGGCACGAAGGCAAACGTCCCGGACTACATGATTAAGGGAGGCGTCACGTATCGCATTGTCAGTGACCATCGTAACTCCCAGGAGTTGGCAGTCATGAAAAAACGTATATCGAATGTCATCGAAGACCTTTATCAGAGAGAGCAATGGGCAAGGGCTCGCGCTCTGATTCTGGAAGAGCTAAAGAAAGATTCAACTGACCATTGGTATCTAACGCGATTGAGCGGCACATACTATGAAGAACACAGGTATCGAAAGGCGCTTGAGATTTCTGATAAGGCAGTGAAGCTGGCTCCTCGATGCCCTCTGGCCTTATGGGACAGAGCAGGAATTCTAGATATGTTGGGAAAATACACACAGGCCCTTGCCATATGGAGACAACTTCTGAAGCGCGGGACCAAATCGGTCGCATATGGGCCATGCGGCGAAGGACTAGTTTGGGCACAGTCCCTACTAAATGATTGTCGCTATCAAATTGCGGATACATACCGTACCCTTGGAAAACTAGATCAGTCTCGGCTCTACGTTCGATCCTATCTGAAACACCGATCTCTTGGGGTCAAGAGTATTTATGACAAGAGAATGGTCAAAAAAAAGTTTACCGCTGTGCTATAGAGCGACAGCTCTTGCCTGCCTACGACCTTGCCGGGCGCATCACAACACAGACGCTACCGGACTGTCCCGTCCGCGCGTCCAGTAGGGGGTTCAGGCTCGACTCGCTGCTGATTTTTCACTCCAAACGAGTCAATTTCTCCTCGCTGACGAGAAGTATTACGTCACCATTTCACAATTTCTGCCCCTGTCCACCGGACTTTATGCTGAAACGTGCCTCGTCTATTCGACACTGGACAGACCTCGCCGGACAACCAATTCCTGCCCCTCACTGGTTACCTCTCATTCTTTGGATCGCATCGTACCTTTCACGGTGATGCCTGCCCACACTTCCGCGGGTGTCCGGCCCTGCAAGTGATCGTGCGGCCGATCATGGTTGTACCAGGTGCGTACCTGCTGTAATGCTACGGCGAAGTCATGTCCGTCCGTGATCGCTTCCGCCGCTAACGCTCGCTTCACGGTTCCAATAAACCGTTCGACCCGTCCGTTCTGCAAGGGGCAGCCCGGCTGAATGCGCTGGTGTCGAATTCCGAGCAGCCACAAGCCGAATCGAAACCAGCTGGAGCCCAGAATGGGAGAGGCGTACATGACACATCGGGCGTGGACTTCTCGGTGGCCGTGCAGTATCGCGGGATGAGGTGTCGCTTGATCATGTGAACGGTCGGCCAGGAAAAATATGCAGCCTGCTGGGTAGAATCTATCCTGGCCGGATCACTGTCTGATTCATCTCCATGCTGTTGCCCGCTCTCACCTATCGTCAACTGCCGATATTTCACCGATTTGTAACTCTGCGACGATGAAGAGAGGATGATGAAGCTCCTGGCACAAGGGTTGCTGTCTTTGTGGAGGGACTGAGAAGGAGTTGTTCAAATGAATCGTGGCATTTATCCAATCCTATCGGGTGCGTTGGCGCATGAGCGGCGGATGCAAGTCTTTGCCAACAATATGGCGAATGTGAATACGTCCGGCTTTAAACAGGACGAACAGGCCTTCAAAACGATTCTTCCAAGATATCAAGCGGTCATTCCCATGATTGGTCACAGCGCGGGATTGGCACAACAAATCACGGCCAGGCCATTTGGCGCGACCGAGCGTGCGTTCGTGGCGCCGCACACGATGAAAACGACGTTTGAAGCGGGTCGTATCAGGCTCACCGGCAATCCGCTGGATCTCGCGATTCAGGGGAGAGGGTTTTTGGAGGTCGAGACGCCGCAAGGGGCTCGGTATACCAGGAACGGCATGTTGTCATTGGACAATCAACGCCGGTTGGTCAACGGACTGGGCTATCCAGTGATGGGAACCAAGGGGGAAATCAAAATTCCTCCCGGGAAGTTGGAAATCACTCCTCAAGGCGATATCAGAGTGGACGATAAACCAGTGGCGACAATTAAAATCATGGAGTTTCCAGATGAGGCGATGCCGGTCAAGTCTGCCGAAGGACTGTTCGCATCCGATAAAGGCAAGCCGGTTAAGAATCCGCAGATTCTGGCCGGACATATCGAGGAATCGAACGTCAATTCGATCGGTGAAATGGTGAAGATGATCGAGGGAATGCGGAGTTATGAGTCTGCACAAAAACTCATTCAAACACTCGATCACATGGCTGAAGTGGCCATTCAAGACATTGGGCGAGTCGCATAGGGACAGCAGAGTGCCGCAAGTTTGATCTGTATGAATCACCAAGGTAGAGGAGAGAGACAATGATTCGTGCTATGTGGACAGCCGCGACGGGGATGACGGCGCAACAGATCAATGTCGATACCATTGCGCACAACCTTGCCAACGTGAACACGAATTCCTTTAAGCGAAGCCGAGCGGAATTTGCTGATCTGGTCTATCAAATCCAACGACTCCCCGGTACGAACGCATCGAATGTCGGCGTCTTCCCCGTTGGGATTCAGGTCGGGACCGGGGTTCGTCCGACCACCGTGGCAAAAGAATGGTTGCAAGGGAATATGCGTCAAACGAATAACGAGACCGATCTGGCAATCGATGGCAACGGGTTTTTTCAGGTGTCCCGTCCTGACGGCACCATCATGTACACCAGGAACGGCTCCTTCAAGCGAGATAACGTCGGGAACCTCGTCACCGGTGACGGCGATCTTCTGAATCCAGTCATTACGATTCCATCCGGCGCGCTCAAGGTGGATATCGGTCAGGATGGTACCGTATCAGTGTTGCTCCCCGGTGTGACTCAAGCCTCACAGGTTGGTCAGATCCAGTTGACCCGGTTCGACAATCCTTCGGGTTTGGTGGCGATGGGAAACAACCTGTTCATCGATAGTTTTGCATCGGGCCCTCCCACACAAGGAACCGGCGGTTTCACGACCGGGTTCGGCACGATTCAACAGGGATTCTTGGAGAGCTCGAATGTCAACCTTGCTGAGGAGATGGTCAATATGATCATCGCCCAGCGAAGCTATGAGATCAATTCGAAGACGATTCAAGCCTCCGACGAGATGATGTCCATCGCCAATGGTCTTCGACGATAGTGAGGGATAGTATGGTGAAGGTCGGGATCGTTCTCATGTCGCTTTGGGTGGGATGGTTGAGCTGGACTTCCGTGGTCTCAGCCGGGACTCGAGTCGATACCCGCGCGATCACACTGGTGAATGCGGGACACGAGTTGCGACCTGTGGAGAAGGAACGTGAGAGGCCCGCGATGCAAGAGCTCAATGCCGAACTGCTGCAGGGAGCGATTCATCGGCATCTGGAGCATGCCTGGTCACAAAAAGTGAAGACGATCACGGTGACGGTGTTGGATCCAGCTGAGCCGGTTCCTGTGCCGTCGGGAATCATCGAGTTTCAAGTATTGTCGACCAGCTCCGACGATGGCCTTGGGCGGCGGGTCTTCCCTGTGGCGGTTGCAGTGGGTGGAAAAGCATGGAAGACCATTCAGGTATTGGCGGATGTATCGGCGATGATCGACGCCATCGTTCCCACACGGCTGTTGAAGACGGAGGAGCTGATCGACGGCGTAGATCTCAAAACCACGCGTATTCGGATCCAGCAGTGGAATCATCCGTTTCTGACTGATCGAGATGAGGTGATCGGCAAGAGCGCCGCTCGACCAGTACCCCCTGAGACGCCGTTGCGTGCGGCGTTTGTGAAGCTTCCGCTCGTGGTGAAGAAGGGTGACCGGGTCATGATCGAGGCACGTCGAGGAGGTCTGTCGATCCAGACCTATGGTATTACGAAATCAAGCGGCCAAGTCGGGCAGACCATCATGGTTGCCAATCTTGATTCGGGCCGAGAGTTCAGGGCGAAGGTTGTGGCCCCTAGTCTGGTACAGGTGGAGTTCTAGCAGGATGCTGAAAAAGACCGCCAGCATCGTTCTCTCGTCGCTCAGAGGCTCAACGTACCGAAGCGTACGCCTCGCCTCTTCGTTCGCTGCGGCCTTGCCGGACAGCCTTTTTGAGCATCCTGACAGTATGGTGGCGTCTGCACCGTACGGAACAATTCAACCATCTTGTTGGCATCAACGGAGTTGTTCCGCAGCCTGCTAGGAGAGTATGGCAAGATCTGGTCATCGAACTCAGTTAAATCTCGCTCTTGCAAAACTTGCGGTTGCCGCAGCTCTGTTCTTTCACGGCTGTTCAAGCCCACCAAGCCCGTCGAGCAAGGTAACTGTGCCGCCGCTTCCTCCTCCGAAGACGCTTGGCTCGCTCTGGCAGGAAGAAAACGGACGAGCCTATCTCTATGAGGACATGCGTGCCATGCGGATCGGGGATATTCTGACCGTGAAAGTCTCCGAAGTTCATAAAGGGTCAAAGTCGGCGGATACGGCGGTTCAACGGGATTCAACGATTAAGAACGGCATGGTCGGGAGCGGTATGGGCTATATAGGGCTTCCGGGGATTCGCTTCAGTGATGAGACCAAGCGTGGATTCGGAATCAATGCGAACGCCAATAACAAGTTCGATGGGAAAGGTTCCACCAATCGTGAAGGCACATTGACAGGGACCATCTCCGCGATCGTGACGGAGGTGCTTTCCAACGGGGATCTTCGGATCGAGGGGCGACGTGAAGTCACCGTCAACAGCGAGAAACAGTTGATGACCATCGCCGGGATCGTCCGTCGTGTGGATGTGGATACCAAGAATACCGTAGCGTCGAGTGCCATTGCGGATGCCAAAATCGAATACTCAGGCCTCGGTGTGCTGGATGATGTCCAGCGTCCGGGCTGGTTTGTTCGAATCCTTGATTGGGTCTATCCGTTCTAGGGAGTAGTGTCGTCATGCCGACTCCGATGAGGCGCACAGTCCCCAGAAAAACGCTTTCCAAACGGCGAGTGGTGAATGTCCACTCGTTACAAATGATGGTCAGAAGCGGAGTCGTCCGTCGGGCAGATTCCCTGCCTCCGCTTCCGCTCAAGCCGGTCCGCGTGCAGTTATCGGATGAACAGCAGCGAGCCCGTTGCAACGAGGTGGTACAAGAGCAAGGGTGGTTGTCACGTGTCATTTTTGGTCCGAGGCCGCAACCTCCACTCCCCAAGCGTTCTTAACTCGACGGAGGGTGATAGCTGTATGGTGCTACGGTCGTTCCTCTTGTTGTGCTGCTTGACTTCTGGACTCTTCTGGCCGGTGCACGCCGATGCGGTGAGGATCAAGGACATCGGTGCGATCGAAGGAGTCCGTGAGAACCAGCTGCTCGGGTATGGGTTGGTGGTTGGGTTAGACAGCACGGGTGATCGCGTGATCGGCGGACAGTTTACGATTCAAGCGATGATGTCGATGTTGAACAAGATGGGGGTCCATCTGGTCATCGATCCCATTCAGCTCTTGACGAGAAATATCGCGTCGGTGATGGTCACAGCGAAACTCCCTCCATTCTCAAAGCCCGGCATGACACTGGATGCCGTAGTTTCGTCGATGGCCAACGCAAAGAGTTTGCAAGGAGGGACGCTCCTGCTCACGCCGCTGAAGGCGGCGAACCAGCAAGTATTTGCGGTGGCACAGGGGCCGGTGTCGATCGGGGGATTTCTTGGGGGCACCGGAGGAGCGGGCGGGGCCACGGTGATCAAGAATCATCAGGCCGCGGGTGTGGTGCCGGGAGGAGCCATTATTGAAAAGGAACTTCCCGTCGACATCGATTCGTGGGAGACCGTCTCTGTGCTGCTCCGTCAGCCGGACTTCACCACTGCGATTCGAACGGCTGAGGCCATTGAAAATACCTTCGGGAAGGGCAGTGCGTCGGCTATCAACGCCGGGTATATTAAGGCGACGATTCCTCAGGCCTTTCATGGTCGGGTAGTTGAATATATTGCATCGATTGAAGGGCTGGATGTGTCCGTCGACGCCATTGCGAAGGTCGTGGTTAATGAGCGGACGGGGACCGTCGTACTCGGCGAACACGTTCGGATTTCAACCTGCGCCATTTCTCACGGAAATCTCACGATTTCAGTTAAGAATACGTTGAATGTGTCTCAGCCCGCAGCACCGCTTGTGGGGAATGCTGCGGGGCAGACCACTGTGACACCTGATGTTCAAACCGAGGTCAAAGAGCAGGAGTCTCGTCTGATCGTCGTCGATGAAACGGTCACCTTAGGGGAGGTGGTCCAGGCACTCAACGCTGTGGGGGTCACGCCTCGCGATCTGGTGGCCATTCTCTCAGCGCTCAAGTCGGCCGGGGCCCTTCAGGCAAATCTAGAGATCATTTGAGGGCTACTATGGATGGCAGTACCCACGTAGGCATGGAGAAGCGTCTGGCATTGCTGGCATCACCATTATATAGGGATCCCGGAGCACTTCTTTCACCGGCCTCTCTGACTCGTTCTCCTAACTCATTGACAACGCAGGATGTCATGAAAGAGCGCCAGAAGCTGGTCGAGGCTGGAAAACAGTTCGAGTCCTACTTTGTCTCGTATTTACTGAAAGTTATGAGAGAAACGGTCCACGAGGGAGCCATTGCCAATAAGCAGGGTGCCTATTTTTACTCATTCTACGATGAGGAAATCGGACGACGGGCAGCAGAATCGGGAGGGTTGGGGATTACTCGGATGGTCCAAGAGCATGCCGAAAAATATTTTTCGGGCTCCCCGGCAGAACTCTCAAGTTTTCCTGTGAGAGACCGATAAGGCACTCGACAGGGATAAAGGGCCTGACCGTTTAGGGCACGAGTCGGGGAAGTTAGGGAAGGAGGAGTAGGACGATGCAGATTTCAGGTCATGGGAAAGTTGACCATCTTGCAAAAGTGTTGCTTGGAGTGCATGAGGCAGGGAATGCAAGCGCTCGACAAGCGGTGGTCCAAACCAAGGCCGGTAAGGATGAGGTCCAGATATCTGCGCAGGCAAAGGAGCTGCAACGGATTCGAGAACTTGCAAATCAGCCTGATCCTGAGCGAGCAGCACGTGTGGATCGTATCAAACAGAGCATTGACAGCGGCACATACGATATTACCGGTCGTGCAGTTGGGGACGCTCTGATAAAACAAGTTCTGACCGACGCCGTGCTCTAGGAGGCTGGAATTCAGTAGGTCGGGGCACAGCAAATTGGCTCTTGATCTGGTCCATGGATGGGCAGGTTTCCAATCGTGAATGCCTCAATCTCTCTTGATCAGTTGATACAGATTCTGACCCGTGAGTCCGCTCAGTGCGATCTTCTTGCTCAGAATATCGTTCATGAACGAGACGCCGTCAAGCGCTTGGCACTCCAAGAGTTTAACTTGATCAACCAGGCCAGGACTTCGATTCTTAATTCTCTAGGCCTTCTCAAAGAAGAGTTAGACGTGTTGCTCAGAGCACTTGCGGAGAGGTGCCATGTTCCTGCCGCAAGTCGAACGCTGTCCGAAATCTTACACCAGGCTTACGGCACGCAGGCTGAGGTCGTACTGCAGCAGTACGAGAGGCTTGCCGAAAAGGCTCGGGCGGTGAAACAAGATATTGCGGTCAATCAGCTTCTGATCAAGAATGTTCAATCGTTTTTGATGCGAGCGGCAGAAGCATATCGCCAGGGCCCGCAAGAGGATGAACTGTATTCGGCCTCGGGTGTTCGAGGTACGGCCGCTGGTCAGGCCGTGATGTTGAAACGGAAAGGCTGAAGATCGATGGGACTGGATTCGCTCATGAGCATCGGGAAGACGGCCCTCTTCACTGCTCAACAGGCGTTGACGGTAACCGGCCATAATATCGGCAATGTCAATACACCGGGCTATTCCCGGCAGCAAGTTATCTTGACGGAGGAACGACCGGCAGATGGCAGTCCTGGTCAAGTCGGTACCGGTGTGAAGATTGCCGAAATTCGTCGTGCGGTCGATACATTTATCAATCGGGAATTTACGGCTTCTCAGCAAGATCTTGGACGGTTCACGGTCGCACGAGATGAGCTCAGCAAGCTGGAAAATCTTCTTGGAGATACAGGCGGGAAGGGTCTGGCCGGACAATTGAACGAGTTTTTTAAAGCGTTGCAGGATGCCGCCACATCGCCGTCTCAGGTTACGCCGCGCTCGGTGCTGCTGGGGAAAGCCGCAACACTGTCTGATTCATTCCATCAGCTTAGTGCAGATTTGACGGACACTCGTCATGCCATCGATGTGCAGGTCGGAGTCACAATCAATGAAATCAACAGTCTCACCAAGAAAGTTGCCGAGCTCAATACTCAGATCAAGTCGGCAGAAGTAAGCGGCCAGAACGCCAATGATCTTCGCGATCAGCGGGACCTCGCAATCAATGACTTGGCGACAAGGATCGATGTATCGACCCTTGAACGCACTGACGGTACTGTTTCCGTCTTCACTGCCCGTGGACTGGTCCTGGTCGATCAAGAAACGAGACGTAACCTAGTGGGCGTCCAGTCGGCCGATAACCAAGGGCTTCTGGATGTAGGGTACGACATGGGAGGCACTCGACCGACTGTTATTAGTAGTCTGATTTCCAGCGGGAAACTTCGTGGACTCTTGGATGTGCGAGATCAGACGATTCCTTCGGTCTTGCAGGGAGTCGACGCATTAGCAGGATCCCTCTTGACGGAGGTCAATCAAGTTCATCGGTTGGGATACGGCCTCGATGGCTCGACCGGGCAAGACTTCTTTTCCGGCCTATCCGTCTCGACCAAAGTGCCCAGCTCAAACGTCGGGTCTGGTTCGATCGGTAACGGTACCGTGACTGCACCCAGTCTCCTGACATTCCATGACTATGACATTAGATTCAGCGGACCCAGTAACTATTCGATTGTCGATGCCACGTCAGGGAACGGAATTAAAGGTAACTATACCGGAACGACCATCACTCCTCCGACAGTGGATGCACCGTTAAGTATTGTAACGGGAGTGAATGACACTTTGGTCGTATCGGTTGATGGAACTGCATCAGGAACGATTACATTGAGCAGTGCTGCCTCGCCGGGGAAGCCGTATACCTCCGGCTCCGCACTTGCAGCCGAACTAGAGAGCAAAATCAACACGGATCCGACACTCGCTTCAGCCGGCAGAAAAGTTTCAGTGCTTTTTGACGGCACAATGAATCGTCTGGTGCTGCAATCCAGCACGATCGGCGGGAGTAGCTCCGTGAACGTGACCGGCGGGACAGCGAGGGCGAACCTTGGTCTCTCTGGCGGTACCAGCACCGCGGCGTCTGGAACCTATAGTGGGCCGCAAACGTTCCAAGTCGACGGCATCGCGGTGACTGTTTCCGGCACGCCGGCCGCAAACGATATTCTGACATTTAACTCACGGGAAAACGCCGCTCGTGATCTCTCCGTGGAGCTATCCGATCCATCAAAGGTGGCTCTGTCGTCGACACGCGCTGGGGTTCCTGGGAATAATCAGAACGGATTGGCGCTAGTTGCTCTGCAATCCAAAGCCGTTGCGGGTCTCGGCAATACGACGGTTTTTGATGCGTATCGAAAGACGGCAACCGATCTTGGCGTCTCTTCTCAGGTTGCGAGTCAGCGTTTCGACGCCGAGAACGTTCGCAGCGAACAACTACAAACCTTTCAATCTCAGGTTTCCGGTGTGTCGCTCGATGAAGAGTTGGTTAATTTGCTCAGGTATCAGCGGGCATTTCAGGCCGCATCACGTTTGATTACCGTCGCTGATGAGATGATGGCTACCTTGATCTCGCTCAAACAATAGGAAGAGGAGCGCTCTTATGCGCGTCACTGATCAGCAGGTGTTTGGGTTTCTGGTCAACAACTATCAGAGAGCCCGCTTGAAAGAAGTCCAACTGCACGAGCAGCTGGCCACCGGGAAGCAAGTCCTGCAACCTTCAGATGATCCGGGCCGTTTTCATCGGATTCTGGGAGAGCAGACAACGTTGGCCAAGCTTGAACAACGCATTCGCAATGTGGCAACGGCCACCACGCGAGTTGATCTAGCCGACACTTCTCTTCAAAACACGACGACTACGCTCTCGCGAATCAGGGAATTGGCCGTCCAGTATGCCTCCGACACGAACAATGCATCTGATCGAATCAATGGGTCGCAAGAAATCGAAGCCTTACTGCAACATCTGCTTCAGTTGGGAAATACCACATTCGACGATAACCAACCGGTCTTCGGTGGGACGAGCCGACATGGATTTGCCGCTGGGTTGGCGCTCTCGACACCGGTTACACTGACGAATGCTGTTGCAGATTCTTTGACGGTGAAGATTGATGGTGTGACATCGGGAACGATTGATCTGACCAGCGGTACTGAGACGTTGAACGGGTCGGAATTGGCCGCGAGGGTGCAAAGCCGTATCAATGCGGATTCTACTCTGAGTGCTGCGGGGAAGAGCGTTTCCGTCACCTACGCGAATGGGCGAGTGGTCATCGCCTCGAATTCTGACGGCTCGACGTCGCATGCCGAAGTTCTTAGCGGATCGGCCCGCACATTGCTTGGGTTCAATGGGGGAAGTGCCGCTTCAGGTGGAGCGACCTTTGCGGCGACGGTGGCAACGGACGTGGCATCTACCAATAGCGGTGGTGCGTTGGTGTCGCAAGGGCAGGTTGTGGATACGAACAAGACATCCTTCGATAACTATGTTGTCCGATTCACGGGCGCGGGGAATTTTGATGTCCTGAACATCTCTGCACCAGTCACGGTCACTCAAAATTCAGCCAATGTAAGCAAGGTTGGTGCAACCGACACCGGAATCGTAGACCCGCAGCGCGTGACACTTGATACCTATGAGGTACAGTTTACTTCCCCCTCCCAGTACTCTGTCCGGAACACGACGACTGGTGCGACGCTCTCAACCGGAAACTCCTATGTATCCGGAGGGGCCATCGAATTCGACGGTCTTCGTGTGGTGCTCTCAAACGGGCAAGGGAGCGGGCCGGCCGTGGGAGATCGTTTCGGCGTCGCCGTCGTTCCGAAATCGGTGCTGACGAATCAGACCTATACCTCAGGTGCTCCGATCGAGTTTGACGGGATCCAGGTCCGTATCACCAATAGTACGTCGTCGCCGGCTGCCAGAGATCTGTTTCATGTCGTCAGTCAGACTCAGTACGCTGGAGATTCCGGTACCCATCAGGTGGAAGTAGCGGACGGGGAAGTCATCACGACCAATGTCCCTGGGGACCAAGTGTTTAGCGGTTCCGATGTCAATCTCTTTGACACAGTGCAACAACTTGTTGCTTCACTTCGCGGAAATTTCAAGGCTGGGATTACGGCGAGCTTGGGCGGGCTCGACCGAGCCCTGAGTCAGGTCACTACCGGCCAGGGGACCATCGGTGCCTTGGCGAACCGATTGGAATCCACCACTTCGGCGTTAAATGATACGAAATCGTCGGCCATGAACACACTCTCGTCATTTCAAGACATCGATTTGGCCAAGACTATTTCCGATCTGACGCTGCAAAATTATGCCATTCAGGCGGCTGGTCAGACGCTGTCTCGGATCTTCGACAACTCCCTTCTGAAATATTTGCCCTCTTAAGTTTGGAGGATTGTAACCGATAGTTCTATGCAGCACTGTATGGCTATGGAAGGCAGGTATGCTGGTACTGACCCGTCGATGTGGAGAAAGTGTCACGATCGGCCAGGATATCCGTGTGGTCGTGCTCGGTGTGAAAAGCGGGCAAGTTCGTCTTGGGATAGAAGCTCCACCGGCGGTCGCCGTCCATCGGGAAGAGGTGTATGCGCGAATCCAAGAAGAGAATCGATTGGCCGCCAAGATACAGGCAGTTCCCCTCGAGGCATTTCGTCGACTGATTCCCAGGAAACGTGGAATGGCCTCATGAGGATGTCGCGATGAAATGCAGATCGACCCGGTTCGGATCATTCGACGTCTCTGACGACAGCATCGTCAGGTTTCCTGCCGGCGTGTTGGGGTTTCCGGAGTCCCAACGGTACGTCATTCTCGATCATGACACTGAGGCTCCATTTAAATGGCTCCAGTCGATCGATGAACCTGGGCTTGCATTTGTGATCATTGATCCAGCCATATTTCATACCGACTATCATGTCAGTGTGCCAGCCGATATCTTGGCCGAGATGAATAACGAAGATTTGGCATTGGCCGTCATCTTGACCATTCCTTCCGACGATCCAGCTCAGATTACAGCGAATCTACGAGGTCCGTTGGTCATGAATCACAAGACCAGATTGGGCATACAGCTGGTCCTCTCCGAAGAGTATCCAACGCGGTATCCGCTCTTCCCTACATCGTTTCTCCAGCCAGCAACCTCCGGTAAGGCACGACCCGCTGCAAAGTGTCCTGCCTAAGATGTTGTGAGTTTCAGGTTTGAGATCGCTGCACAGCTTGAAATGTTGAACATGAAACCTGAAGCGTAGAGCAGAAGGAACGCGCGACAAATCTTATCGCCGCGGTGTAGTGGCATACCTGTGCGTGCCGCACGCAGGCAGTTGCAGTCAATGCGTTCGTGAATATTGTGGGTTAGGCGGCCGTCTGTCTCAGGGGAAGGTACCCATTGCGATAGGCTTCCAGGGCATGGACCAGCCGCTCGACTTCGATTTCAAGTTGCGCATACACGGGAGGGGCGTCGTGAAGGGCTTGCAGACGGCCGACTGCCTCAAGACGACTGGCAATCAAGCCAACCTCCGAGGCACATAGATTGCCTGCAGTTCCTTTAAATGAGTGTGCTGACCGCTCGACTGCGGACGAGTTCCCATCGGCCAGGGCCGTTCGAATATCGGCCAACATTGTCTGATAGCGATCCAAAAAGAGACGGATGAGTTGGCCAAACAACTCATTGTCATTCCCAATGTTTTGATACATCTGTGCATGATCGAAAATGCCTTGCGCAGGATCCGTGGTGCCGGGGGGCGGCGTTTGCTTGCTCAGATGGACCTTCTGAGGTGGAGCCGGCGTCCAACGTGCCAGTGCGGCTCGTAGTTCCTCGAGCTTGATCGGTTTCGAGAGATAGTCGTCCATACCGGAGGCTAGGCAGCGTTCACGATCACCCTGCATGGCATTGGCGGTAACGGCAATGATCGGTATATGTCGGCGGGTTTCAAGTTTCGAAGTGCCGGTGTCGTGTCGGTGGTCTGTATTTTCAGGTCTTGAATCTGAAACCTGGGACTCGGGACTCGAAACGGTTTCTGATGCCTCGCGTTCCCGAATGATTCGGGTTGTCTCAAAGCCGTCCATGAGGGGCATCTGACAATCCATCAGGATGGCGGCATATCGTCCTTTTGAGAGTGCCGCCAAGGCTTCTCGTCCATTATCGACGACATCCGGTCGGTATCCCAGTTTCTCGACCATTCGAACGGCAAGCTTCTGGTTGACCATATTGTCTTCTACTACTAACACATGCTGGTGCTGAACATTTTCGGCGACCGTATGTCTCGTAACCAGTTGTGGGACGATGGAGCCGCTGTGCTCGGTTTTCCGTTCTTGATCATCCTGTATCCCAAGAACGGTTCGGAGACATCCTCTCAATTCGTCATGACGAACCGGTTTGGGGAGATAGCCCATTGCGCCGGACGATCGGGCCTGTTCTGCGTGTCCTCGTTGAAGAATGGACGTCATGACAACAAGACGAGTATGAGATCCCTCAGGATGGCTGTTGAGCTCGCGTGCGAGCTGCAAACCGTCTTTCCCGGGCATAACGACGTCCAAAATGGCGAGATCGTACGGTGTCTCTTTCTGGTTGGCCTCTGTGATACGCTGCCATGCCGACTCGGCATCTTCGGCCAGGTCGTCCACCATTCCCCATCCGGAAACCAGATGGTGGAGAATCATCCGGTTCGATTCGTTGTCGTCGACAATCAGGACGCGTTTCCCAGCGAGCTCACCGGAGGGAAGAATGGCACGGAGAGAACCAATTTGTTTCTGGAAGCGTGCCGTACACCAGAAGGTACTTCCTTGACCTTCGACACTCCGTACTCCAATCCGACCTCCCATCAATTCCACCAGCTGTTTTGAAATCGACAGCCCCAGGCCGGTCCCTCCGTATTTTCTTGTCGTCGAGCTGTCCGCTTGAACGAAGGGACGAAAGAGTTTGTCGATCGTTCTGGAACTCATGCCAATTCCACTGTCCGTGACTTCGAATCGGATCTCCACAGTATCCGTGGAGTCGTTCTCGAGATAGGCTTGGAGAGTCACCTCTCCTTTGTCCGTAAACTTCACGGCGTTGGCTACCAGATTGGTAAGGATTTGGCGTAGACGTCCTGGGTCTCCTTTGAGCCCTGTGGGAACGGCCGCGTGTACCAGCCCCGTGAGTTCGACTCCTTTGGTCTCGGCTCGTTCGGCGAATTGTGCCAGAACCTGTTCCACAGTGGTTCTCAGATTAAAATCCAGACACTCCAACTCCAGTTTGCCGGCTTCGATTTTGCTGCATTCGAGTACATCATTGATCAACTGCAAGAGTGCTTCACCGCACTGACGAATGGTTTCAGCGTACGAGTGCTGTTCAGGCGTCAGCGGAGTCTCCATCAGCAGGCTTGTCATGCCGATCACCCCGTTCATGGGCGTACGCAATTCATGGCTGACCGTCGCCAAGAATGCCGACTTCACGCGTGCGGACTCTGTCGCCTTCTCAAGCGCCTGATCGAGGCGTTGATTGCTCTCGCGCAGTTGAACGGCTGTCTGTTGGAGTGCTTGTTGTGTCTCGTAGACGGTCGTCATATCCGTCGCGTACCCTCGGACGACTCCGTGGGAAAGGATCGGACAAAAGATCCATGAAAAATTGGCTTTCGGAAGCATGACGTCTTCCCCGTGTACGGACTGGCCGGTCGAGAGGCAGCGTTGGATGATGGCCATGAGCTGAGTGGGTGCCACACTGGGAAATCCTTCGAGGCTATAGCCGAAGCGAGAGAGCAACGAAATCATGGCGGGATTGGCATACAAGAGGCTGCCATGTCTGTCCAACTCAATCATGGGTGAGGGACTTTCATGCGCAATGGCGGCGAGGCGGTCACGCTCGTGCTTGACTTCCATTTCCTGAGACAAGTCACGGACACAGACCATCAGCACAGCGGCGTCGCCAAACATGTTGGGGGTACATGTCCATTCCACGGGAATGAGGGCCCCCGTCCGTTTCATATGGAGGTGTTGTCTTGAGGCAATTGGATGACCACTGCGCAAGACTCTGGTCAGTTGTGCCGTGATCAAGTCTGCATCGGACGCCGTGAGCACCGACCAGAAGGCTGGAAAGGATTGTTTCATGGGGAGCCGTGAGCGTGGCCCCAGGAACCGACGTCCTTCGCGGTTGACGGCAAGAATCGTGAGATCGGGGTTGAGGATGAGGGCACCGATCGGCAAGCCTTCGAGCATGTCAGCGACGTTGGCGATGGGCCACGAGTTGGCTGCCGTCCGTCGGCGGGATCGTCCCTGCTTTCTCGGGGATCGAGGCATTACGCGGCTCGCAAGTCAGAATTGTCCAGAAGTACGCCGATGTTGACTCGTTCACGCGTCGGGTCGAGTACACGGAGGACCGACCGTACCGTATGGTCCGCAGATGGGGCGGCGAGATCGACCTCAATTGGTGTGGGATAGGAGCCTCCCTGTGGGTCGGTCGTGATTTTGACGAGTGGTTTGAGTCGTTGCTGAGGGTTGACCCCAACGACTACCGCGTGCTCTCCAGTATTGAGTCTGACCAAGCTTCCCACAGGATAGACACCGATGCTGCGAATCATCACTTCTACGAGAGATTTCTCGAATTGACCTCGCTCGCCGGCCAGGAACAGTTGACGAACCGCATCATGGGGCATCATGGACGGACGTGTCCCACGTCGGCTCACCATGCCGTCGTAAAAGTCGACGATGCCGACGATTCGCGCGAGGTGCAAGGTCTGGTCATTTCGTAGAGCGGCAGGAAATCCGCTTCCGTCGCTCCGCTCATGATGCTCCTTGACGATGCGCACGACATCTTCAGGCATGCCGGGTTGTTTGGCGAGCACTGCGACTCCAAGCTTGCAGTGCTGCTCCAGAAGGGTCTTGTCTTGCCCGGTGCACTCATCTCGCTTGCGCACTAAATTGCGGGGCAACCGCACATATCCCGCATCGTGCAGCAATGCTCCCATTCCAACTAGTTCCTGTGCTGATTGATCCAGTCCGCTCTCAAGCGCCAAGATGAGCGACAGGATGCAGGTATCCAGTGCATGGGTCGTCAGGGACCGGTCGAACTGCTTGATCTTTTGAATGGCGAGCTGAGTGACCATCGCGGCATGATCGCTGAGCACGTGCTCCAAGACGGTCGACACGAGCGCTTTGGTCGCTTCAGGTGAAGGAGGAATACCACGTTCAAGATCTGTGAAGATGCGCTCCACGGCTTCTTGAGCTTGGGCATAGATGATTGAGGCTGGCTGTGAGATCGGTTGATTGACGTCGTGTGCCGCGGTTACTCCGACGGCTGTGGTCGTGTTGGCAGAGGGCGGTGAGTCAAGGGGGGCCGGTGGGGTGGATGCGGTGTGCTCAGCACTTTCCCGGCTAGAAGGGGGAGGAGCCGATGGAACATCAAGCCCCCTACTGGTGTCGATCTTGACCATCCTGATCCCATGACGCTTCATGAGTTGAACGGTCTCTAGGTCTTTGATGGGAAATTTATGAGACAGAAACGGCGTGCGGTACCAGGGGACGTCCATTTCGACGAGATACATCCCTGGGATCAGCTGATCGATTGAGATCCGGTTTATGGCCATAGATCGTGGGCTCCAGGTCAGAGACGTGGTCAAACGGACGTTCCTCTTGCTGCTGGTTCGCGTGTGTTATCGGCGAAGAAGGCGTCGAACTTGATCAGTGCGTGTATGACCTTGCACGTTGCCGTTCATTTTGAATCAATAGGCTTCATCTCATGTCCTTGCTGCTCAAGAAAAGTCTCCGACGGGCCGATAGAGCCCATCAGAATCCGTTTGTAGAGACTGCTCAATGAGGAAGGAACACGATGAACGAATTAGTTGAGCCGACTCCCTCACCGGCATCGTTCTTATCAGTGGGATTGTCTATCAAACTGTCACTGACGCTCGGCGGGCAGAAGGTGATGTACGGCTCAACGCTGTTGGGGTGGAAGGATCACGCGTGGCTTGTCTGTGAATGGCCTCTGCCGCTGAGTCATGACCAGCGAGTCGAGAGTGGGACTCCGTGCACCGTGAGTTATCTTCATGACGGCAAACTCGTCGGATATCGCAGTGAAATTCGTGATCTGATTGCGTCACCGGTACCGTTACTTTTCGTGGCCTATCCAAAGACCGTGGAAGAGATGCATCTGCGCAAACATATTCGGACGTCTGCGAACGAACCAATCCTGTTGATGCAAGCGGACGCTACGAATACATCCATGTCTGCCTTACCTGCGAACAGCTATTTTGGTGGCCTGCTGAAGGATCTAAGTGGAGGAGGATGCAGTGTGACCTTGGTCCGAAGGCCGGCGTGGCTGCGATCCGGATCGATCATTCGCCTGGAGTTCGAGCTGCCTGGACTAGGACACATTACCAACCTAACCGGTGTGGTGAAGAGTGTCGATGTGCGCCATGGCAGTGAAACGATTGGGATTGAGTTTCGGTTCAACGAAATGGAATATATCGAGTATCGAGGTTGGGGAGGTTCAGTCCGAAACGCCATCGAGCAATGTGTCTTTCAGCGATATCAGGGAAAAGATACGCTCACCATGGATAGCTAGAGTAGAACCTATCTCAAAATCGAAAAGCGATATTCTCAAAGATTCTGTATGTTTTTCCGAGCTGACGTCCATGGATCGAAGTAGCGTTTTCGATCAAAATCGATTTTGAGATAGGTTCTAGTATAGCGGCTGATTCGTCCGATCATCGGTCAAAGATTTCCTCCTACCATCATTATTGACTCGGCAGAATTTTCCCACCAATAGCGGCTACATACACCTTACGACTATTCCTTCGACAATCTAATCAACGAAGCTGGTAAGCCATGGCATGGTTCTTGATCATACGAATACGACCATGACACGTGTAATGTCAGTCGGCAAGAAGGTTTGTATTGGTTCAGCGCACTCTCAAAAGATCGAGAGTCGGAGCAAGCTATCATTTCGCTCCTGGTCGGATGAATCACCTTATTTGGCTCAAATAGCACCATCCGATAATTGTGTTCCGACATTGCCGAGTTGTCAGTGTGTCCGACCGACGGCCTTCAACGCCATAGAACGAATTCTAGCAATCGAACTATGAGTGCAGAGTCAAGGTACACGACGGTGGCAAACAGGCCGTGCATGAATAAGCAACGGCTCCTCCGCCTGTGCACAAGGATTCCCTGCTGGCTCTTGTTGTTGAAACGACATCGATCAGTATTTGTTCAGTAGGAGGAGGTACGTGATGAAAGTGCTGCTGATCCCGCCAACATACCGCTATACGACCCAGTACCCGTCGTTTTTAGCACCATGCGACTTTGCAAGTGGATTTGCCTATATCGCCGCGTGTTTGAAGGCCGCTGGCCACCAGGTGTTCGGATGCAATCCCAATAATGCACCGGGGTATCCTTCGGCGCTCGACATGATTCACGGCAAAATCGCAGGGGCGATTGCAGATACCAAACCGGACCTCATCGGGCTTGGTGGGCTCTGCACCGATTTTCGATTCCTTCACGATGCGCTTCATATTATTCGTCATTACGCTCCATCCGTGCCGGTTGTTATGGGAGGCTCGATCATCACCTACGATCAGGAGTTCATCCATTCAACTCTCAAACCCGACTATTCCCTGGCAGGGGAAGCCGATGACACTGTCGTGATGCTGGCGGATGCTCTCGAAGGGCGTGGCGCCCTCGAAGCCATTCCAAATCTCTGTTATCAAAGGGACGGGCGGTTGACGCTCACTCAAAAGGATCTCAAATTCGGGCGAGATTTAAACGATCAGCCGTTCCCCGACTATTCCATGTTTGACATTGAGGGGATGCTGGAGGCTTCGATGGCTGCGCGCCCCTTGTATCGCTTTTACCGCAAGGATCCTCGAATTATGCCGCTCGTATCGGCGCGGGAATGTCCATTCGCCTGCACGTTCTGTTTGCACGGACATGGAGGACGAGCGAAGTACCGAGCTCGTACCACGGAAAATGTCATGGAGGAGATCAAGCAACTCTATGACCAGTACCGCTTCAACATCCTCATCCTTCTCGATGAGTTATTTGCCGTGAATAAGCAGAAGCTGGATGAGTTTTGCCGATCCCTGATTGAGTATCGCAGACGATATGGGTGGGATTTTAATTGGATGTTTCAAACACACGCGAATGCCAGGCTCAATCTTGAAAGCCTCAAATTGGCCAAGGAAGCCGGGTGTTCATACTTCAGTTATGGTCTTGAAAGTGCTAGCAAGCGGGTATTGAAGAGTATGAAGAAGGGTACGCAGCCTGAACAGTATGCAGAAGCCATTGCGATGGCGGATGAAGCACAAATTGGGTTCGGAGGTAACTTCATCTTCGGCGATCCGGCCGAAACGCCGGAGACCATTTCCGAAACCTTGGCGTTTTACCGCGAGCATTGCTCGGACATTCATTGCTTTATGAGCGGCATTCAGCCGTATCCTGGTAGTGCGTTATACGGTGTCTGCCAGGACATGGGCCTGATGCCAGACAAGTTGGTGTTCTACCAAACAATCGATCAGAAAGTATTCAACATGACACAAATGCCCGATGCTCAATGGATCGGGTATTTGCGGGCTATTGTGGCGTTCGATGGTCTTCCGCTCTGTAAGACGGTGGATGTCACGCGTATCGTCCGGCGCCTCTTGCAGAATCGGATGACGATGAATAGCGGTCGCCAATTTTGGGAACTGTTTGCCGAGTGCCCGCACTGTAATCAAAGCTTCTCGTATCTCGAATTGACGGAGCCCGACCGGGTGCCCACGCACGGACTACAGGTCATTACGGGTTGCGAACATTGCTGCAAGCGCATCCGTCTCAATGTGCCGGTTGCAAAGGATAAAGGGCTGCTGCTGCCGATTGAAACGGATCCAGACGACGAGACGCGGTCTATTGGTCAGCCTACGAGTGCGGTAAGTATAAGTAATGGTGAGCATCTCCCTAAAGCCCATCTTGCTTCTGAGGAAGTGCAATCGTTCTTGGATCGCATGGTAACCATGTGTGAACAGAAATCATACCATGCAGCCGTGGCGTACTATGATGCCCACCGAGGACAATTCCAGTTCCATCCAGCTCTGGTTGAGTTTGATCGATTGGTCGGTAACCTGCGGCACAAATTGGCAGCGTAACGCAGAAAGAGTTTGGAATGGGACAAGAGGATCGAGTGGATAAACCCAAGATCTTATTAGTGCAACTGGAGTTTGCCACATGGTCACAGGCAAAAGCGTGGGCCTACGTCGGCAACTTCTCAGTTGAGGATGGTCTTCGGGCCAACGGGTGCGACTGTGTGACGCTTCCGGCACTCTCAGATGTTTCCGATAGTTCACCGCTGTCCTGGCTTCATCATGCGAAAGACCTGTTGGCCGGCCAGCAATTTGACCAGGTCTGGGTATGGCTGGTTCACAATCGATATTCGGACGTGTTTCTTGAATGGATTGCCGACTTAGCGCCGGTTCGGGTGGGCCTGATCATGGAGTCGTTGGAGTATAGCGAAGAGGACTACCGACGCTGGCCACACTTGCGAGATCGCGCTGCTTTTGTCAACCATCAGGTTCGTCACATGACGCATGTGTTGGCGGCGGATGAGCGCGATGCTGAGGTGTTCAATCAATCCGGCCTGGTGCGGGCGTTATTCTGGCCGTCTGCGGTGCCGTCGCGATTCATAGCCGAGAGCATCGAGCGTCCGTCGCGCCGCGAGGCCGCGTTTTATGGTGAACTCTATGGAGAGCGGAAGGCGTGGGTGGCGATGCCTGGGCTGAAGGACTTGCTGATTCATCCCCCATCTGCCGAAATGGGAACGGAGTTTCCCCAGTACTTCAATGCACTACATCAACAAGTGCTCCAACGGTTTCAGTCAGGCTGGCGGCCTGACTTGCCCGCGCTTATGGAGTTTGTGCGTGTGTGGCGTGGGTTGCGGGAAGCAATTTTTTCAAATTGGTTAGCGAGCCTGAAAACTTGGAGTGCCATCGTCAATCTGCCCAGCTTGTTTCAATCTTATGCGGGACGTGTTGTGGAAGCGATGGCCGCGGGCCGTCCCGTCATTTCGTGGGAAATTCCAGGTAGGTCCCAGACGAATGCGCTTTTCAAGAACGGCCGCGAGATTCTGCTCTATTCGAAGGATCGTCCCGTGGTCTTGAAGGAACATGTAGAGCGAATGGCACGTGACGCTGACCATGCTAAAGACATTGCCAATGCCGCTCGTGCCGAACTCCTCCGATCGCATACCGCTGAAGTTCGCGCACGGGAGTGGCTGGACTGGATTGAAACCGGACAGCATCCTCGAGCTTTGAAGAAAACGGAAGAAGAGACAGAAATTTTGCAGACACACGCGGTTTATCAGTCGGCCCCGCTAACTACCAATGTATCTGGCAAGGAGATACACACAGCGACAACCGTCTTCGTGCTCACGGTGGATGATCCTGCGTTTGCAGCTTGCCTGGAAGCCATCCACAAACAGGAAGGGCCACCGTTTACGTTGGATATCATCAGGAACGTGTGCCCATTCAGCGCCGCGGCTCAAGCGATGATCGACCGCTGCACGACGCCGTACTTCATTCAAGTCGACGAGGATATGCTGCTCCAGCCGGGTGCTGTGGCTACGATGGAGGCGATCATGGAGGCGGCGCCCGACGACGTCGGCATGATCTGCTTTCATCTCTACGACGACGACCGGGAAGTCAAGATTCAGGGCGTTAAAATTTACCGGACCGCGCTGCTCAAGGCCCTCTCCTTCCACGATCTCAAAGCGAGCGAAATGGATTTGCTCGAACAGATGGGACGCCACGGCATCAGGTGGATCCTGCATCCGGACGTGAAAGGGCGCCATGGTACGCACTACACGATCGAGAGTATCTACCGCCGATACAAGACGATGTATGAAAAGGATATACGGCAGTGGAACGTCCTGACGGCCGATATTCGTAAGAAGGCTGAGCGGTTTCGCGAGACCGGCGATCTCCTGCAGTTGTTCGCGCTGTTGGGTGGGGTTCACGGCATCGTGCATGCCCCGTACGCCGCCGACCGCGAGAAAAACGCCACGCAGTACAATCTGCACGAGTTGGATGTGTTCAAACGACTGTTCTCCGCGACCTCTCCCGCTTCGCAGCCCTACGAACCGACTGCGTCAAGCAAACCGGTTGTGAACGCACCCATTCCCTTTGAACAGGTCTCGTGGAAAACGCCGGATGTGCCGTTTCTGGAGTCCACGCTGTCCAAGCCTGTCGCGGCGTCACCATCCAGCGTCGGTCCAGGAAACTCAATCTTGATCGTGACGCCGTTCTTTTGGCCATCCATCGGGGGAGTCGAGCGGGTTGCCGAGCAGTTGGGGGTTGGTCTCTTGGCACATGGATATCAGGTGGACATCGCAACATATCCGATCGATGGACGTGAACGGGAAGAGTATCGAGGCATCCGCATCGTGACAGTTGCACGTTTTGATCAGCGTGAGAATGGAATGCCGACCTGCATTCTCCAAGTCAGAAAATTGTTACAGAGCGGGCGGTACTCTGCCTGTCTGTTACTTGGGGCTCCGCTGAACAAGCTGCTCTACGGTGCCTTGATAGAGTCGCTACCTGTCAATACCAGGCTCTTGATCCAACCAACGATGAACGAGGAAATCCTCAACGATTTGGTTCGCAATCAATTTGTGTATCCCAGGTTTCGTCAGCTCGCGCAACAGGCACAGGCTGTGGTGGCACTCTCCGAAGACGGTGTCGATGCCCGCTTCTTGCGCAAGGAGGGAATGCGCTCCATATATATCCCGAATGGGACCAGCCTGGTTTCCCCTCATGGAGAGTTCAGGCGGGATCACGGCATCTCTCCGGACCGGTTCCTCATCCTACATGTGGCAAACCTGTATCCGGTGAAGAACCATCTGGGGTTGCTGGCCGAGTTGAACAGGCTGCCATCGGATGCCCAGTTGGTGATGGTCGGCAGACCCACGGAAGATACAGAATATGTTCGTCAGGTCCAGATTGCGTTGGCCGGAAGACCGGATGTGCTGTACGTTCCCGGGCTCGATGCTGAAGGGATTGCCGCTGCAATGCGGGCCGCCGATGTATTGGTCTTGGCCTCCCACAGCGAAGCATCGCCTTTGGTCGTGCTTGAAGCGATGAGCTGCAGCCTTCCATGGCTCGCCACTCCCGGCTGCGGGACGGTTCACGAGCAGGCAGGTGGGCTGGTTGCCACCCTCAGCAGTTTCCACGACGTGCTGATGCGCCTGAAGGAGGATGCGGACCTGCGTCGGCAATTAGGTGAACTCGGTCGAGCGCATTGGGCAGCATCCTATGATTGGGCACATGTGCTGCGGGGTTGGATCGAACTCCTGACCACCGGGCAGCTGACTGCCTCGTTTGTGACACCCGAGGAAGTGAAGCAGGGTATGCGGAACTTACGCAGGCATCGAGCGCTGAGGGATCTCACTGCCAGCGAGGACGTGGGCCAAGCAGCGATTGCATCGGCTGCGGTGCAGCCTTCTCACACTACATCGGAGGGATCGATGGATTCCGATCGCTTTTACGTGAATCTCTTTGTCAACGCGCCGATCTGGTCGACCCCCTATCCGAATGCAGACGAGGCCGCACGTTGGAGCAAGATCGCATCGTTCCTCGAATGTATCCTTCGGCGGGTTCGCCGGCACAATCCCGGGAAGGTGCTGCGTATCCTGGATGTCGGATGTGGACGCGGGTGGCTCACGAATCTCGTATCCATGTACGGAAGCTGCGAAGGAGTCGAGCCGGTGAGCGAGGTGGTGGCGCATGCGCGGCGTTTGTTCCCGCACCTGCGGTTTGAAGCCGGCACGGCCGACCAGGTCCTAGCACGTCCGGACTTTGCCCCCTACGATGTCGTCGTGAGCTCGGAAGTGCTCGAGCATGTTCCTCATGGACAGAAAGATCTTTTCCTGGCTCAACTCGCGTCACTATTGACCCCGGGCGGATACGTGGTCTTGACCACGCCGCGCGGTGAAATGTGGGAGCAGTGGAAAAGCATCGCACCGCCGAACCAGCCGGTAGAAGACTGGGTGACGGAAGGAGACTTACAGACGCTATTTCGCCGACAAGGATTTGCTGCGCTCGGCTTGGAACGGGTGCATGTCGAAGTGCCTGGGCTGCGCTATGTGCCCGCACCGACTCCGGCCGAGCTCGAATCCATGAATCTGTTGCCGATCTACCAGGTCTGGGCCTGTCAGCGAGTGGGGCCTGGTCGACCGACTACCTTCCTGCGCCGACCGAAAGTCTCAGTCATTGTTCCGACGTACAATCGGACCGACCGATTGAAAGAGGCTCTCCAGAGCATTCTCCAACAGACATGTCAGGACTTCGAAATCCTGGTTGTCAACGATGGAGGAACCGATGTCGCTGCCACGGTGGCGGCCCTCAATGACGGACGCATCACGTACATTCAGCACGATCGAAATCGTGGCCTGGCCGCCTCCCGCAATACCGGATTGACGGCGGCCTCCGGGACCTACATTGCGTATCTCGACGACGACGACCGATATTTGCCGAACCATTTGGAAACGCTGGTGTCCGTATTGGACCAGGGTGAGTACAAGGTCGCGTATAGCGATGCCTGGCGGGTCCATGAACAGTTGTCGCACGATCGTCACATTGAAATAGGTAGGGATGTGCCGTATTCATACGACTTCAATCCTGCACACCTGTTGGTCTCCAACTATTTTCCCGTCCTCTGCATGATGCACAGAAGAGATTGCCTTGACCAAGTCGGTCGGTTCGACGAATCGCTGTACGCGCATGAGGATTGGGACCTGTGGATTCGCATGGCGACTGTATTTCCGTTCAAACACGTGGCATGCACCACCGCCGAATTCAGCTGGCGTACCGATGGCTCCTCCATGACCAGTGCGACGCAAGAGACCTATTGGCGCACCACCGAGATCATCTACCGCAAGTATCGACCCCATGCGGAACGGATCGATGGAGTGCAGAGGGCGCAACAGCAGCGTCTTGAGGAACTGAAACATGCACGGAGGGAGCAAACCCGTGTCTGTTCGATCGTCATGCCGGTGTGTAACCGAGGAGAACTGACCAGGGACTGTCTGACGGCCTTGGCCGCACTTGACGGGTTGCCGGATTATGAGTTGATTGTGGTCGATAATGGTTCAACGGATGGAACGTTAGAGTTTCTTGCGCAGTTGGGCGGTGATATTCGCATTATCACGAATGGCGAGAATGTCGGCTTCGCCAAAGCCTGCAATCAGGGCGCGGCTCTGGCGCGAGGAAAGTATCTGGTCTTCCTGAACAACGATACGATTCCCCAGCCGGGTTGGCTCAATGCTCTCGTGATGGAAGCAGAGGGCGATGCGTCGGTCGGGATCGTCGGAAGCAAGCTGCTCTATCCAGACGGAACGATTCAACATGCCGGCGTCGTACGAGACTGTCAGCACTTTTTCCCGTACCATATTTACAAGTCTTTTGCCGGTGAGCATCCAGCCGTCAACCAACGGCGCGAGTTCCAAATTGTCACCGCTGCCTGTCTGCTCATCAGACGCTCGCTGTTCGAGGAGGTCGGCAGGTTTGATGAGGGCTATCTCAATGGGCTGGAAGATGCGGATCTGTGTTTGAAAGTACGGGAAAGTGGATACCAGGTCGTGTATCAACCGCGGAGCGTCGTGGTACATCTTGAAAGCCAGACTTCTGGACGAAAGACGCACGAAGACACAAACGCCGCTCGTTTCTTGGACCGATGGGGAAACCAATGGTGGACGGGCGATGAAGATCGGTATTTCCATCTCGAGGGTTACAAACTGCAGCGCATCTATCGTGATGGGAAACTCGGAGGGGATATTCACTTGATGGGAGATATTAAGGATCGTGCTGTGTGGGCACATGTCGCGGCGACACAAACGGCCGCACTCAAAAAAGACTGGTCATCCGTTCGGCGTGAATTAGCTTTGGTCCACGACTGGCCGAATGACGCGTATGTGTTGTCCTGGGGGGCGATGGTGGCCGAGCGGCTGCAAGAGCCGGTCTATCAGGCGCAGTTCCTCGCACGCTATGCGGCGTTGGTCGATGAACCGGACAAACGACTTAATTTGGTCCGCATACTGTTGGAACAAAAAAACCTATCTGGCGCAGAGGAACAGCTCCGAATGATCTTGAATGCCTCACCTGAGCATGCGGAAGGACTGCTGCTGAAAGGCATTCTCTGCATGCAGCGAGAGCAGTATGCACAAGCGGAGATGGCATTTAGTACGGCGCTTCGTGAGGGTGCCGAGCGTAGGAAATGTCTGATGGGAATGGGAATGGCCGCAATAGGAAGAGGTTACGCACAGGGAGCCTGGGAACGGTTTCGGGAAGTATTGGCGGACTATCCCGACGATGCGGAAGCGATTCATTGGTTGCTCCGTGCGGGCGCCGCGCAGAACCGTTGGCATGAGCTTGGCGAACAATTGCATTCCTATGTAAAGAGAAATCCGGAGGACCTCGCTTCCCGCTTTGCGTATGCCGGCGTTCTGTTGCGAGCTGAACAGATCAATGCCTCCAGGCGGGAGTATGATGCGCTCTTGCGGATCGCTCCTACGTATGACGGGTTGGAGCAACTCGGGCGGGCAATTTCGGGGAAGGAAGCAGTGCTGACCATGGAAGCGGCTTCGTCGTAGAGAGATGGGAAAACGAGTCCTCCTCATCCAATTAGCCAGACTCGGTGATCTTGTGCAAACGATCCCGGTCATTACAGCGTTCAAGGAAGCGCATGGGGATTGGACTGTCGATCTGTTGTGCCCTGCGCAGTTGGACAAGATCGGGCGAATGATTCCAGGAATTGCAGCGGTGGTGCCCTGGGATGGTGCCGCATGGAATCAACGGGCACGCGTCGCGGAGCGAGCGTTCCATCCGGACGCTCTCGTCGAAGCCGATGCTGCTCTTCGTGCGATTGTAAATGATCCCTATGACTGTGCCTTCGTGCTTAACCAACATCCACGTGCGGTCTTGGCAGGAGCGCTTCTTGCGCGGGAGAGCATCGGAGCCATAGTCGGGGGACCGCTCGACCGGACACTGTCACCATGGGCGACCTATGTGAGGGCCATCGCCAGTGATCGAAGGGAGAATCGTATTCATTTAGCGGATGCATTTTGCGGGATGTGTGGCGTCTCTCCGCCGAAACTGATGCGACCGATGCATGTGCCAGTTGCATCGCTTCCCGATGAGCTCAACGAGATCGGCCGGTCTGAAGGGCGTTGGATTGGATTGCTCGTAGGGGCAGGAGAAGAAGACCGACTGGTGCCGATCACAGTCTTGGCTTGCTTGATCATAGCCTGTTTGAACACGCTTCCACGAAGTCGTCTCGTCTTATTCGGCAGCAAGCAAGAACAAGAGCGAGCCCATGCAATTCAATCTCTCCTTCCATCCTCACTCCTGGGTCGGGTGTGGGACACGACAGGTCGCCTTTCTCTGACCGAATTGGCACTGGGCTTGACTCGTTGTCAGGTCGTGATTGGGGCCGACACCGGTCCGCTCCATTTGGCGGCTGCCCTGGGGATCAACGTGATCGGATGGTACTTTGCCAGAGCGCGAGTTCATGAGACAGGGCCCTATGGGTTGCACCACTGGGTGTGGCAGGCGGAAGGGGAAGGTGAAAGCGATTCAGTCTCACGGTCGCTCCGTCCTAAAACTTGGCCGATCGATGAAACGATTGCGATCTTGGCGAACAAGCCAGTGCCTGTTCCTCCGAACTGGTCGGTGTGGGAAAGTCATCGAGATACGTGGGGTGCCTATTATGTTCCGGCAGGACAGGAACCGACAGTACCGCGTCAACGAGAATCAATCTGGCGGGAGTTGCATCCCACTCCGGTGGGATAAGGAGATTCTGTGGAGTATCTAAATCACAATCTTGCAGGTCTTCGCCAGGCTGCGCCTGATCTTGCGGAGGCGGTGCAGGGTAGTCAGGGCGGTCTCCTGACGATTATACCCTCACGCGAAGGTGCTCCCTCGGCGACACACCAGGGCCAATGGGTCCATAGTGCGTATGATCCCAAGAAAGAAGCCAGGTCTTGGGCCGAGCAACAAGCCAAAGAATGGCAGTCCGGTGAAGTAGGCGTGGTATTGGGGGTGGGGCTCCTCTATCACGTAGAGGCATTGATGGGTGCTTGCCAAGGGGATGCACGACTGGTCGTCGTAGTACCTGATCCGTCCGTGCTCAAGGATGCATGTGGTGTGAGGCCGCTTGGGGCATGGATGAACAAGATCCACTGGGTTGCGGGCACAGCCGAAGATATGGCTGCACAGCTGGCGGCACAATCGTCCCCTCTCCGGTTCTTCACCTATGAACCGGCGGCACGGTTTCATGCCGAGTTCCATCAGCGCCTTGAGGCAAGGCTGCGCCGTGCCATGGCGGCAAAAGCCGGAGGTCAGCTGCACGTAGCCGTGGTCGGACCTATTTATGGAGGATCTCTCCCGATCGCCCGGTATGTCGTCTCCGCCTTGAACGAGCTGGGTCATCGGGTGAGTTGGCTCGATCACCAGGTGCATCAATCTAGCTACGAGGTCTTCGGATCATACCGTGAATTACGACACCGCTTGATGCTCCAAAGCCGATTTGCCGATGTCCTGAGCCTGAGCACGATGGCGCATCTTGCAGAGGATCCGCCTGATCTGGTTCTGGCCATAGCCCAAGCCCCGTTGAGCTTGGCGGTCTTACAACACCTGCGCAAGAAGAAGTTTCTGACGGCCATGTGGTTCGTGGAGAACTATCGGCATTTGACTTACTGGCAACAGTTGGCGGGAGGGTACGATTACTGGTTTGTGATTCAGCAAGGGGACTGTTTCGACGCGTTGAAACGGGCCGGAGCGGCTCACGTGCACTACCTTCCCATGGCGGCGGATCCCACAGTGCATCGTCCGATGACGCTCACAGCGGCTGAGCACCAGGAATATGGCGCCGACGTCTCCTTTGTCGGAGCTGGCTATGCCAACCGACGGATCCT
>JAHBWQ010000159.1 GCA_019636915.1 Nitrospira sp. | reverse complement strand
GGATGCCGAAGTGCACTTTGCCCTGGGCGGCCTCTACGAAACGCGTGGCCGCCTGGACCTGGCACAAAAGAGCTATCACGATGCGCTCAGCGCCAACCCTGACTTTGGCGCGGCCCACTCAGCCCTCGGGTGGCTGGCGTTAGGGAAGCATCGGCTGCAAGAAGCGGCAGACATCTTCAGCCGGGCGCTCAAGTGCAACGAGGAAGACGCGCGGGCCTATCATGGCATTGCCGAAATCTATGCGATCCGGGGCAAACGTCAAAGCGCGATGGAAAACTACAGCAAGGCACTGAAGTACTACCGCGACCCCGAGAAGAGAAACCAAATCATGAATCAGCTCTTTCAGGAAGGTCAGGTGGGGGATTGAAAACGATGGGTTGGCCCTTCACCAACGGATTCCTGAGAAATGCAAAATGGTTTTCCCCAAACATGCGAGATGAGCGTCTCATGATGAGAGAGTAGGGGACGAAGAAGGGGAAAAACCTGGAGCAAGAGAGGAATCGCCTTTAGGGTAAGAAAGCGTTACAGCTCCCTTATCGCACCCTGCAGCACGGTGATCTGCGTTGTGGGATCGCCCGTCGCTTGCAGTTCGTTGCGGATCTGATCCTTGAGGTAAGAGGAATAGCCGACACGGTCGACGAGAAAGTCGAGGAAGCGTTCTGTCGGCAAGAGGCTCTGCTCCTTGAGCTCGTCTATGGTCTCGTCACTCACGGGGACATACGTGCTGCCGATATGGAAGACCACGTTGTAGTGGCGTCCTGTCGCAATCCGCTCAAATCTCAAGCCCTTCACAGGTTCCTCCTTGAAAGCCTCACAAAGGGTCCCATTCTAGACAAGGTCGAGTCGTGAAGACAAGAGTGGACTCAGGGCTCGCTGAGTGGACAGTGATGACGGGGGGCATTTATCATGACATGTTTCTTGATTAGGCTGACCGGTGAGATGAATTGTGATGACTGCGGTGGAGTTGATCGAGTCGTGGATCGTTAACCTTGAAGCCGAGCAAGCGCGTCTGGTTGAAACGGGACAGGATGCTCCGGCCATGGCGTTACAGGGCCGACTCGTCAGGACGATCGGCGGGCTGCATCTGTACGAGTTTCTCGTACCCGGTGAGGTCAGGCTGTCTATCGACCTTCCGGTCTCCATCGTCCCTGCCGATGACACGGATACGACGGAGGGAATCGTACTGCGGCAAACGGGGCCATCGATTCTGGTTCAACTAGTTGATAACCTCGGAAGTGAAGTCCCTTCTGTCACTCTGGTTCCAGACAAAGCCGGGCTGGTTGGTACGGCAGCGGCCCGTTTAAAAGAGATTCTGGCGAAGCCCGACCTGTACCACCTCGGGCCAGCCGAGCGGTTGGCGGCGCTTCTCCAGATGCCGACTGCGGAAGTGGAAACGTTCTCCGCTAGTTCATCCGTCTTCACAACCCTGTGGTCCGATGACCGAGTGCTCCGTCGACAAAAGCTTGGGAGCCTGGCGATGGACCTGGTTCGTGCCAACAAGCGTATTCTGTTGCTCTGTCCCGATCATGAAGACAGTGATGAGCTTGTCGGGATGGTAGGGCGCATTATGAAGGCGGGCGGATTGAACCCCAGAACGTGGGTGACGCGATATGAGCTCCCGATGATACCGCAAGCCGCCGGCCTCGATCTTCAGGAGCTGGGGTTTGAAGCCCAGATGCATCAATTCTACGCCAAGTCACAGGGTGATAAGGCCTCGTTGAAGCAGAAGTACGACCGGTTTCGGGAGTTGGCCCCGTTTCTGTCTCAGAAGGACGCAAAGCAAAGAGATTTGGACGAAGTCCGTCTCCTGGAATGGCGCTTGGTGACGCAATTCCGAGAACTTCAAGTCAAGCTGGCGGGAGTCGACACGACGCTCAAAGAATTTGAGACGCTCCCGTTGTTTCAACGTCTCGCGATGCAGACCGTTGGGAAAAATGTGGACTCGCTCAAGCAGTACCGTGTGTTATATCAGAGTCAGATGGATCGCCTGAACAGCGAGATCGATGTGGCCAAAGGAAGAATTCAGCAGCTTGTTCCGGAAGCGGCGGTGCCTCGAGGGCAGCGTGCGGAGTGTGAGGACCTCAAGGAACAGATTGCGAAGCTCGGTGGAGCCAAGAAAGTCCGAGAGCTTCTCGCGGCTGAGGAGAATCCGAATCGCCAAGCCTTCGTCCAGAATCGACGGCTGGTTGCCGCAACGCCCATGCGAGTCGCGACCGACCCGTTATTCAGCCGCGTGCGATTCGATGTGCTCATGGTCGATGAAGCCCCGCAGATAGCCGTACCATCACTGCTGGCTGCTGCCGGACTTGTCCGTGAACGTATTATTGTGAGCGGCGATCCACGAGCCATTGTTACAACCGGACAATGGGCGATGCCTCAGAAAGGCTCCCGGGCTGTTTCGGAGACCACTCCCTTACCACTTGCTTGACGTGGGTGAGGAGAATTCAGGATAATCGCCCTTCTTGCGGTATGGCATGGAAGGGGAGTTCATGCATGGTTGTCACTAAGCCGCAAGGGGCATATGGTTCAGGTAGCAGTCGAACTCGCACAGGCTGCTCAAAATGGGTTCCACCAAGGCCGCAAGGAGCGAGGGTCTGAGGCGTACTGGGGGTAGTATGTCAAGGATCCGAGCGATGTGAGAACGACGGTGGAAGCCATTTTCAGCAGCCTCTAGAGCCGAAGTGGCGGAACTGGCAGACGCACTAGATTCAGGGTCTAGCGCCCTCACGGGTGTCCGGGTTCAAATCCCGGCTTCGGCACCAACCTACCGTTGAATGACAACCCTCAGCCTGGCCTCGCATCAGAGTGTTGGAGCCCTTCCTGGCTAGGGACCCAGGCGAATCCATCGACCTCCGATCACCACTTCTTAGGACCTTCCACGTATCATACTCAAGCGCAGAAATGGTATTTTGGTGACAGCTTCATCAGGTTCAACAACAATGAACGTAGTCACAATCGACTCCCGTGAGCAGAGTGTGAGTATTCAAGAAGCCGCCGGCATGTTACCAAGAGTGAACCGGTCGACTTCACGATAGATGATCAGGCTGAAAGGTAGGGACACCATGAGAGGACTTGTGCTCGCAGGAGTCTTGATTCTGAACAGTGCAGCGATCGCCGCGGCAGTGGAACCACCGCCCGGGGCTCCAAAGCCGGTGGTCCCCCCCAAATCAATCCCGCTGGCTGGGGAAGAGCCCTATGAAGCATTGAAGCAAGGCGACTACCGAGTCGCGGCGGTACTCTTCTCTCCGAGGGCGGAGAAGGGTGATGTGCGAGCGCAGTACAACCTCGGGCTCCTGTATGCCAGCGGGATGGGTGTGGTGCAGGACTACCAAGCCGCATTGAAATGGCATCGGCTGGCGGCGGGGCAAGGGCACGCTGGGGCGCAAAATGAACTCGCGCAGATGTATGCAAAGGGACAGGGCGTTCAACAGGATCAGGTGCGGGCTTATGTGTGGTACAGCGTTGCGGGAGAATCGATGACAGGCGGGTCAAAAACGGAAATCATGAAGGACCGGGACCATATGGCCAAGCGCATGACTCCAGAGCAAATTCAGAAAGCCGAGGGACTGACGAAGCAATGCTTAGACTCACAGTTCAAGAAATGCGGGGAGAAGTAAGGCTCTTACCAAAAGCTACATTTCTTCACACCACAAATTTTCCGGCGATTTGTTTTTTGTTACGCATCGAACTGGTTCTCGGGTTTTTCTGACAGCCAGCTCCGTCCTGATTCCAAATCGTCAGTTTCCCACTTTCCCTTCATCGTGAAAATGCGTAGAATCCGATCGTGGTTCGACAGGCTTGTCCTGAGTCAATCGAAGGGCTCACCACGAACGGATTGCTGGGATACAAAACGATCATGAGCAAGATCCTGATTTTGTATCGACGTGAAGATAGTGCCGATGTCACCGGACGGATCTATGACTGGCTCATCCAGGTGTTTCCACAATTGGTCTTTCGGGACGTCGATTCGATTCCACTGGGCATCGACTTTCGTGCCTATTTCGATGAACAGGTGGCCAAGTGAGTGACATCTTCATCAGTTATGCCAACGAGGATCGTGACCGGATTCGATCATTGGTGGAAGTGCTTGAAGCCGAAGGGTGGTCAGTCTTTTGGGATCGCACGATCCCATCTGGCAAGACATGGCGAGAATTCATAGGGAAGGGTTTGCGCGATGCACGATGTGTCATGGTGGCGTGGTCAGAGACTTCAATAGAATCGACATGGGTGCAGGAGGAGGCCGATGAGGGACGCGAGCGAGGCATTCTCCACCCCGTACTCATAGATGACGTAAGACCACCACTAGGTTTCAAATACATTCAGGGGGCAAAGCTAGCCGGATGGAACTTCAGAGACCCCTCGCCCGAATTCAAGCGTTTCCTGCGGGATTTGGAAGGCACACTTGGTCCACCTCGACCAGGGGAGTCAGTATCGTCCCCATCAGGCATGCAGCCACAGGAACAGCTACGTTCTCAAAGGAGACCGGCGTCTGATACCCAACCAACCCCTGTTTCCAGTGAGATAAAACAAGTCGGTGCTGTAACTCCAGTGGACATGGTGATGGTACCGAAAGGGCCATTCCTGTATGGCGACGATAACACTCGCACCGTGATCGATTACGACTATTGGATCGACAAGTATCCCGTGACCAATGAGAAGTATCGAGCCTTCATTAAGGCAGATGGCTACAAGAATCAAGCCTACTGGTCACCGGGAGGATGGAAGTGGAAGACCAGCGGTGCCATTACAGGTCCTGGACACTTAAATGAACTGAACAAGGTGGACAAGGCAGATCATCCCGTGGTGGGTGTGAGTTACTACGAGGCAGAGGCCTATGCGAAGTGGGCGGGAAATCGATTGCCAACAGAGCAAGAGTGGGAAAAGGCGGCACGAGGTAAGGATGGGCGCAAGTACCCTTGGGGGGAGGAGTTCGACGAAGGAAGTTGTAACCATATGTCCATGGGCTTGTTGGGTGCCCTGTCTAGCACTTTCCGTAGTGTGACCACGCCAGTCACGCAGTACCCCAACGGGGTCAGTCCCTATGGTTGCTATGACATGGTGGGAAATGTGTATGAGTGGTGCTCAAGTTGGTATATTAAAATGCTTAACGTGCGCGTAATGAGGGGTGGGTGGACCGCTTAGGAGCGGCATTAGCATCAAGCAGACCAATATTCGTGCCTCGAACCGGGCCGTGCTCTCGGCCGACACCCAGGGCGACGATTGTGGTTTCCGTCTCGTTCAGGACGTTCCCTAGCCCTTTTCACTTTGTTCTTTAACCCTTTGCCTATGTGCTCCTCGCCTCATGGATGGTACGGACAAATGTAGTATGGCTAAGCCCACAATCAGTGATAGCCTCTCACGATGCCGTCGAGGGTGGTTTGGTCCTGATACTCGCGGCGTTTCTTGAGGGCGGCGAAGTCCTGCTCGATGGGGTTGAAGTCGGGAGAGTACGGCGGCAGGAAGAGCAGCGTGGCGCCGGTGGCGGCGATGAGCTGCGCCGTCTCTGGCGATTTGTGAAAGGTCGCATGATCGAGGATGACGAGATGCTGGGCGGTGAGGCGTGGGCACAGCCTCGTTTGCAGCCAGGTGTTGAAGATCGCCGTATCGCAGGTGCCCTCGAAGAGCAGCGGTTCTTCGAGTCGTCCGTCCATACGGGCGGCAAGCAGCGAGGTCCGTGGCCGTCGATGCCCTGAGACGAGACCCTCCACGCGTTGCCCCTTCGGCGCGTACCCATACCGCCGTGCCGTGGAAGAGGCAAAACCGCATTCATCGATATGGACAGGCCGTTTACCGAGCTGCCTCGACCTTGCTGCCCCCACTGCGGACACAATCCACCACCCGTTGGCGCAAATCAACTGAACATCTCATGTGCTCATGATCGCGCAAGGCAGCCTTCATGTCTATCTGTAATTGTGGTCTTAGCTATAAATCTCGTTTGTTGGATTACGTGCCGGCTCGACTCCGAAGTTTGTCCATCATTTTGTCGGCTTGAACAAATACAAATTCCTTCCCTCTTTTCTCTTTTTTGAGGAAACCTTTTTCAGCAAGATCGAGCAAATCGTTTCTAGAGGTTTGGTAGACGATGCCATGCGCATTCCGATGGGTGTCGAAGGTGTAGGTTTCGTGCGGGTGTTGCATCGCGTGCGTGAGCAGGCTTCGTTGGCGGAGGTTGAGGCCTGGACACTTTCTAAGTGCGGCGCTCAGGCTGGTCAGTTCCTTCTGTTTTCTGTGAATGTAGCTCTGAGCCTCGTCACATGCCTGCGTGATGGCCTTCAGATTGTAGAAGAGAAAATAGGTCAAGTCGTTCTCGTCGGTTTCGGTATGCAGATAGGCCCGAACATACTGCCCAGGCGCTCGCTGGATATATCGTGAGATGGCTAAGTACTCGAAGAGGAGATAGTCCCGGGAGAGCAGATACCAGTACATCAATGCCCGTGCTGTTCGACCATTCCCATCATGGAATGGGTGGTCATAGGCCAGCCAAAAATGCAGCATCGCGGCTTTAATCACGGGATGAATCCATTTCTTCTCGTCGTCGTTATTCGTAAACTCGCAGAATGCGTCCATGCGCCCGGATAACGTGGTGAAATCCGGCGGAACATGAACGGTTTCCCCTTGGTATTCAACGACGATGTCGTTCCGTGTTCGGAATTGTCCGGCGTCTTCTGGATGATCCAAGGTGGCTTCTGTCATTCTCTGGTGAATTTCCGTGATGAACTCTTTGGTCAGCACCGCCTTTCGTTTCTCTCTGATGAACTGCATCGTTTCCCAATTATTCAGAATCATTTGCTCGCTTCGGTCTCTCGGCGTTCGTCCCGTGTGAAGCAGTTCTTTCGCTTTCTGGGTTGTTGTGGCGGCTCCTTCGAGCTGGCTCGATGCAATGGCCTCATCCATCAGAGATCTGATGACAAACTGTTCTCTCTCTGGTAACGCATTGGCGGTATCTGTGACAAAGTTTCCTCCAGCCCACACATCCACGTTGTGAAGATCTTTTTGGAGGCTATCCGGAATCCAATACGAAAATGGTCTGCCGTTTTTATCTACGAATGAAGCTGTTTTGAAGTTTGCGTGCCGACCGAGCGTGATGAGTGCCCATCCTTCTTCGTGTGAAAACCCTTGGGGCATTGGAACATATCGAAACTGATGCCATGGGAGATAGTCCTCGTTTGCTTTGTGGATGACATCTTGCAGCTCTAAGGCAGCCCCCGTCCGCAGAATTTTTTGGAGCGTTTCTGGGTTCTTGAGAATCGTCGAAAGTTGAGGGGGGGCGACAATAATAGGCATGCCCGCCTTTCTACTAAAATGTACTATTTTTTTATAATTTAGTATTTGGGAGATGTCAATAACTACTAAATTTTTAAAAATTAGTATTTATTCACCATGTTGTTTTTGAAAGCATTGAACTACAACGGGTTATGATCTAGTTTCCGAAACGGCTTGGAAGGCCTGTTAGTAGTTCATGGAGTATCTCTACGAAGCGCGGAGTTCTTTGATCGCTCGTAAGGTCGTCTCTATTTCTTCCGTTGAGTTCAGGAGGCTTGGGGCCAATCTGGCGTATTTTGTTGCATAGGGTGTGACACTGCCGACAATGTTGCGATGGCGCAGCTTCTCTACCACCTGGCGAGCTGACATTCCCGCTACTTCAAAACAGACAATCCCTGCTGATAGCTCTTGTGACATCGGGGTGTGGAGGGTCACCTGTGGCATGACTGCCAAACCCTGTTTCAACTGCTGGTTGAGCTCATAGATCCGCTGCGTTACCTTGGATTTCCCGATGGCCTGATGAAATAGGAAGGCTTCATCCAGCGCCCAGCGATGTTCTAAGGAATGGAATCCGCCTGGGGTCATATGAATGGATGGCGGAAGATCCTTCGAGGATTTGTTCTCCATCCAGAGGTCATAGGCCTGACTGCTGAACGTTGGGATCGTTGCCCTGGCGATCGGCCAGGCCCGTGGGTGGCCCCAGACGAGCCCAGTCCCGCGTGGGCCGAACATCCATTTGTGTGTCCCGGCAATCAAGAAGTCGCAGCCGAGCTCGTTCACACAGAAGTCTTCAACCCCCAAGGCGTGGACTCCGTCCACGCAGAAGATGATCCGGTCCCGTTCATCCCGTGAACGATTGATGGCCTGAATTGCCTGCCCCATCTCGTGAATCGGCAGTTTGAGGCCCGTGCTGGAATGGACCCAGGTGACGGCCACGATGCGAGTTGCGGGAGAGATGCCCTGTATCAGTGATTCGACTATTTCGTCGCGCGAGACCGTTTTCAGCGAACGATAGAGAGGAATCTGACGAACGTTCGCGCCTGTTCGTTCGGCACGAAGGCGCAGCGCAGTTTCGGTTGAGTAATGGTCGTGGGTCGTCGTGAGGATTTCCTGTACAGCCTGGAGTTGCAAGCCGCCATAGAGGAGCCCCAAGCCCATTGTCGTGCTGTCGGTCAAGGCGATGTCTGTGGGGTTAGCACCAAGGTAATCAGCCGCAGCTCGAAGCACCTTTGCTTCCTGTTTCTCCTCCTGTTCAAACCAATAACCGATGGGATCGGCATCCAGACCGGCACGATGTCGTTCGATGGCCTCGCGTACCGGGGTGGGATGGGATGCAAGGAAGAATGCCGCTAAGTGGATAAGCTCTAGAGAGAGGGGAAACTGTGCTCGCAGGTCCTCCCAGCTCTTCAATCGACCTGGTGACGCTGGTTGTTCAGCAAGGGCGTGAGGATGGGCACCAGCCAGCACTGCTGCACTCAAGGCCAATCCTGTTCTGACCAGAAAGCCTCGACGTCCGATGTCGATCATGGAGTGCCCTCCTCATAAATGAATCCTCCGTACTGTACTGCTTGTTTGGAAAATCAGGCAAGGAGAGACGCAAACAAAGCCCCTGGCTGGTGAACCAGCCAGGGGCGGACCTGGTACAGGAGGTTCTGCTAGTTCTGATACGTCTCAATCGGTGGACAGCTGCAGACAAGATGGCGGTCGCCGTAGGCCTCGTCGATACGGCTGACACTCGGCCAGAACTTACTGTGTTTGACCCAGGAGGCAGGAAACGCGGCCTGTTCCCGGCTGTAGGGTCGACTCCATTCCGTAGCGGTCACGCTTGCGGCGGTATGAGGTGCATTCTTCAGTACATTGTTGGTTCGTGGTTGGCGCCCGTCGACGATCTCCTGAATCTCGGCGCGGATTAAGATGAGCGCCTCGCAGAGCCGATCGAGTTCCTGCTTTGATTCGCTTTCAGTCGGTTCGACCATGAGTGTGCCGGCTACTGGGAACGACACGGTTGGTGCATGGAAACCGTAGTCCATCAGTCGTTTGGCGACATCCATTGCCTCAACGCCTGCGCCCTCCTTAAACTCGCGGAGATCCAAAATGAACTCATGCGCCACCAGTCCTGAATCGCCTCGGTATAGGATCGAGTAATACTTCTCCAGACGCTTGGCCATGTAGTTGGCATTGAGGATGGCCACCTGGGTCGCCTTGGTCAGACCCTCACGTCCCATCATGGCGATATAGGTCCAGGAGATCGGAAGAATACCTGGGCTGCCGAACGGTGCTGCCGACACGGGGCCGATGGTCTGTGGGCCACCAAGCTTGACCACGGGGTGCCCTGGTAAGAATGGGACCAGGTGCTGCGCGACACCGATGGGTCCCACGCCAGGCCCACCACCGCCATGGGGAATACAAAATGTCTTATGGAGATTAAGATGGCACACATCGGCCCCAATATCGCCCAGACGGCAGAGGCCGACCATGGCATTCATATTGGCTCCATCGATATAGACCTGTCCGCCGTGGGTATGGACGATTTGGCAAATACGCCGCACGCTGGCCTCAAACACCCCGTGGGTGGAGGGATAGGTCAGCATCAGTGCCGCCAATCGGTCTCGATATTGCGCCGCTTTGGTTTCCAGATCAGCGACATCCACATTTCCGTTCCGATCGCATGCGACGACCACCACCGTCATGCCGACCATCGCCGCGCTGGCGGGGTTCGTGCCGTGAGCAGAAACAGGAATCAAGCAGACATCTCGATGGGTCTCTCCCCTTGACCGATGGTACGCCCGAATCACCATCAACCCGGAATACTCGCCCTGAGATCCGGCGTTCGGTTGCAGCGAGAAAGCCGCGAATCCCGCAATCTCGGCCAACCAACCTTCCAGTTGACGAAACAAGGTTTGATAGCCACGCGTTTGGTCAACTGGGGCAAACGGATGGAGACGGGCGAACTCCGGCCAAGTCACCGGCAGCATTTCTGATGTCGCATTGAGCTTCATCGTGCAGGAACCCAGCGGGATCATTGAGTGCACGAGCGAGAGGTCGCGCGCCTGCAGTCGATAGAGGTAGCGGAGCATTTCGTGTTCAGAGTGATAGCGGTGGAACACCTCATGTGTGAGATACGGACTGACCCTCATCAATGGAGTGGGGTATGTGAGATTAATCGAAGAGGCAAGATCCGAAAGGTGGAACGGCAACTGGTCATGGCCAACGAAGATCTGCAGGAGGCGGAGGACTTCCTGCTCGGAGCTGACTTCGTCGAGCGACAGGCCGAGGGAACCATCTTCGTACTGTCGGAAATTGATTCCTTGCGCTTCCGCTCGCGCGACGATCTGTTCGGCTTGGGCCTTGGATACCGGTAGTCGAATCGTGTCAAAAAAGACTTTCGGCAACACTTCGAATCCCAGACGACGCAGGCCCTCCGCAAGCAAAAGCGTCAAGCCATGGACCCGTTCGGCGATGCGACGCAACCCTTCCGGCCCATGGTAGACCGCGAACATGGCGGCCATTACGGCCAGCAAGACCTGGGCGGTACAGATGTTACTCGTGGCTTTTTCTCGTCGGATGTGCTGCTCGCGTGTTTGAAGGGAGAGCCGAATGGCCGGCTTGCCGGTGACATCCTTGGAGACACCGACAAGTCGACCCGGTATCTGTCGTTTGAACTCTTCTTTAGTCGCCAGAAACGCGGCATGAGGTCCCCCGAAACCGATTGGGACGCCGAACCGTTGGGTCGAGCCAACGGCAATATCCGCGCCGAATTCTCCGGGTGAACGGAGGATCGTGAGTGCGAGGAGATCGGTAGCCACGACGACTAGAACCCCG
>JAHBWQ010000158.1 GCA_019636915.1 Nitrospira sp. | reverse complement strand
CTGAAAACGCCTTCCCGGACGAAGCCCCGGATGATTTGCGACACCGTCCACCGTGAAAGGTTAAGTGTCCGGGCAATGCCCACGATTTCGTTCTCGCGTTTGGACACAATCAAGTTGTAGACGTCCTGTCGAGGGTTACCCGTGGGGTTGTAGGACGGGCGTAGATCAAAGACGAGGGGCTTTTCGTAATACGGATTGTAGAGATTCGCCAGCTTCTCAATGTCCGCTCGGCTCATCCAAGGGCCTCATGATTCTTTGCTCATGCTTCCTCAACTGCTTATCAACCCGCGTCTGGAACTGCTTCGCCACGGTCGCGACCTCCTTGAGACTAAACAGCCTCAAGATCTTCGCGGCTCGTTCGGAGACCACAAGGACGTTGCTCGGTGTCCATCCGAGTTCGGGCATCAGTAGAATCAGTCTCGGTCGATTGCTGACTCGCCCACCGGCCCGTGTCAATCGAATGGTCGGGAGGAGTGGGCAGCGGGAAGGGATGACGACGTTTTTGTGAGTGATGAGGAATGGATGGTTGTGCTTATACGCAACCTTTTTGGCGAGTAAGTAGACTTCTTTGGCGGCTTGTTCATGTTTCGATGGGGGTGGTGGTGTGTGTAGCATCATGGTCAACAATGCCCCCATAGGAGCGACCCATCACGGGCATCGGCCAGATAGAACCGCCCTGACGGGAACGCCAGCATCGATAGGTTGACCCCCTTTGGTTGCCGTCCGGCAGGGTGTGGGGGGCGTTCCATCAGTGTGTCGATGGTTTTGAGTTGAGCGGGAGTTAAGTTCAGCATAGCGGGTGTCATGGGTGTTCCTTTCTTCGTGAATGAATGTGTGTAAATCCTGGTGCTGGTCGTCCAACCAGTCGGAGGGGCAGAGGCTCCAACGAATGCCTCTTCGACTGAGCCGCTTCTTCCAGGCCTGCACGTCGGCTCGATACCGCCGTTGCATCACGACTGCCGGGGATGGGTTACTCTTCAATGGAAATTTGATCGGGGACATAGGGCGCGTCTACCTCTGCTTGCATCTCTCTCTTTCGTGCTCTCATTCGCTCCACGGCTTTTAGTTGTGCCTCAGTCGCTGGCTTTCGGGGTTGGTCTTTGGCGAGCCACCCATACCACCAAGGGAACGAAGCGATATGTTCATCGATCTTCCCGTTGATATAGATTCTGACTTCATCAGGGGGCATGCCCTCGTATGCCGGATGTTGGAGGGCTTCGTTAAAGAGGCGGTCTCTGGTGAACTGTGAGACTTGCGCGGTGGGGTAGGTCTTGGTCTGGTTCTCTTGGGGCTTCCTGCGTTTGCGTTGTGCTCGATAGAGCTTCGCTCGTCTCTTGGCTTTACGTGTCATCGTGGCCGTTAGACGGCTCTGGCGGTCGGCTAGGTCAATCATGGGTCGGAACTCTCCGATGTGGTCTGTAAACTATTGGTTTTGTTAGGGGAATAGACCGAAATTCAAGAAGACGTGTGTACGGATCTTTTCTTTGTATAGGAGGGCTCTAGAGGGAAGCCCTTTGGTAGGCCGATGAGGAGGCCGAGAGGAGGAGGCTCGGCGACTACCGGCCATTGACCTACCCAAGTAGCTAGCCGGGGAAAGGAATAAACCCGGCACCCAGAAATCACTTACCCAAGAGCCAATCCCTAAAGCGGTCGAAGCCGGTATCACCAGTTGGCGTGGTGGCATCCTGCAGCTTCCGCTTCTGTTGAAGGACCTTAAAGGCTTCTTCCGCTCTCAGGGCAATACCCTTCAATCTATCGAGTTCAGCTTGTCGTTGATCTTCTTCCGCTTGTCGTTTAGCTTCGGCTTTCTCTCGCTCGATCTGTTGCGCCTTGTTCACGACGGCTTCACCCTTCGCCTTCTCCGCTTCGCCGCGCTTCTTCTGTTCCTGTTGGCCATACTCGGTCTTGAACTGCTCCAAGGTCGGCTTGACCTGTCCACGAAGAAAAACGCGGAACTGTGCATCTGATGCTGAAGGATGTTCCTGAATGTAGGCCGTCGCTAAATCTCGCATGTGACCGACAGCACCCAAGGCTTGCTGTTGTGAATCGGGAGAGTTCGGGTCTACGGGATCGAGGGTCGAGGTATGGACGGCCTGGAGAATCGATTGGAACTCACTGGAACGCATATAGGGATGGGCGTTATTTTTCTTGGCTTCATCGAGTTCCGAAGCGAGACGCATCATGGTTGGGGCGCTGATCTGCTTCGCCCGGACCTTCCCAACAAGGCTGTCGTAGCTGACCTTGTCAGGATTGATGCTGATGTCTTTCCGAATCGTGGCAATCGTCACCGGATCTTCAGGGGTGTCCAGTCTCAGCCGTTGTAGCTCATGTATCCATCCCTCAACCCTCACGGCAGCCGATGGGTCAACCTGTGCTAAATCCCTCAACGCTTGATTAATCACCTGTGGTCCATTGACGGCGCCCCTACGAAGACCATCCAAGGCCCGACGTTCTAGGATACCCACGTTCTCTTGTCTCGCCTGTTCACCCTCTTGCTTATGGACAGCCTGGAGTTCTCTCGCGTAGCGTTCATCTTCCCTAGCCCAAACCGTCTGCTGATGTGCTCGGGTCGCATCTTCGAAACCAAGATTCTTCTGCCATTGGGCAAAGTGTGCCCGTTGCATTTCAGTCTGAGTAATCCTCTCTTCCGCATGTGTCCGCTTGTCCAAGGCGTAGCGAGTATTCCCGATACTAGCCCCGTCCTTGGTTTTCAAATGGTCGAGTAGATTCAATCTCGACATATCCCCGGTACGAATCGCTTCCCCGGTGATATGGTCGATCATCAGTTGAGTAGCCTTCGACCCTGGGAGACCATTGGTGATGGCTCCGCTATCAGGGTTATGAAAGAGGTCTTCAATTTCCCTGGCGGCTCGGTCGTACGTTTCGGAGACGTGCTTCGGGTCATCGGTCTTGGGGTCGAGGAGTTCCAGGTGTCGGTTGATGCTAGCCTGCATCCCTGTTGCAACCGCGTCCACGAGCTGTTTCTCGGTTTCTTGGACACGGTGACTGGCATGCAGTCTCATGAGTTCGGAGTCATGCCGTGCCAGTTCCGGTGTCCAGACCTCTTGCAGATCCAAGGGAGAGAACAGGGCCTTCCCTTGGTCGTTCTCGAGCTTCGAGCGAAAGCGGTCCTTTTGCTTCTGCAGGAACGCCTTCATGTCCTGCGGGTTGTTGCTCTCCCTTGCTGCTGCTCCCTCCTCGGTCTGGAACGCTAACAACGAGGAGGACTGGTACTCCGAAGCCATTTCCTTCAAGTACAGACGATGAGCAGCTCTGGCAGCCCACGGCGAGACCCCTAACGGCACCGTGCCTGCTTTGATATTTTCGTTCCACTTGTCGCGGTTCGCGTGGAAATCGGCTTCGACCTCGGCTACGCTTCGCTTGTCCCGTTCGGCTACGCCCCTTTTCAGGAGTTCGTCCCCGAGAGGCGCCAAGGCTCCTAACGATTCGGCGAGTTTGGTCATGGGGTTGCTGTTAGGTGGGGCTTGGATTTCTGGGGAACCTGGCCGAATATAGGAGTCTAGGGCAGCAGGGTTCAGGGTCGAGGGTTGGAGGGGGTTGATCTCGAGGTTGTTGACTTGGGCACGTGGTTTTCGGTCGTACGGTGGCATGGTGTGTGTTCCTGTTTAAGGGTGAAGGGTGAAAGGGTTATTCAAGACACGGCTCGCACAATTGACTCATTGACATGCGTAGTTCTTCCTTCTCTTCGGCATGATCGTTCCCCCTCTTACCTTCTCGTACTCTTTCCTGATCGCATCGGCTCCTTGTCGGAGGACATCTTGATAGATCGCCAGGGCACGGCGAAGGATGGCAGAATCAGAGGGAACGTCACCCACCTGGTGACCCCTGAGGGCACCCTTGACGAACAGCAAGGCTTGCTCCCCGGCGGTGTCGATACGGAAGGCAACCCGTCCGGTGCTGCCGGTCACGTGGCGGACTCGTCGCCCGTTGTTCTCGCTGCAGGGTAAGCGGCCTTCGTCGTTGGTCATTGCGGGATTGGACATGTGTGTAACTCCTTGGTTAATGGGCACAGTGTTAGCTGTGCGAAAAAGAACTAGAGATTCATGGGATGAAAGAAAGACGCGGGATTGTTTCGCAAAGCCCTTGTGGACATCGCCGGGGAATCGAAGCGGGTTATGGAAAGGGTGAAGGTACAGCCCCTAGCGTTCCCTATCCGAACAACCCACTAACTCTCGTTGCTGCCGTTGGAACTCTGATCAATCCACAACTGGGCCTGAGCCACCCGGGGGAAAGGTTTCTTTGTTGGGGGAGGGGAAGGTACAGCCCCTTGCGTTCCCATGGCCAACACCCCACTAACCCTCGTTGCTATCGAACACTCTTCGATCAATCCACAAGGGCACCTGATCCAAGCGGCTTTTTCGGCGGGTTATATGGAAAGGTACTTCCTACAGCCTGTTGCGTTCCCATGGCCAACAACCCACTAACCCTCGTTTGCTATCGAACACTCTTCAAGCAATCCACAACGGGGCCTGATCCATGTGGCTTTGCGCGGCGGGTTATATGGAAAGGTGCCTGGTACAGCCCCTAGCGTTCCCTATCCGAACAACCCACTAACCCTCGTTGCTATCGCACGACACCTTGTGGATATACCCCGGAACGGTTGATCCAAGAGGGCACGGGTTCTTTGCTGGGGGATGTAGATACTTGGAAGGCAGGAGTGACAAGGGGGAACGTCCCTGTTCCCGTGTTCGCGTGGCAAGGGACCGTGTTACTTGAGCCAATCCCGCATCTTCTTCCAGTCCAGCACCCATCGGCCATCTTCTTGCCGAAAGAAGATTTCCCCGATCACCGGCGCTCGTAGGAAGAAGGCCAAACCCCACCCGAACTCTAATTCGAATCGCTTACGGCTCGATACGACTAACATAGTGAACCTCCCGATTGGTTGTGGGTCAACTGTGTCAACCTAGAGGCTATTTCTAAGCGAGTTTCGACTAGGTGTCAATCATGCCTCCACATGTGGGAAGGTCTCGGGAGTGGTGGCTTCGCGATAGCTCAGGCTGTCGCCTTCGCGCTCCTTGCAGATCCGCCAGACCGTCCTTGACGACAGACCCACCGTCTTAGCGATAGCATGAATAGACTTCCCTTCCTTCCGAAGCCGTTCCACGTCTAGGCCAATCTTGGGATACTGCATTTCAACGGGCATCCGTCCCCAATACTGGCGGGTTGGTCTCACACGGGCAACACCGGCCTTGACCCGCTCTCGGATGATGTCCCGTTCCAACTGAGCGACAGCGGCCACAATGGTGAAGATGGCTTCACCCAAGGGGCTAGAGGTGTCCATGTTCTCCGAGAAGGATACAAAGTCTATCCCCAAGTGTCTAAATTCATCCAGGGCTTCCAACAGGTGCTTGGTCGACCTGGCGAACCGATCAAACCGCCAGACGGCAACGGCATCGAACTGACGCTTCCTGGCTCCGTCCATCAGGGTATCTAAGGCGGGTCTCTTCTTGGTCGCTCCCGAAATGGCTTCGTCAACAAACTCCCCGGCAATGGTCCAGCCTCGGGCTTCGGCAAACTGGCGTAAGGCGGTTAACTGCATGGTGGTCGACTGGTCGGAGGTGCTCACACGGGCATAGAGGGCTACCGTCTTTTGCTTCATGATCTCTCCTTCGGTTAATTCCATGAAGGAAAGATACCACAAAGCGTTTACATCGCTGGTCTATCTTTCGTAGGGGTTTTCGAGTTTTTGGGTCGAGGAAGAACGAGGGGTTAGCGGGACGGTTTTTTGAGGGTGTTGTAAACGGGCGTCAGCCTAGCGGCTTCGGCGGCGAAGGCGGTTTAGCGGTAGGGTTGGCCGTACCCGCTATTGCTTGATCGGTGCTGCTCTTCTTGTCTCTGCCTGTCTTCCCGTTGCCGTTGCTGCTCCTGCCGTCGTCGCTCTTCGACCAGAGTCTCGGGTAGAGGCCCATTGCGGTAGGTGTCGTAGCCGTGTTGCCGGTAAGTCTCTTGCTGCCGTTCGTAGCTGTTCCTCGGTTTACCGTCTGATTCGTCCCAAGCAAGGGTCAAGGCCGGTAATACCATCAGGCCAAGGGTCAAGGCTATCGTCTTCATAGGTCCTCCTGGTTTGTTCATCATAGCGGGTGGCGGAATTGGAAACGATGACCCCCATGGGGGGAGTGGGCGTGGATGAGATATCGATAAGGTGTAACAGATTTTGTCACCAAATTATTGACCCTATGTGGACAAGACTTGCTTCCTGGCGACTAAAAGAGGTACACAAAAATCGTGAAAAGTGGTACACATTTCATTACGGCTCAGGCTCTAACCTCGCGGAAACATTGAAGGTGGGTTTTGATCGGTCGCTATTCCAGAGGGAACCCTGCTTCCCGCCATGCGCGGATGCCCCCATCCATCGACATCACATTCTCATACCCCATCTGTTGCAACGCATCGGCAGCCAGCGCCGATCGATAGCCTCCTCCACAATACAGCACGATGGAGTCCTGTTTATCAGGAACCACCGACTCGATATCCCGCTCAATAATTCCTTTCCCAAGATGCCGGGCCCCTCTGGCATGATCTTGAGCGAATTCATGGTCCTCACGGATATCGATGAAATGGAATCCTTCCTTCCGGTCGAGACGCGCCTTCACCTCAACCACGTTACATTCCTTCACCCGTTGTTTCGCTTGGTCGACAAGTTTCAAGAACCCTGGGTTATGCTTCATCCATTCCTCCCTGCTCAAAACAGAGACGGTTGTTCGCGTCCCGGCCGTCGAAATGTCTGTGGAACAGGACGCAAGCCGTCTTCAGGAAATTCCGCCTTCCGTTTCGCAAGCTCAAAGAGCTGTTCGATCAATTTCCAATAGGGTCCTTGCCCCTCTCGCCGCTTAAAAAATCGGCTCTCCGTTAATGCCCCGCCTCGAATTTCACGGAGACGGCTGGTGATTTTTCCAACCCGTTCCGGGAACGCCTCCGCGATCCGATCAACAAACACTGACTCCACACTTCCTGACAATCTCAACAGACTGTAGGTCGCCGTACAAGCCCCGGCATGCTGCGCTCGCTCCAACAAATCCGGAATATCCTCTTCATTGAGACCAGGAATGACGGGTGCGATCGAAATGCCGGTCGGAATGCCGGCAGTAGAAAGCGCCTGCATGGCAGCAAACCGCTTGGTGATCGACGGGGCCTGTGGTTCTATCCTACGAGCCACCTCATCGGACGAAAATGGAATGCTGAAGTACACCAGCACCCACGCCTCTCGTTGCAGTTGAACAAGTACATCGACATCACGCAGGACCAACGCCCCCTTTGTGATGATCACCACTGGATTTCGATACTCGGCACAGACTTGCAGACAGGCACGGGTCAATCCATGGTTTGCTTCGAGCGGTTGATAACAATCCGTATTTCCAGAAAGCAGAATCAGCTCTCCCCGCCACGAAGTCTTCTCAAAAGCCTGCCGCAGCAGCCGCGGTGCACCTTCTTTGACCACGATCTTGCTATCAAAGTCGGTTCCAGCGCCAAATCCCCAATACTCATGAGTAGGACGTGCATAACAATAGGCACAGGCATGAAAGCAGCCGCGATAAGGATTCACACTCCAGCGAAACGGCAAATCCGGGCTGTCGTTATGACTCAAGATTTCCCGACTCTCGTCTGTATAAAGCATTAACTTAGCGACAGCCGCCGGCTCAAGGAGATCACGATGCTGAGACTCGAAGGGGTTGGGAGGATTGGAGATCCGACGCATCGGCCTATCCTCTGCTCCATGCTCGATTGATGTCAAACTCCGGCTCTGGCAAGCAGAGCCTGCTGAAACACCTTGACCGTTTCGTTGACTCTCAGAAACCTAGATGCTAGATTCCATCCGCTTTTTAAAGGATACCCTGTGCACGACCTCAAACAGCTTCGCGACAACCTCGACCACATCCGCACCGCTCTGGGACGACGCGGAAACGACGTCCAATGGAGCGACATCCAGCAGTTGAGCGAACAACGACGAACCATCACGACGCAGGTTGAGCAGCTCCGATTCGAACTCAATAAAGGCTCTGAAGAGGTCGCCCGTCTACGCCGAGCCAAAGAACCGGCTGAAACCGCCATGGCCGCGATGAAGCAGCTGGGAGACCGTATCAAAGAAGCCGAAGGAGCGTTGCGAACGGTCGAAGAGGCGCTGAGCGATGTCGCCCTTCGCATCCCCAACCTCCCCCATACCTCCGTCCCGGTGGGGGCTGATGCATCAGAAAATGTCGAAGTTCGTCGATGGGGAATCATCCCGTCTTTTTCCTATCCCCCCAAACCCCATTGGGAAATCGGGGAAAGCCTCGGCATCTTGGATTTTGATCGGGCCGCAAAGATTGCCGGAGCCAGGTTTTCCGTCATGACTGGAACCGGTGCCAGGCTGGAACGAGCGTTGATCAACTATATGCTCGATCGTCACACCACCCAGCATGGGTATCGAGAAGTGATTCCTCCTCTCATGGTGAATCGATCGACGATGACGGGCACCGGTCAACTTCCTAAATTTGAGGAGGATCTCTTTCGTCTGAAAGACGAAGACTACTTCCTCATCCCCACCGCAGAGGTACCGGTCACAAACCTGCACCGTGAAGAGATCCTGAGCGGAGACCGTTTACCGCTGCAGTATACCGCCTATACGCCCTGTTTTCGGCGAGAGGCGGGCTCCTATGGAAAAGATACAAGAGGGCTCATACGCCTCCACCAATTCAACAAGGTAGAACTGGTCGCGTTCACCACGCCCGATCGGTCCTATGAGGAACTTGAGCGTCTGACAGGGCACGCAGAATCGATCTTGCAGGACTTGAATCTCCCCTATCGCGTGATGGCACTCTGCTCCGGGGATATGGGATTTTCTGCCGCCAAGACCTATGACCTAGAAGTGTGGTTACCCTCTCAACAACAGTATCGGGAGATTTCCTCCTGCAGCAATTTCGAATCGTTTCAGGCCAGGCGGGCAGGCATCAAATATCGACCCGCTGGCGGAAAGAAAGACGCGAAAGCCGACTTTGTGCACACACTCAACGGTTCAGGCCTGGCCGTCGGACGAACCGTAGTCGCTATCCTAGAAAACTTTCAACAACCTGACGGGTCGGTTGAAATTCCACCAGCACTCCGGCCCTATATGGGAGGTCAGGAAAGAATTACTAAAGAATGAGTTTATCCCGTCGCGCTTCACCACCCCGAATTAAAAGGACGAGATGCGGTTGACGAATTGTTTCTGATTCCCCTCGGACAAGCTATTGCTCCCCACATGAAATCATAACGCAGACCGTTCCCGACATGGCGAGATCAAGCGAGTGTGCCCTCTCGTGGTATCAACACAGTGACAGACTTTGAAAACGAGAGCGGAAGATGTGAAGCATCTGTAGCCATCAACCTTATGAGGTCCAAGGCGAGCAGTTCCTCCGTCTATGATCAGTCGGCGTCCAAGCTTCTCTCCATCGGTACAAGACGCACTGATCAGGGCATAGCAATTTCTCATCTCTGATTGCTGGCTTTACTTGGCCTGGTGATTCGGAGGACCTCCCGAGTCCCATCTTGTTTCACGTGTTCTGTCGCATTCTTCAGGACTTCTTCTTCGGTATTGCCTCCCACAACATGCTTGCATCCGGATGATGGATCAACCGTGGCGCACTCAACCATTTTCCCCATGATAACCTCTCCTTGGTAAGCCAGCTCCAGAAACCCTGCGATCTGCCATGCGAAAACCCTCTAATATGAATTGAGTCCGACAACTTATAGGCGATCGACAATGGGCAACCATGGGATTACCCTTAAATCATGATAGGACTTCATACCTGCAGGACATTAAGGCAAACCGAGCGTTCTCGCATAAGCGCATCGCGCCAAGAAGCAGACATGACTGGACCATGCCACCGTTTCCAGGGCTTACCGATATGTACTGGACGTGAAAGCATATCCCACCGTTCATGTGCTAAGTACCGCCCTGCCTGACATCCAGGGATGTTTACTAGTTCCACGATATCGTTGAGGCGAGTAGCATCTTTATCATTATGGATCCTATCAAGCAGAGGCTGGTGGGATAGAGAACTGTTAAACGCCCTTATCTGTTGGATGTATCAGAGATCACATCGAAAGACCTCAATCAAGACATATCAACCCAGGATGGATTTATGATGACTTCACAAATTGTTCGAGGAGCATCAGGCAGTAGCGTGTTGTTTCTTGGGCTGTTTACTCTGCTTCAGATGAGCGCTGTCGTGCTTGCAGAAACCGGATCGAAACGATCCCCCTGTGAAATACCACCCGGGCAAAATGCCCTGCGGGTCGAACAAGATCAGGATAGAGGCACTCGTACCATTTCCGGTGAACTCATAAGCGCGGACGGAGATTATTATGTCGTAAAGGACGAAAATGGGAAAGAAGAGAGCTTGCTTACCGACAAGAGGACGGACAAGCCGATCATTGAGAAAGGAAACCGCATTACGGCATATGTCGACGAGGATAATTATGCTTTGTGGATTCGATCCGACGACAGTACGGATCGCAGAAGTGAACACGGCTCGGTTGACTGCAATCCGGGTTAAATACGGCCTCTCCCTCACTATGCACTTTCCCAGTGCCACGCTCACTGGAAGCGTAGTAGTTTGGCAAAGAACATCCTGCCGAACAGAGGTAGCACTTCTAATCCGGCCTCTCGTAATCGTCCTGCGGCTACCCGTTGCTGATACCGAACAAGTAGTATTAAAACACTTTGCGATGGATGAGGAGTGTCAATCGAAGAAAGAGCGTGTTGAGTTGGAAGTGGTGGAGAGTTATGCGTACGACGTCTTTCGCATCATGTGTGCATTTCACTCCTCCCCTAAACTGTTGGTACAGTACCTACAATAGAAAGATTCCATGCATCGTGCCGGCTGTTCTGCCCTAGGGAAATGCCCAGTACCTCCAGAGGTTACGTTAGTTTCCACTCATGGAAGGATGTCTTACTTATTGTCCGCCGTCCTAGCATTGACACTTCTGGCGCCAACGACGGGGGCGGCTGATGTCTCCATCTCACAAGCCGGAATGAGCCACGCAGATGGACAGATTGGCCCGACCCTTCCCGATCATGCGACGCACGCCCCCCCCACGATGTTCAGCAGTGGAAGCACCGTCCTTAATTGGGAAA
>JAHBWQ010000157.1 GCA_019636915.1 Nitrospira sp. | reverse complement strand
GTAGCTGTTTTTCTTGCGCGACTGCGCCGGAAAGTATGGGATAGATGGCTCGATTCATATGGTGTCGGTTCCAACCCTTCTGTCTGTGTCACAGGAGGAGTTAGCAATCGACATGCCATTGCGAAGAGATGCGTGGAGCAATGTGCCCGCAACGTCCGGCGAAAGAAATCACCTATGATTACCAAGAGATGGCGATACAACTGTTGGTGAATGTTCGCGCGCGCCGGCCGGTGAGGCCGATGAGAGCTGTCAAAGATGCTGACGGTGGGAAGTCTTTACCGGAGACTGGGAAAGTCCTGCCTACCTCGGCGAGTGTCCGGGATACAGCACGGAGGATCAGGCCACAATCGTCGAGGTGGGCGCCGCAGAATTCGCGAGCATGTTCTCTGGGCCGGATATCCCCGGGGCGTGGGTCTGCGCTGCCTCCAGGGCACGGGTGGCTGCGTCGAGCAGGACATTGGGATCAAGAGCGTCGCGGGTGGAGAGACCGACACCGACCCGGCTGGTCAGGAAGACTTCCTGGTGATCGAGGGTAATCGGCAGAGCGATAGCCCCCTGCATTTTCCTGGCGAGAACCATCACCTCATCGAGACCCGTCACCTGCTCCAGCAACACCGCAAACGTCCGTTCGGCCACCCTCGCCACTGTGTCCGTGGTGCGCAAGGCGCTCTTCACGCGAGCCGCCTCGATCCGGTAGATGAGATGGCGGTTCAGTTCGGCCGACATTTCGGCGGCAGGAATGAAATAGTCCAGCTCGATCATGAGCACCGCCACCTGGCGGCCATGCTGTTGGGCGCGGATCAGGGCCTGATTGAGGAGCGAGCAGAAGAGGCGATTCAACGGTAAACCGGTGACCGGATCGTATGTGCTTTTCACGGCATCCTCTGACGCATTCCAGCGCCTCTGCGCGGTGGAGGTGCGGCTGTGCGGCGTCCAGAAGCTCGCCCCGAAAATCACCAGGGTAAACGCCACTCCAATCGAGATCATCACGGGGTAGGCCGTTAAAGCGGAGACGGTCAGGAGGCCGATGGCCGCCGTCCAGTATAAGCCGCCGGCCATGAACAGAAGACAGGCCAGCACGCCGAATCGGGCAACGGCATATGACCGGAAGTGGGCCTCATCATCAGACCAGGCCTGCCGGTGGACGGGCTCCGGTCCGGCGGGAGCAGGCGAATCGTTGGATGCAGGTCGAGGCACGCGCATACGCGGGAAGAACCTCAATGGTTACGCAATAAATATCGGCGTCGAGAAGGTATCGGATGGAGTGGAGGGAAACTAAAGGCCGTCTGCCGGCCTTCATGGCAGCCGGTGATCGCACTGACAGCAAGGGGGAGAAGCCGATTCGAACCTGTCCTTAGACATCGACCGGTTCAAGCCGGGCCTTGAGGTGAAGAATGGCTTTCGAATGGATCTGGCAGACCCGCGACTCCGTGACTTTCAGCGCCTGCCCGATTTCTTTCATGGTCAGCTCCTCGAAATAGTAGAGCGACAGCACCAGGCGCTCCTTCTGAGGCAGGTCCTGGATCGCCGATTCCAAAACATGGCGGGCCCGCTCGTTGACAAGGACCGAGAGCGGGTCCGGCTGGTTGGAGTCGGTCAACATGCTGATGATCTTGTGTCCATCCGCATCCTGCACCCCGAGATCATCCAGGCTGATCACGACCGCGCCGCGCGAACGGGTCAGGAAATCATCCAGCTCCTCCGCGGACATTTTGAGTTCTTTGCCGACTTCCTGGTCCGTCGGCGGACGACCGAGTCGATGCAGCAGTTCGGAATAGGTTTTTTGGAGCAGGGAGATCCGCTCGTGGACCGAGCGCGGAATCCAGTCCATCGACCGGATTTCATCGAGCATGGCGCCGCGAATACGAAACTCCGCATAGGTTTTGAACTTGGCTTCTCGTGTCGGATCATACTTCGTCATGGCATCCATCAATCCGATGGTACCGACCGAAATCAGATCCTCCGCATCCAGATAGGCCGGAAGCCGGAAGGCCAACCGATGGGCCATGGCACGAATGACGTGAGCAAACTCCTTGATCAGTTGCTCCCGCCTTCCCGCTTGTGCCGAGAAGGATTTCCGCTCGTGTGGTAATGCCGCCTTACTCATAGTAATTGTCTAACCCTTCACTAGTTACCGGCATGCGTCGCCGACCGTTGCCACACCAACTGCATCGAGCTCTTCGGAAGGACAGGCTTCGGCCATTGCACGATCTGCCTGGCGAGTTTCTTGAACGCTTCCGATGACGGAGCCCCCGGGAATACCTCCAAGACGGCTTTCTGCTGCATCACCGCCATCGGCACATAATCATCGTAGGGAATGGCCCCAACCAATTCGAGAGCGACATGCAAAAACCGATCCGCTGCGACATCGAGCTTTCCGAACACCTCAGATGCTTCCCGAGGGCTCTTCACTTGATTCACGAGTATTTTGAAACGTCGTTCTCGATATTGGCGTGCCAAGACTTTTATTAAGGCATAGGCGTCGGTCAATGATGTGGGTTCCGGCGACACCACAACCAGGGTGTCATCAGCCGAGGAGGCAAAAAATGTCACACTTGTGGAAATACCGGCACCGGTATCTATCAACAACACATCCATCCCGCCGGCAAACTGCGCCAACTGTTCCTGAATGATCAGCTGTTGCGATTCCGTCAATGTCGTCAGATGCGGAACCCCGGAACTCGCCGGCAATACATACACATCCGCAGGGCCTTTCAACACGATTTCGTCAAACGTATGGGTCCCGGCCAGCACATCTTCAATCGTATGCCGAGGAACGAGACCAAGGAGCACATCGAGATTACCCAGACCGAGGTCGGCATCCAGAATCAGGACCCGCTTCCCAAGTTTTGTGAGCGCCATGGCCACATTCGCTACGACATTGGTTTTCCCCACACCACCTTTTCCGCTTGAGACGGCAATCACGTTGGGAAACGACGCACCTTCCAATCCGATATGATCCGACAGCAGGGCAGACGATCTGGATCTGAGTGGCATAGTGTGACCTCCAACCAAGTTATCGGTGATAAGTTCCCGTTGCCGCCAACACCGCTTTGAGTCCCGCTGATCGAACGGTCTGTCGAACCTGCCCGTGCCCATCCTCAGCGACGGACGTCGTGAGCCGGATAGCCAACGCTTCCGGAGACGCGATCTCAATATCCCCTGGAACTCGCCGCCCAACACTCCAGTACGACAGCGGAATACCCGTGGCATGTGCCACTTCGAACATCGTTCCACAAGATTCCGTTTCGTCGAGTTTGCTGAAGAGGAGACGGAGATGGGGAAGTGTCTTGACGCATCCGATCATCCGGCAGGCCTCCCGTGCGCTGGTGGAAGCCGGCAAGACCAGATGCGACGTGATCGTCTCGTGCTTCAACAGCCGTCGCAGTTCGTTCGCCAATGCCAGATCTGCCGGCGCAATCCCCGGCATATCCATCAACACAAGGTCCACCTGCGCATGGCGCCGTAGTCCGGCTTGCACCTGTCGGGCCGACATCGCACAGGCAAAGGGGACGCCGATGATCTTGGCATACCGCCTAAGCTGTTCCACTGCAGTTTCTCGATGGGTGTCGAACGTAATCAGGGCGACCGACTTGCGCTGCTCCAGGCGATAGTACGCGGCGAGCTTGGCGACGGCGGAGGTCTTCCCGGATCCGCTCGGGCCAATCAGCAATCCAATCGCGGGACGTGCATGGTCATGGAGCAACGGTCCCGCCGCGCGCACACGCTGTACGATCTCCTGATGGAATGCGCGTTTTATTGACTGCTCGTCGGAGAGATCGACCACGCGCTCTGCTTTCAGCGCCTCACTCAATAGCAATTCGATCGTGGACGGCTGCATCCCCTGATCACACAACGATCGACGGAGCGTCGAAAGAAACGGCAATGATTGACCGGCCCGTGGTTCACGTGTTCCTGGCGAAAGGTCCTGCAGTAACCGACTCAATTCGCCGTACACTGCCCGTACCTGGCGGAGGCGGTTTGGTTTGCCTTTCGACATGGCAGACTTCTTGGGCGTCTCTGGTCTATTGCGCACGCCGGTCCTGGTCTCACTGGGGGGCTCCAAGACACCTCGCAAGGTCTGCTGGAAGGTCGTCATCGAGACAACGGTCGAGGGACGATCTCCAGGCGGTGGTATTGCTGGAGCGGATGCTTGAACTCTGACGCCCTCCGGTACAACCAGCGGACGCTCGCGCTCAACGGCCGCCATGACCTCTAACACGGGATGGTTGAAGGCTCGAAGAATTCGCCCCCCCTCCCGCACCTCTTTGGAGGACAGGATGATGGCATCGGGTCCCAATTCCTCTTTGATCGCCCGAAGGGCATCCTGCATCGTCAGCGCGTGAAATGTCTTGACCTTCATCGGCTATCCTAGGATGGCTGAGCCAGCTCGAAATCGACCCGCACCGTGTCAAGCGACTGTAATCGGACAAACGAATCGACCTCATTGAATCCCATCACTGGGACCGAATGAAGAATGCGATCGCTGTGGCGACGAAGATGCCGCCGAACGGCCTGTGAACAAATGATGATCGGTTGTTGCCCACGAGCCGCCACCCGTTCAGCTGCCTGTTTGATCCCCGTCAGAAGTTTGTGCAGGACGGTCGGATCGAGCTGTAAAGCAGCGCCCGGCGGCAGCGCCGCAACTTGGTCGGCCAGTGACTGATCCAGCCTGGGATCCAAGGTAATCACCTGCAGGCTGCCGTCTGGCGCTTGATACTGTTTGGTGATCGTCCTCGCGAGCGCTTGCCTGGCATACTCGGTCAGCAGTTCCGGATCTTTACTATGCGCGGCTTGATCGGAAATGGCCTCCAGAATGGAACGCAAATCTCGAATCGGAATGCCTTCCTTGAGCAGATTGCCGAGAACCCGAACAACGGTTCCCAACGGGACCATCGTTGGAATCAGCTCTTCCACGAGCTTCGGATGGGATTTGCCGACCTCATCCAGAAGTGCCTGAACTTCCTGACGCCCCAATAATTCATGACCATACCGTTTCACCAGCTCGGACAGATGGGTGGCGATCGCCGAACTCGCATCCACAACGGTGTAGCCGGCCATCTGAGCCTGTTCTCGCCCCTCTTCAGGAATCCAGAGCGCCGGTAGCCCAAAGGCAGGCTCCTTCGTCGCAATGCCTTGAACCAACCCCTTCTGCCCCGTCCCTGGATCAATCGCCAGCAGATGCCCCGGCAATACATCCGCCTTGGCCACCTCCACCCCTTTCAAAATGATGGCATATTCGTTCGGCCTCAACTGAAGGTTGTCACGAATATGGATGGGAGGCACGAGAAATCCCATGGTCTCTGCAAACTGCCGCCGGAGCGCTTTGATCCGATCAAGCAACGCGGTACCTTGCGTCCCTTCCACCAGGCCGATCAATCCATAGCCCACCTGGACTTCCATCAGATCCAACGGCGTCACACGGGTTGGCCCTTCATCAGCTTTAGGAGACGCAGGCGCCGGGGGTGGAGCCGCTTCCCGGAGTTCCTCCTGGTACAAGTAGTACGCCATCCACGCAACCGCACCGCCCAACACCAGGAACGCCAGATGCGGCAAACCCGGGACCAATCCGAGAGCGAGAAGAATCCCGGCTGCAATCCCAACCGGCTTTGAGGACATCAGCAGCTGCTTCGTCATTGTGCTGCCCAAGTCCATGTCCGAGGCGGCCCGTGTCACGACAATACCGGCTGCCGTCGATACGATCAGAGCGGGGATCTGTGCCACCAAGCCCTCGCCGACTGTCAACACCGTATAGGTTTGAGCCGCGAGTCCCGGACTCATCCCTTGCTGCAAAACACCGATGGCTAAGCCCCCGAGGATATTCACCAGGGTGATGATCACCGCCGCAATGGCGTCGCCTCGAACAAACTTACTCGCACCATCCATCGCCCCGTAGAAGTCCGCTTCTTCGGTGATTTCCCGCCTTCGTCGCCGTGCGTCGGTTTCATTGATCAAACCGGCATTCAGATCCGCATCGATACTCATCTGTTTACCGGGCATGGCATCCAACGTGAACCGAGCCGCGACCTCAGCCACACGGCCTGCTCCCTTCGTGACCACCACAAAGTTGATGACGACGAGGATCGTGAAGACGACGAGTCCAACAGTGTAATTGCCGCCGACAATGAAATTGCCGAACGCCCGAATGACTTCACCCGCCGCCCCGGCCCCCTCATTGCCATGCAGGAGAATGAGCCGCGTCGAGGCGATATTCAGCGACAAGCGAAACAACGTAATCATCAGGAGAACGGATGGGAACACCGAGAATTCGATGGGCCGACGTACTTGGAGCCCAACCAAGAGAATGATGACGGAAAGGGTGATGTCAAAGCTGAGCAACAAGTCGAGGATGAACCGCGGCAACGGTAGGAGCATCACCATCAGAATGGCGACCACCCCCACGGACATGAGCACGTCCGGGTGCCTGACGAGTGGAGATGAACCCGCTGGTTCTGTGACGGTTGCCATCGTGGTTAGAGCCTATACACCCGACTTACGCCGTGACCCCTTTCGCGCGATACACAAAGGCCAAGATTTCCGCCACTGCGCGATACAGATCCTGTGGAATTTCTTTGCCGACATCGACGAGCTTGAAGACCGTCCTCGCGACGAACTTATTTTCCACGACCGGCACGCTATGGTGCCGGGCCAACTCCCGAATCCGTTCCGCGAGCACGCCGGCACCTTTAGCCACCACGACCGGGGCTGTCATCGTGGCCGTGTCATACTTCAGCGCCACAGCCAAGTGCGTGGGGTTCGTGATCACGACATCGGCGGTCTTGACGGCCGCCAGCATGCGCTTCTTGATCAACTCCCGCTGTGCCGTTCGCACGCGACTCTTGATCAGAGGATCGCCTTCCGCCGCTTTCTGTTCTTCTTTGATCTCCTGCTTCGACATGCGGAGGCTGCGTTCCCATTCGTAACGCTGATAGGCATAGTCCAAGACAGCCAGTAGGGCGATCGCTCCCGACACGGCCAATCCGATCTTGAACGCAAGGCTCCCCGCCAGAGGCAACACGGCGCTCAACTCAACCTGAATCAACTCCGGAACCCTCAGCACGTCATGACGGGTCACCCAAAGGCCAATTCCTGTGATGATCGCAATCTTGAGCAGCCCCTTGACGAGTTCGACGAGAGAACGCAGCGAGGCCAGACGTGAGAATCCCTTCGCCGGATTGATTCGGCTCCAATCGAGTTTGAAGGCGGTCGTCCGCCACAACAACCCCGTTTGGAGGAGGGTGGCTAGGCTTCCCAGCGCGACGATCCCCAGCACGATCGGAAGGCTCAAAGCACCCACCGTCACACCGGTCTGAATCAGGATCGTGTAGACCTGATCGATCGAGATGTCTCGATACCACTCTCCGGGAAACGAGAGGGTCAACCCTTGCCGAGTCATCTCCGTCATTTTCTGGAGACCGACCGGTAACATGGCACCCAACAACCCCACACCACCGAGGAGCACGGCCGCCGTCGACACGTCGCGGCTCACTGCGACCTGCCCTTGCCTGCGCGCCTCCTCCTTGCGTTTGGGGGTCGCCGGCTCTGTCTTATCTCCCAAATCGTCAGCCATGTCCCAGTACCCTCATGAGACCGAGGATCGTAAACTGCAATCGCTCGATTTCCTGAATCAACAGTTCCACCGTAAAGGGCATCGACAAGCTAAGGACCGCCAGGCCTCCGACGATGGTGATGGGGAAACTCAGCACGAACACATTAATTTGACTGACCGCCCGTCCAAGTATGGCCAGCAGGATATTGATCAGTAGAATGATGATCAGCACCGGCGCGGCAAGTTTGAGCCCTACCATAAACATCTGTTGAGAGAGACGCAGGACATCATCTCCGGCTCCGGCCGGGAACGAGGCCCCGAATGCCGGGATAGATTCGTAGCTGGACAAGATCGTGGCGACAATCAGCATGTGTCCATTCAACGAGAGCAGCACAAGAGACGCGATGAGCGTAAAGTACTGAGCCATAATCGGTGTCTGACGGGACGTGGCGGGGTCGAACAGCTGGACGACACCGAAACCCATTTGGACGCCGATCATTTCTCCCGCCACCTCAAAGGCTCCAAAAAACAGCCGAACGGCCAAACCAATCGCTAATCCAATCACCAGTTCGCTGAGCAGCCCGGCGGCCAGGACAAGGGGATCGTAGGGCACCGTTGGGAGACTGATGAAGGGCGCCAGCAGCACTCCCAACGACAGCACCAATGCTCCTTTGATCTTCATTGGGACCGTACGTCCACTCAGCACCGGCAATGCGGCGAGGAGTCCTCCGATTCGAGAAATGAGGACTAAAAACGCCTGGAATTCAGGAAGCAGTATCTGAATGGTCTGGGTTAACCCCATCGTCCCTTCCTAGCAGACCGTCACAACGGTCCGTTCAACCTCGTCCTCACGTCGCTGAGCAGCTCGCCATCCCTCCCGGAGCGTCACACATCACCATCGTCGTTCAGCAATGTGTCAGTGCACGTAGTTGGGAATATTCATCAAGAGATTCGCCATGAACGTCGTCATGACGTTCAACATCCACGGGAGAAACACCAAGAGCGCTCCGAAAAGCGTCAACACTTTCGGGACGAACGTCAGTGTGGCCTCGTTTAGCTGAGTCATGGCTTGGAACGCACTGATGAGCAGCCCGACGATCAGACTCAGTCCGAGGATCGGAGCTGAAACGAGGAGCGTAGTTTCCAGCGCCTGCCGACCCAGTTCCGTTACCATTTCAGGTGTCATGGCTTCCTCCTCACACGTCCTCGTCCCAACTCGTTGCCAGCAGACTCATCCACAAGCCCTGTCGCCCCACACACACGAAGGATCGTGGGGTCACTGAAAGCTGCGCACCATCGAGCCGACGACCAGATACCAGCCGTCAGCCAACACGAAGAGGATCAATTTGAATGGGAGGGAGATCACGACCGGAGGCAGTAGCATCATACCCATCGACATCAAGATGCTCGCAACGACCATGTCGACGATCAGAAAGGGAATATAGATCAAGAACCCGATTTGAAAGGCAATCCGCAACTCGCTCAGAATAAATGCGGGAATGATGGCATGGGTTGGAACCTCTTCCACCCGATCCGGCTTGGGGATGCGACTCAACTGAATGAACAACTCAAGGTCTTTGTCCCGCACCTGTTTCAGCATGAACCCCCGAACGGGTTCGATCCCCTTCTTCCACGCATCTTCATAGGAGATTTGTTCGGCAAGCAACGGCTGCAGCGCGTTGCTGTATACCGACTGTCCGACCGGCGCCATAATGAACACCGTGAGGAACAGGGCTAAGGACAACAACACTTGATTCGGAGGCACCGCTTGAGTCCCAAGCGCCTGGCGCAAGAACGCCAAGACAATAACGATCCTAGTAAACGACGTGACCATGATGAATAAGGCCGGCGCCAAAGAGAGTACCGTCAGGAGGATGAGAATCTGGAGAACCACGGCAATCTGTTTCGGCCCGCCGGTCCCCAAATCAATGCTGACGGATGGGCCGTTTGTGGCTGCGTCCGCGGCCGACGCCAAAAGCAGCATCCCCACCCCGACGACAATCAACCTGCCGAGAAATCTCGAATGAACGTGATCAGTGGCCATGCGGTTCCTTCTCATGCTCAGCCCACTGAAGCGGTTGTCGTTGAAGCCATGAGGCAATATCCCCTCCTGGGGCCGATGTCATCTCAGTGGACGGCTTTTGATCTCGTAACCCGAGCAGTTTCCGTAGATGCGCGGTATCGTTAATCCGTCCGAGGGGAATGAGATCCGTCGCTGTCGCCCCAACAATGAGGTACTCACCGGCAACTTCCACGAGACTGATCGTCTTGCGTGGAGCAAGGTAGCCACTGGCCAACACCTGGACCAGTGGCTGACCATTGGACTTCCCTGCCCGCCCCCCCATCATCCGACGAGCCACCCAGGCGGCAACGCCAATACAGAGCAACACCACGGCCAGCGCCGAGACCGTTCGAATCAGGCTGTCCCATATGTCGATCACAGGCTCTCCTTCCGAGCACTCACCGCAATTGCTGAACGCGTTCGGCCGCACTGACGACATCAGTCAACCGAACACCGAACTTTTCGTTCACCACGACGACTTCGCCGCGCGCAACCAGTTTGTTGTTCACCATCACGTCCATTGGCTCGCCCGCTAATTTGTCAAGCTCGATGACGGACCCCTGCGCTAACTGCAACAGGTCGCGGATCGCCATTTTGCTGGATCCCACATACACCGTGACGTTCATGGGAATATCCAGAATAAAATCGATATTCTTGGGACTGCCTCCGCCGTCGGAACCCTGAACAGGCGGAAACGATGCGAGCTGTGGAGAAGTCTCTCCACTGGTCTGAAGATTCGGAGGTATCGTGGATTCTGATTCGGCCATGGTCGTTCGCGTCCTCCGGTCCTGTTTAGGTCAGCACTTTGGTCACGCGACATGCGTGATTGCCCTTGTAAATCCCGGGACTCCCTTCTAATTTCTTGTATCCTTCGATAAAACATTCGAGCGGATCTCCCGGCCGCTGATCCAGTAACACCACATCGCCGGGGGAGAAATTGAGCACATCCTTGACGGTCACCGTGGCGGTTCCCAGCCGGACCACAATCGGCAAAGGACATTCCTGCAGGCGGTCTTGGAATCGTTGACTCCAGTCTCCGTTCTGATCGATTTGGTCGGAGACCAAGCCGGAATACAATTTTTCCTTGATCGGTTCGAGCATGGTGTAGGGATACACAATGTAGAGCTCACGGGCGGTTTCCCCAAGGACCACCTGCAACGTCACGACCATCACGATTTCAGAAGACGTCACCACCATTGCAAACTGCGGGTTGCTTTCCGATCGTACGTATTCCACTTTCACCTGCGCGACAGCGTGCCACGCCTTTTCAAGATCAGCCAACGCCTGAAGCAATAGCTTTTTGATCACGCGTAACTGCACTGGGGTAAAGTCTCGACCTTCCGGCTTCACGTGAGTTTGTCCCTTGCCGCCAAAGAAATAATCGATGATCAAGTAGACGAGAAATGCGTCCATCACATAGAGCGCACTTCCGCGCAAGGGGGACATGTGAAACACATTCAATGAAGCGGGCTGTGGGATCTTTTTGAGAAATTCGCCGAACTTGACCACTT
>JAHBWQ010000156.1 GCA_019636915.1 Nitrospira sp. | reverse complement strand
AAGCGCGGAACCGATACGCCTTCCTTCTCGACAGGTTCTACAAACATGGTAAGAGGTCTTATCCAAAGACCTCGATCACCATACAGCGCCCGGTACACGACAAACTCCTCTTCCGTTTCGGAATGTCTCGCGACTCCCAACACTTCATACTGCTGACCCTTATGATGACGATAAACCCCGGGTGAAACCATATTGACTGCTCCTCAGAAGGTGGACACCTGCGCGTCCACGTAACCGTTGTGTCGAACCAACCACACATGTGCCTGCCGGCTACAATTATGGACGTTGAGTGTCACTATTTTACTGAGTGCGTAGTGCCCTTCTGTACACCTTGAATCTCTCTCACTATAAAATTCGACCCGTCTGATCTTTTTGGCACTGGAAGCAGGTGGGGCAAAGAGCCGTGAACGACGAACCAAAGACCCGATCAATAACGACGGCCTCCTCAAATGTCACCATGGTCAAAACCTGGTCTTAGATTCGTCCGTACCTCACCCGCTCTTACCGGCTTCTTCTCTCCTACTGTACCAATGTCACGGTGTGGGCAATAATGCGGACACCGAGGTCCTTTCCGTCCGGTGTTCGTATCATCGTTGGCGGCGCTTCCATGTGCCCTTCCACCACGCACCGCATTCGCTCTGTCACCACAGCCGCGCGCAACCCTCCGACTTCACATCGCGCGCGATACACTACAGCAATTGTTCCACTACTGTCTTCGAGTTCGAATTCAGCACCACACAACGGCTGATTCGTGCCTACTTCATTTCCGGAATGGACCGCAACGTTCTTCGCCACGCCTTCCAGCTTGAACACCTTTCGATGAAGGGCACTGGGATTGACCAAGAGGAAGCCGATCCCCGTTACCGGCTCTGCTGGCCGACCGTCCCCCGCCGTCATCAGCGCCACCCCAAGCGACACAAGGCCAATCTTCAGTCTTATTCCCAGCGGTCGTTCTCTCACAGTTACCTCCTTCGCCTGTTCCCTTCTCTGAGAACATACCACCATTTCTCTCGCGGTCTACTACAGCTAGTCAGTTCATCAGTTCAACGCGGCCGGGAGAACAACTGGAAACCCTAACGATCCCCAGTTCCTCCATCTCTAGCAGGCTGTCCGCTCCTTGCTCGATAGGTCTTACGACAGGCTTCGGCGCTCGAGGAAACCACGCACGGCATAAACGAGCTCGTTCCATTCCTTCACACGTTCGTTCCAGGATTGAAGTAAGGGCTCCAGAAGGTATTCGCTCATGCGGCGCGGCCCAGTCTTGATCTCCACCCTCACCGCCATCCCAGGAGCAAGCCTGACCTCTGTGCCCCCGACTTGGACTGTCGATCGGTCCAGACGGACCCGTATGGGAGAGACACGCTCTCCTCTTTTGCTTGAAGTCGCGTCGTCAGAGACCGTCAGGACATGACCGGGAATCGCCCCGTAGGAAGGCATCTGACTGGTATCGACCGTGACCCCAACCGACTGTCCTTGGTGGATGATACCTACATCCTTCTTCTCGACATGCGCCTCGATCTCGACCATGCGGTCCGGGGGCACAACCACAAGCAGCGGCTGCCCAGGGTTCACCACCGTGCCCACCGGATGGGACGCGAGTTGTTGCACCACCCCATCAATCGGTGAAAGCACTTGCTGGAAGCCGGATTTCTGTCCGGTTGTCGTCGCTTCTTGAGCAAGCGAAGCGGCTTTAGCTTCGAGCGCGGAGAGCTCCGCCTGTTTCCTCTGCTGAAAATCCACGAACAGGGTGTGAGACTCCTGCTCAGCCTCCGCAAGAGCTGCTCGATCTTGTTCCAGTTGCTTCTCTTGGCGAATCATCTCCTGTCTCTGCTCGACACGTCGGCTTTCGGCCTGCAGAAAATCCACCCTCGCCCCAACCCCCTGCTCCATCAATTTCTTGGACTGTTCTGCACGTTCGGTTTCCATCAACAATACCGCCTTGCCCCGAAGGAGTGCCGCTTTCGTCCGTGCGACCGCTGCGTGACGCTCATCCACCAGATGCTGGGCCGCCGCGATCTTGGCCTGGTGCTCAGTCACCTGATCCTGCAAGAGCTGTTGTTGGACGCGAATCTCGTCCTCATCTCCATCGGCCGGCGCCTCGAGCCTCGCCCGGTGCTTGAGGAGCGCGCGCAACCGGGCCGCTTCCACCTGTATCACTCGATATTCCTTGCTGGCATGGTCTCGCGCCGAGATGGTCCTGGTCGAGTCCAGTTCCATCAAGACCTCCCCCCGCTTCACGGCTTGTCCAACCTGGACATAAATCGCTGTGAGCACACCCGGTTCCGACGGGTACAGACTCCTCGAGTTCCCGCTCGGCACTATCCGTCCGTACGCCGTTGTGATCGAATCAATCCTCACGAACATGGCCCATCCCGTCACGGCCAGACACACGATCAGAATCGCCCACAGCAGCACTTGTCCGACCGGAGAGAAAGGCCTCCGCTGAATGTCCAAGACCTCCGGAAGAAACTCTGCGGCAGGCCCTTCGGCAACAGGGGGATGAGGAAGCTGACCTGATTCAGCTTCCCACGCAGCTTTCCAGACAATCCACTGTCTTCCGAATGCACCGAAGGCCATCGAACCCTCGTGATTAATTCTTGCTTTGAGACTCACTGAGTTGTGCAGAAGCCCCCGCCCGCTCAAGCAGGTCCTCATACGAGCCCTGCTCGATGATCTCCCCTTTGTCCAGAACATAGATACGATGGGCCTGGTGCATACAGTTCAACCGATGCGCCAGGATGAACACGGTACGTCCCTGAGCAATTTGGGGCAGGTGCTGTTGCAAGGCCTGTTCAGATTCTTCGTCCAATGCGTTCATGGCTCCATCGAATATCAAGATGCGGGGATTCGCGGCCAGGGTACGGGCCAACGCAATCTGCTGCCGTTGCCCATTCGAGAGCTTCCAACCCTGTTCACTGATCAGCGTCTCATAGCCATGCTCCAACTCCACGATAAACTCGCGCGCACCGGACCACGTTGCCGCCTGCATAACCTGCTCCATTGCCATCTCAGGATCGGCCAGCGCGATATTGCTCCGAACCGACCCGTTAAACAGGACGTTTTCTTGTAACACCACACCCACGTGCCTTCGCAGCCACGCCGGATCGACCTGCGCCAGATCAATCCCGTCCACCAGGATACGCCCCTGTTCAGGCCCATACAGACACTGAAGCAGTTTGGCGATGGTGCTCTTGCCGGATCCTGACCGCCCAACGATCCCGACAATTTGGCCAGGCTCTGCTGAAAAGGACAGCGTGCGAATAGCCGTCGGCCCAGCCGTCTGGTATCGGAACGTGACGTTTTCAAACCGGACTTGCCCCTGGATTTGTGGAATCGTGACTCGATTCGAGTGGTAGGAGGGCTCCCGCTGTGTATTCAGCACGTCCCCCAGCCGCTGGACCGACAGGTCCGCTTGCTGAAACTCCTGCCAGAGTTGGCCCCATCTCAGCATTAATCCTGTCACCTGGGACGACAACAGACCGAGGGCGATCAGCTGCCCGATACTGAGTCGTCCATCGATCACATGAGCGGCACCGACCCAGAGGACCACCACGGTGGTGAGGTTGCGCACGCCGATCGCGACGTGCCTCGCGGTCGTGATCAGGCGGGTAGCCTGAACACTCGCCCGTACAGAGCCGGCCAGCTGCGCTTCCCACTTCCTCCAGAACGACGGTTCAACCGCCATGGCCTTTACTGTATGGATACCGCTGATGGTCTCAACCACAAAGGCCTGGTTGTCCGCCTCGCGATCGACCGCGTCACGCAGACGGGCCCGTATCGATGGAGTCATGGAGTAGAACAACAGGGCATAGACCGGCAGCGAGAGCATGACCACCAGCGCGAGGGTTGGACTGATCAGCCACATCACGGCCAGGACAAGAACCGCAAAGGGAATTTCCAACAGCACGGTCAGAGAATGGCTCGTGACAAATCGGCGGAGGTGCTCCAACTCACGCACACGCGCGACGGTCTCACCGAGACGCCTGCTGTCAAAATAGGCCAGCGGGAGCGCCAACATGCGGCGAAAGAGTTGGGCTCCAAGGCTGACGGTCATCCGATTGGTCGTATGAGACAGGAGATAGGTTCGAAGCCCGCCGAGGACAGCGTCAAAGACAACCAGCGCGATCATGCTGACGGCCAGTAGAGAGAGTGGGGGGGACTCCTTGTGCACCAACACCGTATCGATGACCATTTGCATCAAAAGCGGCGTGAGCAGCGCAAGGCATTGCAGAAAGGCCGACGTGATCAGGACCTCTCCGAACAACATGCGATACTTGACGATCCCCGGGATCACCCAAGTCATATCAAACGTGAGATCTTGAAGACGGATCTTAGGCCGCTTCGTCACGATCACGAGCTCTCCTGTCCAGATCATTTCGAACCGGTCACGCGGGAGGACGAGGGAATAGCCTTCGGTGGGGTTCTGAACCAGCACTTTCTCGTCTTCGACTTTTACCACCACCAGATAGCCCCCATCCAAAAGCTTGGCCATGGCGGGAAAGGCCGTTTCGTACAGCTTGCTCCACTCACGTGTGACGAAACCGGCCTTGAGGCCAAGATTCTTGGCGGCACGGAGCAGCTCCGCATCGGACAGCTTGTGCCCGGATTGGGCAAACTGATGCCGAAGCTGCCAGCCATCGGCAGGAAGATCATAGTACTGCGCGATGATCAGCAGACTCAGCAATCCTGTATCGGACTCATCCGACGCGGACGATGCGGGGATCGGATCAGATTGATCGGGAGGCGTCGTCTCCGTAGCAGCTGCCATGCAGCCATCTTAGGGGACAGGTGGACGATGGCCAAATATTTTCGAGGAATAGCACAGGGCTCTGCGTTCGCATTACTCTTGCGACTTCTGTTGACGAGGCGTACGCAACCCCATCAACACCTGTTGAATCTGTTGATGCAACTGGGCCAGATTGTCCAAAGGCAGTGCCACGCGTGTGACCAGATGGCCGTCTAATCCTTTCGGTGCCGCTTGACCATCCTTCGCAGTCTGGGCAGCCGCGGCAAGGAGCGCGGGCTCGATGAAGCCGAAGTCAAGGTACGCGATACTCTGCGCAACACCGACGTTGGTATAGTTCACCAGGCACGGATGGGCAGAAGAATCAGAGGGTTTCAATCGGACGTTCAAGGGAATCGTGGTGGGTTTTGGTTCATCCATGGGTTCGGACTCCTTTGTTGGAGAGTGATAAAACTTGCTCAATCATCTGCATGAGTATTGTCCATTGATACGGTTTCACCGATCAACGCTTGTAGCATCCGTACGTACGTGACAGGGGTAGAACGATCTACGATGACAGACTTGATACCAGCTGGACGTTCTCGATAGGGATCTGAGTGTTCCTATGCTACACTCTCGCCATGTCTGCCCCTTTTCCACAGCGTCCTGAATCGTCGTTCGTCCTGTTGCCGGCCTACCTTGGCACAACCTCCGTCGAAGAAGCGGTAGAAACCGCAAGGGGGCGGAGAATGCTCTGGCTTGAAATTCTACTGAACGATCGATTGGATCTCACACCCTGGCAGACCGATCCTGCCGTCCAGGAGGCCTATCACACCGCTTGCCGATGGTACACACACTACCGACGCTTACTGACGTATCTGTTCAACCGTGCCCCACTGCCGATTGATTCCGGCCCAATTGACTTCCGTGAGTATCGAACCTTCGCCGAGGCGGTCTACTTTACCTACGCTCACCGCTGAACAGATCATCACGCTTCTCGCACAGCACGTCACTGACACCGATGAATCAATTGATGTGCTGATCGTCGGCGCACTGGCTATCCAGGCATACGGTGTGTCTCATCGGACCACCCGCGACCTCGATGCCGAGCTTCAAGGTCCGCTGATCCCGCTCATGGACTATACGGTGGACCCTTTTTGTAAGAGCCTCACTTCTCCAACCAGGTAAGGAATCATTCACAACACAACAGGGACTCTTGCCTACAGCAGGAGTCCCCCAGATAAAAAGGCTCGCCAGGGAGGGAACGTTTTACAGCAGAATATCCGTCCCAGCCCCGCCAACAACAAGCGCCGGGGCACCGACCAGCTGAATCTCAAACTCTGCCGCCACGTCAGCATCGGTGTTGCCTTGCAGAACACCCCCAACGTACCGGAGATGTCCTGCCGTAAAGGAACCACCAAAGATAAAGGTCTGGTTGCCGGCCAACAAACTATTGGCATCGATCGTGGTGAGATCAATCTGGTCACCGATAGCCGCACCCGAACCGGCAAAACCGGTGATGACATCCCTACCTGTCCCAACCGGACTTTCGTTGACAGCGTTGTAATCAAAAGTGTCGTTCCCCAATCCGCCATTTAGGCTATCAGCCCAGAGCCCCCCTACGAGCATATCGTTGCCTGCCCCACCAGTCAGTTTGTCGTTGCCAGATAAGCCTGAGAGGACATTGTTGCCGGCATTACCGATGAAGTTGTCGTTGAAGTTCGAGCCGGTGAGGTTCTCCAAATTCAGCAAGGTGTCACTGCCAGCGCCCACCGTGTTCTGCGCCGTCGTCAGACTAAGATTGACGGTCACACCCGCCGTTCCATTACTGTAGGAGGCGGTATCAATTCCTATGCCCCCATCCATATAGTCATTCCCTCCCCCCCATTCAGCGTATCATCGCCCACTCTGCCAAACAGTACGTCGTTCCCCACACCCCCTAATAATGTATCGTTGCCACCGGTAAAAATGCCCGCCTCCCCATAGAGCGTATCATCGCCAGTGCCCCCATTGATCAAATCGGCTAAGGCCCCACCAACCAGTGTATCATTGCCATCCAGCCCATAGATCCGGTTCGTCCCATCATCGTAGCCGGTAATGCTATCATTGAGCGCGGTCCCCATCGTAATCACCCGCGCCTTGATTGCCGCCTCATTCCACGTCACCCCATTGCTGAACTTGAATTGCTCGACCTCATGGCCCGACTGGCCAAAATAGGCATCCACAATCAGCTGATCACTCGCACTATACGTGAGCACCAGATCGTTGCCCTTACGCTCCAGCGCACTCACCGCTGTGGAGGCCACGCCGTTGAACAGTGCCACATCGGTATTCCCCACCGTCACATCAAAGTCCTGGATGTGGTCCACCCCCGACCCAATCCCAAATTTGTACGTGTCGTTCCCGGCTCCTTTGTCAATGGTGTCGCGATGGTCCCCACCATACAAAACGTCATTGCCCGCACCGCCCTCAAGTACATCATTCCCCGTCCTGCCTAAGAGCCAATCGTTTCCTACGCCCCCTAATAACGTATCATTCCCCGCCTGCCCATAGAGCGTATCATCGCCAGCTAACACACTGATACTGTCAGCGTCCACAGTCCCAACAAGCGTGTCGTTTCCGGACGTACCGAGAATATTCGCCATGTTGCTCTTTCCCTTTAGCAAGAGGTTTGTTCTTCAGGAATCCTATGAGATCATTACTATGAATTTTAATACTAACAACGTTTATACTTAACAGCAAGATAAAATGAGGCAGATGGCCAGTAGCGGCTCGAATGCTGGAGTTAAGTAGGAGCAGAATTCTTCTGCTAGCAGACGAGGAAATTAAAGTGTGACGGCTTGCTCAATCAAGGCTGTCTCGTTCCGACAGCCTCTTGAGTGGTGCGCAAGCATTGCAAAGATGGTATGTCAGGTGGTCGGATGCGGCTTCGCCCCATCCAAGCCGGCCCTACTCATTATCCAAGGTACCGCCCATACAAAAATGCCACGAACTGCTTGGCACCACGGAGCCGGCTCTTGATATTGTCATCACTTACCCCAGACTGTCGCAATTGCTGTTCAAACCTGACCAGCGCATCCCGCAATTCTTTTCGCAACTCTCTCTCAATCACCTTGTCCAGCACGCTCGGCATAATCGTCGTCCTCCTCCATCAATTGTCTACGCGTTCACCTCAGCCCCGCCTTGCGCGAACGAGTGCGGGACAGACCGTCTGAATTCTACAAGACTCGCCCCGGACAAGCCAGCGCTTCCCGCGAAGCGGTCAGCCGATCCAGTCACTCCGACAACGCTGCTCTGAAGAATTTACATCCGCTTGAGATGGAACAATGTGAGCCCGGCTTTGACTCTGGCTTTGGGCAAGATCGTTTTATGCATGGCAAACGTGGGCAGCGCTGCCACGGATTCGCTCCAACAGACCTGCCATGGTTCCGATGTCAACGTCGCCAGTATGTCGAGGGGTCCGACCACAAACGCATCGCCTCCCCGCCTCAGCGCTTGGCTTGCCTTTGCGAGGATTGTTCTCATCGTCGTCAGCGAACCAAATGTGTCATAGGGGAACCAGAGATACAGGAGGTCAACCGGGGCATCTCGAGCAACCGACTCCTCCAACACCACATCATCGGCACCCATGCGAATGCACCGGAGCCAGTCCCATCGATTGATTTCCGCACACTGCGTCCAAAGCTGCTGCGCCTGACGCTGTGCATAGGCCATGTGGCGGACGCTCACCACATAGTCCCGTGGTCGGTCAAAGAGCACGCAGGTGGAAATAACGGCATCCCCGTTCACAATGAGCACTCGTTCCGCCGACGATCGTATCCACCCAATCTCGCGGTCCTGCTCTGCGAGATCATCCAGATAATCGGCGACAAAGGGTTGTGCCGCAAGCTCGCTGATCTCCTCATGGCCTTCCGGATACAAGAGCACCGCGCCGAACGCTTCAGAAGGGTGGACGCCCGGAGGCTCCGGCACAAACACCGCACGCCAGTCGACAGGACTTAGCGGTCTTTCCGGCGATGATGATGTTCGAACGTGAAGACCGACCGGCAAAGGGATGATTATTTCCTGCTCACGATCCTTAAGGACCAGCTGCCGGCCGTCGATCCGCAGACTACGATCCAGGGGAAGCACGCGACGACCGAGTGGATTGACATATGCCAAGCCCACCGTATCAGTGGCAAGGATCGCCTTTTGCACAACTCCATCTTTCACCGTGACACACACCCCCTGGCGCTCGTCAAAATAGCGGACCGGCGGGTGATCGGCAGGCAACCAGGTCACGACATGCGATTTCGAGGGATTCATAAAGTCGACAAACGGATCCTTGGTCCCTACTGATTGAGGCCTGAAAAAGGCGCTGAACAGCCGAAAGGCCGCTTCAGATGGATAGGGTGGGATCCCACGATAGCGTAACGGTCTGGGGGCCGAACCTCGTTGCTGATCGTCATACAGGCCACGAATAAGTTCCAACACTGCAGAGCCCGTTCCTGGTAGCAGCGACTTGAACAGCTCCACGACAGGAAGGAAATCAATGTCATCCCAGTGCATCGCGCCCATGCAGGACATAAAGCGCGCGGTTTCAAACCCACCGTCATCCAACACAGACAAGGCATCTTTTCGCTGGCGGATCGTCGCCAGCCCGGTGGGATCAATGGAGAAGTCCTCATCTCGATAAAACCACCGCACCTCTTCGATTGATACCCGTAAGGCCCTCGCTGCCATCCCACGAAGATCCTCCAGAGTGATTCGCTGCCAATTGGGCCTCGTGGCAAGATTCACCTTGGTTTCATTCACCAATCCAGCAGGCGTCACTCCAATCCAGCATCCCCAATCGAGCTGCACGCGTGCACGAATCAGCGAGACGATCCCGTTCGCCGTCGATTCCCATTCACACTCGTAGAGGGGGTGGCCCGTCGGATCGGCGGCGAGGAATCGTCGTCCATCAGGCCGGTAAAAAACCAGATGCCCGGTCGGCGACGTTTCAACGTATCCGCCTATCTTGTCGAAGGATTCAGCGAGCGTACGGGAGGATTGAAAGCGGAGATGGCCAGGGGTGAACAGGGCACATGCAATGGGATCCGAGGACATTCACTCGCGGAGTTGGCCGCTCCCCAGCACCATGAACTTTGAGCAGGTCAGCTCTTCTAGCCCCATCGGGCCCCGTGCGTGAATCCGTGACGTGCTGATCCCGATCTCAGCCCCGAGACCGAATTGATATCCGTCATTGAGGCGCGTGGAGGCATTCACCAGCACCGCGCTGGCATCCACTTCTTTGAGAAAGCGCATGGAGCGCCCATAATCCGACGTCACGATCGCTTCCGTATGTCGTGAGCCGTACTGCGCGATGTGCTCCATCGCTTCATCCATGTTCTTGACGACTTTCACAGCTAAGACAAGATCCAGAAATTCTTTCCCGTAATCTTTCTCGCTGGCCGGTTTGGCCTCTGCGATCAGTTGACAGGTCTTGGGGCAACCTCTGATTTCAACATGGGCTGCACGTAAGCCGGCAGCCAACGTCGGCAAGAAGGTTCGTGCAATCGACTGGTGAACCAACAGCGTTTCCATAGCGTTGCAGGTTGACGGACGCTGGACTTTCGCATTGAGGCATATTGCTTCCGCCATGGCAACATCGGCTGCCGCATCGACATAGATATGACATACACCCGCATCATGCTTGACCACGGGAATCGTCGAGTGTTCCGCAATAAGCTTCATCAACGATTCGCCGCCACGGGGAATGATCAAGTCAATAGCCTGATCTTGTTTGAGCAAGACCGGCACCACCTCACGGTCGGCACGATCGACGAACGTGATCGCACCCGGTGGAATACCGACCTTTTGTGACGCATCGGACAGAATGGCTGCGATCGCCGTATTGGAATGAATCGCCTCGCTGCCGCCCCGCAACACACAGACATTTCCTGACTTGAGACAGAGCGCAGCTGAATCAGCCGTCACATTCGGGCGCGACTCATAGATGATTCCAATCACCCCGATCGGCACACGGACCCGTCCCACCTGCATTCCGTTGGGCCTTGTCCACATGGCAGACATCATCCCCACAGGGTCTGGCAACTGCGCCACCTCCCGAATCCCTGTCGCCATTTCCTTGATCCGCTTGTCGGTCAGCCGTAGACGATCCGCTACGGCCTTCTTGTCATTGGCCGTCCCAAAGGCCTCGAGGTCTCGCTCATTCGCCCTCATCAAGTCGTCTGACTTCGCTTCCAGCGCATCGGCCATAGCCAGGAGGGCTTTGTTCTTGGTCGACGTCGGTAGTGCTGCGAGTCGCCTGGCTGCCTGTTTCGCCTTGGACACTAGGTCAACGACATAGTCCACCGTAGGCAACGGTTTCGATTCTTCACTATCTGGTTCCGAAACGGATGGACTCAGCGCTTCCATAGTTCTCACCGGTAACTGACACTTGAGGATGGAGACAATACCGCGTGGAGAAGAAACAGGTC
>JAHBWQ010000155.1 GCA_019636915.1 Nitrospira sp. | reverse complement strand
TCAAGGCTCATGATTTGGTGGAAGTTGAGGTGATCGCCCGTTCGACCGCTCGGTTTATCGTCAATCGAGCGAGTCTTCGCCTAAAGCAGGAACCGCTGATGACGTTGATTCGAAGACTTCGTGCGGTGGTCCCGAGTCAGCGACCATCATCTGGCCTCGGTCGCCCAATGACCCAACAGACACACAAGAAAAAGATGGCTCGTTCATGAAAATCGTCACCCAGGCCGATCGAAACTTTCTTCCCACCTTGAAAAAGGCCTCTCTGCGGGGGCGGACAACCGGCGCTGCGGTTGAAAAGACCGTGCGAACCATCTTGCAGACAGTTGAGCGAGGCGGGGATAAGGCCGTTCTTCGTTATACCGCACAGTTTGATAAGGTAACGCTGAAGCCGGATATCGTACGGGTCACATCGGAGGAGATCAAGAACGCCTACTTCCATATCAGAAAAGATGAAGGCGATGCGCTGCGGTTGGCGGCCGAGCGGGTGACCGCGTTTCATGAGCGGCAACGAACCAAGACCTGGATGTATCAGGATGGGGATGCCACCTTAGGGCAAGTCATTGGGCCGATCGATGCCGTCGGAGTCTATGTGCCTGGCGGGAAAGCTGTCTACCCGTCTTCTGTTCTGATGTGTGCGATTCCGGCCAGAGTAGCCGGCGTCTCACGAATTGTGATGGTCACGCCGCCGCAGAAGGAGGGGATTAATCCTTACCTACTGGTTGCCGCTGACATTGCTGGGGTAACGGAGATTTATCGAGTGGGTGGTGTTCAGGCCATTGCTGCATTGGCATATGGAACAACAACCATTGGGAAGGTCGATAAGATCGTTGGGCCGGGGAATATTTATGTGGCGACGGCCAAACGGTTGCTGTACGGCACCGTAGGAATCGATATGGTTGCTGGCCCTAGCGAGCTTCTCGTGGTGGCTGATGGTGAGGCAAAGCCGGCGCATGTTGCTGCCGATCTGCTCTGTGAAGCGGAGCATGACGAAGATGCGCAGGTATTTCTGGTGACCACATCGGAGCGATTGGCGAAAGACGTCTCGAAATTGATCCAGACTCAATTGAAAGGGCTCCAGCGGGAAAAGATTGCCTCAAAGTCAATTGCACAGCATGCGGTGGCCTTCGTTGTTCCTACGATGGGTGAGGCGATTGCGGTAGCGAATGAAATCGCCGCAGAACACCTCACGCTTTCCGTCGACAATCCGTTCGATTATTTGGAACAGATTCGTCACGCCGGGGCGTTGTTTTTGGGGCGCTACACACCACCGTCGGTGGCTGATTACATCGCAGGGCCAAACCATGTGTTACCGACAGGAGGAACCGCCCGGTTCTTTTCCCCACTGTCCGTCAATGACTATGTGAAGGTCAGCAACATCGTGCACTATACGAAGCAGGCTTTGGCCAAAGTCAAAGATCCTTTGATCCGACTCGCTCAGATCGAAGGGTTCGATGCGCACGCGAAGTCGGCTCAGAGCAGGTTCTCATGAAGAAGAACGGATCAACACCTCGACAGGCGAGCGTTCATCGGGCGACCAAAGAAACCGACATCCGTGTCGAATGGACCCTGGATGGGAGCGGGCAGAGCAAGATCGACACCGGTATTCGCTTTCTTGACCATATGTTAGAGCTCCTGGCCAAGCACGGTTTCTTCGATCTCACGGTGCAGGCGAAGGGGGATCTCGATATCGATGAACATCACACGGTGGAAGATGTTGGGATTGTCATGGGAAAGGTGCTGCACCAGGCTCTTGGTGAAAAGGCGGGGATCAAGCGCTTTGGGTTTGCTTCGGCGCCGCTTGATGAAACCCTGGCCCAGGTGACCATTGATCTCAGCGGTCGACCGTTTCTTGTCTACAATGTGGCATTACCCGACCGGAAGATCAAAGCGTTCGATCTCGGTCTCTTCGAAGACTTTTTTCAGGCCTTCGTCACCCACGGCGGTCTCAACCTACATGTGAATCTGCTCTATGGCCGCAACCCACACCACATTATGGAAGCCATCTTCAAGGCTTTTGCCAAGGCGCTGGACCAGGCAACCATGCCGGAAGAGCGACTAGCTGGGAAGGTACTTTCGACAAAAGGTACGCTGTGAAAGTGTTAGTGTGTTGTTCGGTTCAGGGCCAGGAGCCTTTGTCTCACTTATAGTGGTCTAGCCGATAGGCAGGGCTCAGCTGAACAGCGTTTCAACTCCAAGCCTTCCATTTACTCTGCATAAGCCCTCTTTCGTGGCGCAGCTAGACTCTCGATGAGGATGCTCAGATTTGGGATCCTATCCAGAGTCTCAGTCAGTGGTTGTGGCGTATCATGAATTGATAACAGTACTTGCCATTCCTCTCGAAAGGCCTGTTCATCTGGCACATCTCAGTACCATTCAATTGTCATTATAAGGAATTCCCCGATAGATCTTAGCGGGACGCCTGTGCATTCTGAGGACTCACCTGCCTCGGTTTTATACAGCTAAGGAACAGACTCCAATGGAAGGTCTGCGTGGCCTCGCAGATTCGTTGCCGACAAGAGATTGGCGAGCCACACTCTGGTCTCTTGTTGTACCACGTCAGAAAGAGGAGCAAGTCTCGACACGCATCTCCAGTATTGAAAGTTTTCGAGTGTTAGCAATCTTCGCGGTGATTCTTTGGCATAGCCATTTTCTGTCAAGCCTCTCGCAGGTCGCAGATGGTAGCTTTTTTGTCATTCTCAATGGGTATCTGGTCTGGTGGGGAGGGGTCCCGTACTTTTTCATTACGGCCGGCTATTTCTTTCAGCGATCGATCTTGATACAGGGAAATCCTACGGGTCAGTTCCGTCGGTATGTGCCTCCGCTTGCCTGGATCCTTCTTGTTTGGCTGTGCATTTACATGGGCACACCACCTGATTGGCCGGCTGCGATCCTTCATCATGGCTTATGGCAGCCGTTTTATACCGAGGTGCTGAAGAATATTCAGTTGCTGAAAACTCAGCATCTCTGGCTTTTTATTGAAGGGGTTCGTCCAGTTTGGCATCTCTGGTTTCTTCCCGCTCTCATATTCAGCCTAGCCATGTTGACCCTGGTGGCTATGGGCAAGCTACAGAGGTCCCTGATGCTCTTAGTCGTAGGCGTCTATGGGTTGATTCTTGTGGAGGAAAGTACATCGAGAAATTTGCTCAATGCTCCGATCCCTCTTGGCCAATGGATCATTGCTGTTCCTCTTGTTGCCTTGGGTGGGTGGCTTGCAGAACGACGAGAGTCGGTCTCAACGACCGTGGCTTGGAGTTTAATCCTTGGTGGTTACGTCATGGCTCTGATGGAGGGAGCAGTGATGAATGTGGTGTTCCATAGCCCGATGCAGGCTATTAGGGGACACGCATTCTTGGGAGGGATACTCTTTAGTTCGGGGATGTTTCTGCTGGCGCTCGCGAAGCCTCAACTGGGCCGGTCTACACTCTTCCCGTTCTTGGGCCAATTGACATTGGGAATTTATGTGACACATGTCTTTGTGATGTATACCATCACCCCATTTGTGTGGAAGTTGGCGGACAAGGTCCCATTGTGGGGGCTGTTTTTGGGAATCATCGTCTATCTCACATCCGCGATATTTGTCCTCGTTCTGGCAAGGATGCCCCTATTACGATATCTCGTGGCGAAACCTGCTTGGAGGTCTGGCCAAGCTGCCACTTAGGAGCGGAATTCATTTGTGAAGGCCTAGCAGAGTGATAGGGGAAGACAATTGCCATTCCACACTGAGTAATGTCCTAACAAGGTCTCTTGCCAAGGCGCTTGGTCAAATGACGATGCTAGAAGAGCCCCGTTGGCAGGGAAGGTGCTGCCAACATAAGGGGATGCTGTAGTTAGAAGAAGTATCTGGCCACGAGTGTTCCTCAAGACAGCCTCTCACAAGACTCTCCCGGACATACGTCGCAAAGTTTGGGTTAGCCTGGTCGTCTTCTGTGGATATAAAAGGACCGAGAGTAATCCGGGCATCTTTCTAATAGAAGGAGATCCTGGAAGGATGTAATACGGTGACTGCTCTGTGCTTTTAAATGGAGGTGGGCGAAGCACACGATTTTACGATCGTCAAGGAGAACGCACGGAAGACGTCCAACTGTTTGGTGATGATGGTTCGAACTACATCGAGATTGAGGCGGGTGTATTCGTGAATGGCGATGTTGCGGAAGCCGACCATTCGTTCCATATGCTGAGTAAGATCGGCGGGGAGAATCCCCGCTGTTTGTAGTAGCGAAAACGCATCGCGGCTGTCTTGTGGAACCCCCCAGCTTACATTGGCTGACCACATACATGGCCAGATCAATGGTAGTTTCATAACCGTGCTGTAGATTGAGGACAATAGCGTCCTGCTTGGTCTGATCCGCAATGAGGTTCTGGTCATTGCTTGCGTATTCTTCTTCGATGCGATGAAGACAGCGCTCAATGCTGGAGGCCTTATTGAGAATGACATCATCAGCCATAGACTAACCCGCTGGCACTGATTCTTTCCAGGATCTCGCGACGCTCCTCGTTGAGTCTGGCACAGCCTGAATATGTATACATTTCGAATTCTCGACAGGCTGTTTCATCCGGTGCAGTAAGGCATTCTCCGGTCGAGATGATTTGCATGCGCATCACGATGGAAGCGGTGCAAAGATCTACAAGGTCCACATCACGATGCAGTTGCGACGCGAGCTCCCGGGCCAGTTCAAATCGATGTAGTGGCGGTATGGGGTGGCGTGCGAGCAGGGCAAGGTCTACATCACTGTCCGGGCGTGCTCATTCCTTTGTCTGCGAACCAAATCGGTACAGAGCAATGTGTCGAGGATGGCTTGTGTGATGAATTCGGTTAACGCATCGTCGTTCATATATAGGTCCCCTGTTTCGACCAGCTCAGGCTACTGGTTCAGTCCTATCCTGTCAATCGAAAGACCCGGATTAAATGCGGTGGACCGTCAGTATCCGGTGGATCTAGCAGGATGCGGAAAAAGTCCGCCAGCGGCGTTCTCGCATCGCGTAGAGGCTCACCGTACCGCCGAGAGTACGATTCGCCTCTTCGCTTGCTGCGGCCTTGCTGGACAGCCTTTTTGCGCATCCTGAAGGACTCTTCAACGTCGTTTCACCGCTCAATGCCCATGACGGCGACAGAGGTCAACATGACTTGTTCCGCACCCTGCTAGGCGGCGTAGATTGCCAGTGGCAGGATGATCCCAGTTGCGGTATTGTTACGGTTCTCTCATACTCGGAAGGACTATGATTGCCGTCATTGATTATGGAATGGGGAATCTTCGCAGTGTCTCTAAGGCCTTTGAGGCGGTGGGACAGCATGCGATTATCACGCGGGACGCAGTTACTATTCGAAATGCGAGTCATATCGTCTTGCCGGGTGTGGGAGCGTTTGGCGACTGCATGGCAAATCTCAAGCAGTATCAATTAGTCGAACCCATCAAGGGGGCGATTAGGACGGGAAAGCCGTTTTTGGGGATTTGCCTTGGATTCCAACTCTTGTTTACGGAAAGCGAAGAGTTCGGTCGCCATGAGGGCCTGGACGTTTTTCCGGGTAAGGTGAGAGCATTCTCGAAAGAGCAGGCACTCAAGGTGCCGCATATGGGTTGGAATCAGGTGAATATTCAAAAACCCTGTCCGGTCTTCGAGGGCATTGCAGATGGATCGAATTGGTATTTCGTCCATTCCTTTTTTGTGGAGCCGGCGGATCAGCAGATCACTGCCACAACGACAAGTTATGGCCTCCCATTTACCTCCAGTATTTGGAAAGACAACGTGGTGGCCTGTCAGTTTCATCCGGAGAAGAGTCAGGCAGTTGGGCTGCAATTGATCCGAAATTTTGGGAGATGGAAGTGAGAGACCGGTTCTTGCCGTTCCGCATGGCGCTAGTGATCATTGCGACAGGATTCATGGGAATGGCTGTGGGTTGCAGCGGGTCGAAAGTTTCAACCAAATCAGCGCCTGAGGTATCTCGATACCAGATTCGCTCCCTGGCGCTGATCCCCTTTACATCGATCGAAACTCCCCAGTCATCGGGGTATGATGACCTCTTTATTCCAACTCCGGAGAGTATTCGCCGGTCCGATATCTCCATAGGAGTTCCGTTGGAAGGACAGCCTCCTGCTCCCAAGGCCATGCTCGTGCCGGGATACGCTGCGGAACAGGTGACGGAGTTATTCTGGAAGCATCTCCGGAATTGGAAAGGGCTTCAGGTGATACCTCCTGGTGAAGCCGTGCGAGCTTCATCAGTCGATACGGATCTTGCCAGACTGGGGCCAGAGAAGGCTGCTGTTGCTGTAGCGAAGCGACTCAAGGCGGATGCGGCATTGATCGGGCTTGTGTCGATGTACCAGGAACGGGTGGGCAGTCGACTTGGTGCCAATCCGCCGGCGACCGTCGGTTTTCAGGCGAAGGTCATCGCGAACGATGGGAAAGTTCTCTGGGCCGGTGGGTATTATGAGCGGCAACGACCAATGACCGAGGATCTCCTGGGGTTTCTGCAGCGATGGTCCTTTGTGACGGCGGCTGAATTGGCGGAGTACGGTGTCGATGCGGTGCTGAAAGAATTTCCGTTCGGCAGTGGAGAGGAGCGATAAGGTGTTAGTCATTCCTGCGATTGACCTCAAGGACGGACGATGTGTGCGGTTGCGTCAAGGCGACATGGCGGCTGAGACGATCTATTCGGAGGATGTGGTTGGAGTTGCCCAAAAATGGCAACAGTGCGGAGCCGGCCTTATTCATGTCGTTGATTTGAACGGCGCGGTTGGGGGTGAGCCCAGGAATTTGCCTCAGATCGAGGCGGTTCGCAAGGCGGTTACCGTCGACATCCAAGTCGGTGGTGGAATCAGGACCATAGAAACCGTCCGACAGTATCTGAATGCCGGAGTGTCGCGCGTGGTCTTGGGGACTGCGGCACTCACGGATCGAGCGTTTCTTGAGCAGGCCTGCACCGAGTTCCCCCGGCGAATTGTCCTTGGTCTGGATGCACGCGACGGCAAGGTTGCGGTGAAGGGGTGGACGGCGGTATCGGAGACAAAGGCGATCGATCTTTTGAACAAGGTCAGTGGACTGGCGATAGGAGCGGTCATTTATACGGATATTGCACGGGATGGGATGTTGAACGGGCCCAATCTCACGGCGTTGAGAGAAGTCGCGGCTTCCTCCGCTTTTCCTGTTATTGCATCCGGAGGGATCAGTCGGATCGACGATCTTCTGGCTGTACGCTCGCTTGGGCCTCAGATTGAAGGAGCCATCGTGGGCAAAGCATTATATGATGGCCACTTGGATTATCATGCTGCGCTTACGGCGCTCTGTAAGGAGTAAGGAGTGAAGAGTTAGAGGTGGGAAGAGGGATTTACGTTGACCTCTTACCCCTCAGTATTCACCGATTGCAGATGTTGACCAAACGCATTATTCCCTGTCTCGATGTCAAAGAAGGCCGAGTTGTGAAGGGTGTGAGTTTCGTGAATCTTCGCGATGCCGGTGACCCAGTCGAGGTTGCGGTGGGGTATGATCGCGAAGGGGCGGACGAACTCTGCTTTCTCGATATTACCGCCTCGCATGAGAACCGGAAGACGATTCTTGATGTGGTCGAGCGGACGGCGGCTCGCGTTTTTATGCCGGTGACGGTCGGTGGTGGGGTACGGACAATCGAGGATATCCGGGCCTTATTGAATGCGGGTGCGGACAAGGTCAGTATCAATACTGCAGCGATTCAGCGGCCCGGGTTCGTTCAAGAAGCCGCGCAGCGGTTTGGGACGCAGTGTATTGTCGTTGCGATCGATGCCAAGTCCGTTGCGCCAGGCCGGTGGGAAATCTTCACGCATGGAGGACGAAAACCGACCGGGCTCGATGCAGTTGAGTGGGCAACACGCATGGAGCAGTCTGGTGCCGGCGAGATTCTCCTGACGAGCATGGATCAGGATGGTCGTCAAACCGGATATGATCTGGGTTTGACCGCTGCGGTGTCTGGTGCCCTGTCAGTCCCGGTGATTGCATCGGGAGGAGTGGGGACATTGGAGCATTTGTATGACGGCTTTGCGAAGGGGAAGGCGGACGCAGTCTTGGCTGCTTCCATCTTTCATTTTCGGACCTATACGATCTCCCAAGCGAAGGCCTATTTGAGAGACCACGGCGTTCCAGTCCGTATGACGGACGATATTGCTGACGTGGCGTGAATTCATGGACCAGGCACCGGTTGGCCAATTCAAATTCGACCAGCAAGGCTTGCTTCCTGCCGTGGTGCAGGATTGGCTCGATGGGACGGTATTGATGCTGGGGTATATGAATCAAGAGGCATTGGCTAAGACGGTTGCGACCAGAACCGTGCACTTTTGGAGCCGGTCCAGAAACAAGCTCTGGGAAAAAGGCGAAACCTCCGGCCATAAGCTGCATGTCAAAGCTCTTTTCGTCGATTGCGATCAGGACACCGTCTTGGTAAAGGCACAACCGATTGGGCCGACTTGTCATACAGGCGAACGGGCCTGCTTCTTTTCACGGTTGGATGAGCAAGGCTTGGTTACTGGGGAGAAGACGCGGGATGCCGTGGGAGGAATTCTTGAATCGGTGTTGCGGACGATCCTCGCACGTCGTGCGAACCCACAGGCCGGATCCTATACGACGAAGCTATTCGAAGGGGGGCATGACAAGATTTTGAAAAAGGTTGCAGAGGAGGCCGGAGAGGTGCTGTTGGCGTCGAAGGGTGGCAAGAAAGAGGAAATTGTCTACGAAGTGGCTGACCTCTTTTTTCACACCCTCATGGTTCTGGGGTACCACGGTCTGACCTTACAGGACATTTATGAAGAACTGGGACGCAGATTTGGGAAATCCGGCTTGCGGTTGGAGAAGTAGACGACATGGTCTGTGGGGACACCAGTCTGTGATTGAGCGGTGAGATGGGGCATTGGTCGGAGAGGTCGACATGAGCGAGTGCCTATTTTGTAAGATTGTGGAGAAGAAGATTCCAGCAAAGTTGGTTCACGAGGATGAAGACATATTGGCGTTTGATGATATCAATCCTCAAGCACCGGTCCATACGTTGGTGATACCGAAACGACATGTAGAGTCAGTCCAAGATTTGGGTGCGGCAGATCAGGCTCTATTGGCGAGATTGCTACTGACCTGCAGGAGGGTTGCGAACGACAAAGGGCTGGCAGGTTCCGGGTTTCGCCTCGTGGCGAACACCGGACGAGATGGAGGGCAAACCGTGTTTCACCTCCATTTTCATGTCATGGGTGGACGGCATATGGGATGGCCTCCTGGCTGAGAGAAGATGACGAATTGACAGGTTTTCCACTCGTCTGTTAATCTGAACGGTCAATAATTCCGATTACTTAGTAACCAGCTCGTCAGGTCGTGCACGACGGGAATGTAGGAGCGGAGACTCTCGTGGGCCGAGGCCTGATTTCCGACGAGATTAAGAATCGAATACGAGATCGGGTGGATATTGCGGATGTCGTGGGCCAGCATGTCTCATTAAGGCGGGCAGGTCAGAACCTGGTGGGGCTGTGTCCCTTTCATCAGGAAAAGAGCCCATCATTTTCGGTCAGTTCCTCCAAACAAATGTTTTACTGCTTCGGCTGCAAGGCCGGGGGTGATGTGTTCGCATTTCTGAGCAAGATGACCGGCGCGACTTTTCCTGAAGTATTGCGTGAGCTGGGCGACAAGGTGGGTATTGCGATAGAGGAGTCGCCTGCGGAACGAGGCCAACGTGGACAAGCGCATCGCATCGAAGAGATGAACCAGGCTGCGCTGACGTGGTTCCAATCGAATCTTCGCGATCCATCTCTCGGGGCAACGGCTCGTGAGTATCTCGTCAGGCGAGGAGTCCAACAATCCACTGTGGAGGCGTTCCGTCTCGGGGTTTCGTCCTCGGATTGGGAAGGGCTCTGCAAGGTCCTCTCTCGAAAAGGGTTCTCGGCTGGCGACGGCATGACTGCAGGGCTTATTACCCCACGGTCCAATGGTAACGGGTACTACGACAAATTCCATGGACGCCTGATGTTCACCATTACCGATCTACGCAAGCGTGTGGTGGGATTCGGCGGTCGCGTATTGGGCGACGGCATGCCCAAATATTTGAATTCTCCCGATACGCCGCTGTTTAAAAAGGGGCAGACGCTGTTTGCGTTCGATCAGGCGCGCGAAGCGATTGTTCGAACCAAAACGGTGATCGTTGTTGAAGGGTATTTCGATGCCATCGCACTTCACCAAGCAGGACTGACCCATACTGTGGCGACCTTGGGGACAGCCCTGACGGCTGAACATGTGCAGATGCTGCGGCGATTTGCCGAGCGGGTCATATTACTCTTTGATCCGGATACAGCCGGTGTGCGCGCGGCGTTGCGAGGGTTGGATCTGTTTGTCAACAGCGGCTTGAGCGTCAAAGTTGTCACGCTTCCGGCGGGAGAGGATCCGGATACCTTTATCCGGAAATCTGGTGTGGATGCCTTTGCCCAGTTGGAAGCCATTGCGCCAAGCCTGTTGGACTATGCCCTGAATCACACGATCGATCAGGCCGATCCTGGTTCGCTGGAGAGCCGTATCCGAAGCGTCGATGAAGTGCTGCGCATTTTGCAGAAGAGCGAGCATCCGATCGAACGGCAGGAGCGGATGAGAATGGTCGCTGAACGGCTGAGGATCAGCGAGGCACGGTTGATCGAACGCTATCCGGTGCTGTCGGTTCAACCGAAATCTGGTGCCGTCCCTCCACGCGTGCAATCGACGCAGGGGATTTCCTTGACCACGCTGTTTAAAGGATTGCCGGAAGAGCGGGATCTGTTGCTCCTGTTGTTGCAAGGGAAGCTGTCCCCTGCTGATGTGCGTCGCCTGAAGCCGGAATCGTTCACTCTCGCGTCTGGACGAAAGCTGATCGAACTTGCGCTCACCCATCTGGAGCCTGGCGGAGGGATCAGTCTTCGAGCCGTACTGGATGAGGCGATGGAAGATTCCGACTGCGGTGCCATAGCGACGGAATTATCCATGCGAGAGGATTATTTCGACGATGTGCCATCCCATATCCAAGCTTGTTTGGATAATCTCGATCGTAAGCGGACGGAGCACGTGCTGCGGGATCTGATCGAACGTCTCAAAGCGGCCGAACGCGAAGGGCGAGCGGATGAAGCGGGGAACTTGAACGTGCAGATTAATGAAGTACGGATGCGGAAAGCCGGCACGCTGAGCGCCGGTGTGATGACTTTGGTGAAGGAGTAGTCATGTCGAAA
>JAHBWQ010000154.1 GCA_019636915.1 Nitrospira sp. | reverse complement strand
CGACGTCAACTGGCCGTGAGTATTCCAGCTGAGTGGCTGAACAGTCGTCAGCCACTCGATCTGGGGAAACTTCGTGAAGAGCTCGCGGACAATCGAAAATGCCCACGGGGTGTACTTGTCATCGCTGTTGATCCACGCCATGATTTCGCCGGTTGTCTTCACAAACCCCTTGTTGATGGCATCGTACTGTCCCTTGTCCGGCTGGCTCATCCAGTGGGTCAAGCGTTCGGCATGACGTCGGATAATATCGACACTGCCGTCGGTCGAACCTCCGTCGACGATCACATACTCGAGGTTGGAATCCCGCTGCGATAGCACGGACTCGATCGTCTCTTCAATAAACTGAGCTTGATTAAACGACGGCGTGACGATGGATATTTTCAGCGATGATGAGCTCACGAGACTTGATCGAGTGCCAACATTTGTTGGAGGTGAGATCGAAACTCACGATTCTGTTGTAGCCTTTGTTCAGGCGTGGCGTAGTAATGGAATCGCCGTAACGGGCCGTTCTCCGGCACAAACGCGATATCGACTTGAGATAATGCGTGATCCAATGGGCGATACTGAAGTCCCAGAATGTCATGGGCAACGAACCCTTTGGATTTCATATAAGTGACGACGTCGAAAAACAGTGGGCCTTCCTTGAAAAACTGAAAGAGTGAGACTTCTAGGAGAACGAGCTCAGCCCCACACAGGGTTGCTTCGCCTCCCCTCAAGACGTCCAGTTCGGCGCCCTGCACATCGATTTTAATAAAATAGGGAGGATACGCATCACGCTCTTTGACCAACCGATCGAGGGTGATCGCTTTCACAATACGGGGAAATCCGTTCACATCCGTTCCGTTCTCCGTCTCCCGATACAGAGATGATCCAACAAGATCTGGGTGTACATTGATTGTAACCAGATCGTCGCAGGACGAGGCAACAGCAATCTCATAGCTCGCTCTGGGAATTGCTTTGACTGTTTTGTCCAAGCATGACGCATACTCATCGAGTGGTTCGATGAGCAGATACTGAGCGTTAGGAAAGATCTCGTGGCACTGGCGAGAAAAACTCCCGATAGCTGCTCCCACATCAATTACCGTTGCCGGTGCCACCCCCGCATCTCGAATCTGCGCTAAGCTCCCTTCGAGTGATGTGCGTTCCAGTCCTTTGACGATGGAGGCCGTCGAGGCTCGTCTACGAACTTCATATCCCAATGATCGAACGATGCGTCGAATGATTGATTTCAACATGGCGTATGAGCAGACCGATCCAGGTATTTCCCAGCTGGCTTGATGGCTTCCATAAAGAGGGAGTCAGGTTTTCTTACCTTCCCGTCTGTCACCTCCAGGCCAAACGAAGCAAACTGTCCAATCCGACTATCATGTGCGTGGCACACCTGCGCGTCAGAAAATCCGCATTGTGTGATCAATTGCCCTAAGGAAAACCGATCATACATCCACTGGTGGCATTCCCCAGACAGTCGAAAACGGCCGATACGCAAGGCCTCGTGATCACCGTTGACCAAGCATCCCTTGAGTTCAGGCACAAGAGATCGTATTGTCCGAACTATCTTCGACATGATTGAGAGGTCACCGCAACGATTGGATTCTGAGCTAAGGGATGAGTGACGTCCCGGTTCCATATAGGTCATCGCTCCTACCCCAATCCTTCCAATCACATACTCGGTATTGTTGCGGGCTTGGGTACGCAGATACCGTTCCATCTCCCCTCCAGACGTGTCTCGTACTAGTTGATCAAGTAGTTCGAGTGTGATCCATTCATATTCTTCTGTTGCCCGTGGTTCTCCCGCCTCAGCTCTCGCAAGGACCCGAAGGTATTCACGGACGATTCCTTCAAGGTCCGGAACGGCCAGTCGGATGATGCCGCCAGGACAAAGAACTCGGTGGCATTCCAGTAACAGCCGCTTGGCCTTCTCCTGTGTGAAATGTTCGAGTACATGTGATGCATAACACACATCAACTTGCCCCTTCTCGAATGGCAGTCCATTCCCTACATCCCATGTCTGTACCGATGGACTGTGCGGACGCACATCCAGATTGATCCAATCGGGATGCCACACCGAGCCGCAACCGATATTGACTAATACAGGAGACACGCACTGTTCCTTTCTCTACTCAAACACTTTCACACCGATACGGCCGGTATAGTCGATGGGGTGAAGCAACATCCTGATCCCATACTTAGTAATATATTCGTCGATAGCCCGACGCGCCCCCTGCCAGTGGCCATAGTCGTCGATAATCAAGACACCTCCCCGACTCATCCGCGGATACAGCACTTCCATTTCATGCCGGGTTGACTGATACCAATCGGTATCCAACCGCAAAATCGCGATTCGATCGGGAGCGGACTGCACCAACGTCTCTTCCACTCGGCCCGGTATAAGGTGGATACGGCCTTCTGGATACTGTGTCAGCGAGAGCGCTTGAGCAACCCGTTCGATCGGTGCGTAACACCAAACCATGTCATGCTCTGTCTTACTGGATTGCATCAATAGTTTGCTTGCTGACTCACCTGCCAGGGAGACGTCTTGGGGGCCCGGTTCCGTCATTCCCTCGAAGGTATCAAATAAATAGAGTTCGCGACTCGCGGTCCCACGACGCATCAACGTTCTTGCAACGGCCATCATGCTACCGCCTCGCCATACCCCACATTCGACAATTGCGCCGTCAATTGCCGCGTCTTCGACGTAGCGAACGGCTGAGCAGAGTGCCCGAATGCGTTCAGGGGAAGTCATCGTGTATGGGCGGACGAATGCGATCGTCTCGCTGTCTTGGCTTTCTTCGGCCGTGACGGCGATGTTCGGCGCATCAGTGGGGGTTCCCTGGTTCATCAACTGCCACCGTTCGGCTAACCCCTGAAGGGGAGCAAATACTTTGGCCAATGCGAGAACTTTCCGATTCATTAGTAATAAAAACTATGGATTGCGTAGTAGAATGAGGGAGTCACGTTGTAGAAGGTCCAGATCGGCACACTGCACTTCCCAACCCGCTTCGGTCGCAATCTTCACCATGCTCTGTTGATCATTGCGCGGCCACCAAATATCCCTGTCGCGCTGTGATTTGAAAGCCTCGGGAACCCCGCCCTTGCTCCAGCCGAACCGCTCCAACTTGACCCAATTGCCATATTGATGAATTGACACCGCTCCTGGCTTCATCTTGCGCCGAGCGGCACGGAGAATCTCCAAGATGGAATCTTGTTCATTATGGCAGAGCACGCCGAACGACCAGAACAGATCGAAGTACCCGTCCGGCACTCCCTGGAAGGAATTGTCATGAACCCGATGGCAGATCAACTGCCCAGAATGGGCATTCGGCACTAGCCACTGAGTGACGTCCTGAAAATCGACGGTGTGCAACTCGCCATGTGGAATAAACCTCAAAATTGCATGGGACCACGATCCTTTACCAGGCCCTAATTCGAGTACCTTCGAGTCAGGACGTAAGTGTGGCTGAATGGCCTGCCTGAAGACTCGCCGATAGGATCCCCCGCTTCTCTGCTCCTCGGACCATCTAGTCCTCCCTGGGACCAAAGAGAGGATGTTGCCGCTGTCGTATCCATAATTAAATTCCTCCTGCAACCAACGCAAAGTGGGCATGGTATAGCCTAGGTCATGTGTTATCCGGCGCGTTGAACCGCTGCGGAGATTGTTCGTTTTATTCTACTCGCCACCATGCGGAGGCGAGAAGTCAATTCTACTATCGTGCTGATCTTTTGTTCGCTTCTTAGCCCAGCGAGAAACGAGCGGATCAATTCTCGCGCCATCGCAGACTCGGTGACAGCCTCCGGATAGTCCCAGGACTCCAACGTACTCAACATGACGTTAAAATACTGCGAAGAGCTGCAATGTACGCCGCTTCCATCTATCCCGATGTTTTGGACCAGTGACCGACTTGGGTAGAGACAGAGTCCATTGGCGGCGAACATGCTGGCATACCAACGAACGCCCCACACATCCAACTTTCCTTCGGCTTGGAGGGCCAAGTGTTCGAAGTAGGGATAGGCTCCATCGACGTTGAAGGCCGTTCGCTGGGTTTCGTCGACCAGGCCGGCCAGTAACTTGGAAGAATCTCGTTCCAGCCGGTTCCACGTCTGATTCCATGTCGCCCACCCCCAACTCGTGGGGATGCGGCTAAAAAACGTTGAATTGAGTCGGCTAGGATCTTTTACCGGAAACATGTAGCCGGAAATCTGCATCACCCGTGGCTCCGCATGGTATCGCTCCAAGGCTTGGTTCATGAACGATAAGAATCCCGGCGCGACGACCAGGTCATCTTCCAGGACGATCACCCGTCCGTGTTTATTCGCCAACTCAGTTACGCCGGAGATAACAGACTGTGCCAATCCGAGATTCTTTTCCCGCTCCTGCACGACGATCTTTGAAAAACCCTCAGCACATCCTGCAACCTCCCGGACCGCCCTTACGGCATCCGCATCATGAGATCCTTTTGGCCCGTCACTAAACACATAGAGCGTACTTTCTCGAGCGAGTGTGTTCGCTTGAAGTGCAGATAAAGTACGCTTCAAATGTGCCGGACGGTTGTACGCAAAGAGGGCGATCGGTGCGATAGCCATATCGTTCTACCTATCTGGAACTCGGATGTGTAGAAACGGACGCGGTTGAGTCCGACGTGACCAGTCTCTTCGAATCCATCAAGTCTCCGCATGTTGCGATTGAGGATTTGCCGACCTTGCTCATAGCCCGGCACCATAGCTCCAGCGTTAGAGCTTTGAACGACATCGGGGCGCCGGCCTCAGGAGGATACGGCCCTTTGGACAAAGCCATCCCAGTCTCGGCACGAAGGACACCAGCGTTCACCAAAAACCCATCATGTAACTGTTCCCCATGGGCGGTAAACAATGCGTTGTGCCACTCGTGTAATGGTGGAGTGAATCCTCGCTTTGGCCGGTTCATCACCCACTCAGGAACTACGCTTTTGATGGCCTCCCGCAGCCATAACTTTGGAGGGGCTGAACTATCGGGTGACGTCTTCCGGAGTCCGATCACCGTTTCCATCAGTCTGTAGTCGACGAGCGGAAGCCGAAGTTCCACAGACGAGGCCATACTCAATCGATCACCTTGAGCCATCCCGTTCTCCAGCAAGTAGGTTTGACAGATGAGTCGCGTCAGCAAGACATCCACATCAGGCCACGGAAGCGGGACGGTAAAAGGATCGTAGGCGCGTGACGTGTGCAGGTTATCCAAAAACCTTGGAGAATAGAGGCTCTGCAATTCCTTTCGAGCAAGTCGGAAATCTGGCGTGAGGTCGTAGAAAACCGTCTGCTCCTTCGGGCTCAGCAGATCTCGCTTGTAGTGTGCCCACGATTCTCGCCCCCCTGCCCCAGCAATCAGCCACTCCTTGATCCCCCACGGGTTCCAGTAGGTAGGAAGCGAGAGCTTCAGGTACTGTTGAAACCGTGGTCCCCCGGAGTTCCATCCCTCCTGCTTCCGACGGGTCTGCGCGGCGGCCTGCCGCACCCAGGGATATCCCCAAAAGAGTTCATCACCGCCATGCCCTTGGAGCATCACTGAAAGACCAAGCGACTTTGCCACCTTCATGACCGAATAGGATCCGAAGGCCGAGATATCTGCAATGGGATCGTCCAGCCAAAACATCAGCTCGGGGAAAGAAGCTGCAATATCGCTGGAGTGCAGCTCGATCGCGTGGAATGGCAAATCGAGATACTGTGCCAACGCGCGTGCGTCGTTCCGTTCGTCGTGTCGACTTTTCTCGGCGTAGCCGACGGTAATGGCTTGCATCCGGCCGGGATACTTGCGGGACGCCATGGCCGCGATAGCGCTCGAATCGACCCCTCCGCTGAGGGCGATCCCAACTGGCACGTCGGAATGAACGATCAGTTCGCTGATGGACTCCAGCTCGCGCTTGATCAGCGCGACGGGATCTCCCGTGAGCGCGGGAATGTCTTCCATTCGCCAATAACACCACTGCCTCTGTTCCCAGGTGTCTGCGTTGATGGTCAAGATATGGGCTGCCGGAAGTTTCGATACGCCTCGAATTGGCGTCATGGGATCAGGTACATACCCGTAATGAAAGTACAGATCGATGGCGGATGGATTCAGTTCAAACGGGATGCAGCCTGCGGCCAGTAAGCCTTTGAGTTCTGAGGCAAAATAGATCTCGCGAGATCCTACGTGAAGATATAAAGGTTTTTCCCCCATTCGATCGCGTGCGAGCATTAGTCGGCGCCGCTGCAAGTCCCACACAGCAAAGGCAAACATTCCTCGCATGTGCTGCACGCAATCGAGCCCATACTGTTCATAGAGATGCACGATTACTTCACAATCGCTTCCGGATGTGAAGCGATGCCCCTGAGAACGCAGCACATTTCTTAGATCCACATGGTTGTAAATCTCGCCGTTGGCAATCACGACGACCGATCGATCCTCATTGAAGAGCGGCTGCTGTCCTCCCTTGATATCGATAATGCTCAGGCGGCGCATGTTGAACGCGATCGGACCGTCGTGGAACATCCCATGTCCGTCCGGGCCTCGGTGGATCAGCCGTTCACCCATGTGCTTCACACGAGTCAGGGCCTCTTGTTGTAGCGCTTCGGTCGCAATGACGCCGGCGATTCCGCACATCTCCTAGATGCTCCTTGATTTCAGCATTCCGCGGTCTATCTTTGGCCCACCGTTCTTCTGTCCCCTCCACTGAGTCTATCCTCGGCTTTGGCCTTCAACCATCGGGAAATTTTTGTTGCAGGGTTCCATGCCCGGCGGTATAGCCGCTTTAGTTCTGGCCTAGACCCCATCTGGTCAAGCACCTCTTCGCTCAACACATACCAATCGTTCCGTTTCCATCGCTTCAATAGACCGGTACGGAGCAGGCCTTCGGTTGAACAGCCGCATCTGGTGCAATCATCTCCAGTCACGTAGTAGGTCCCGGTCAGGAACCATGCCAACGGAAGTACCACGTGTCGGAGTTTTGTCCGGCTCGCAACCAGATAGAGACTACGGCGGATGAGCTGGCGTTGCACGTGCCTCTGCAAGGCCGAGGGCGCACAGTCTCGGACAAATCGCCAGTGGTCCATGAGGTTGTCCATCGATCGTCTTGAAAATAAAGCCTTCCAAGCCTGGACAAATGTGAGGTTCTCCATGCATCGGCTGGAGAGTCCCGTGACGTCGACATGCGACCGTACCACTGCCTCGTACGTGACTCCGAGGCGAAAACCTCGTCGCTTCAATCGGAGAAAAAATTCGTAGTCAGCAATGTAATGAGGAAACCGACTCCCGTTCACGTTTCCGGCTGTTCTTACCATTGAAAGAGGAACCAGTGTCCCTCGACCTGATAGCACGTCGATTTTCGTCGTGTACGTCTCATGCGACTCGATCGCCGTTCTGACCGAGAAACTATAGGAACTCCAGTTGATATATTCTCCAGCGTCAAGAATGCAGGCTGTATCACGGCTATCGACAATCAGCCCTCCTATTGCGGCATTGTGTTCTCTCGACGCACGAACCAGCGTTTCGACATAGTGATGGTCGATGAGCGTGTCGTTGTTCATCATAAGCACCATATCGTCGCTACGGCTTCGAGCAAGACAGTGCGCAATTCCCAACTCCATCGCTTGTCCCCACCACAGCTCTTTGTTGCTCTGCAGCACTGTCACGAGAGGATGGTACTGACGAAGATATTCCGGTGTCCCATCGGTCGACCCACCATCAACAACGATTAGCTCCAGCGGGGCGTAGGACTGCTCGGACAGGCAATCGAGACAGGATTTGGTTAATTCAAGCCGATTGAAGACCGGAATAACGACGTACACACACGAGCCGGATATCGCCAAATCAGCCAGAGTCTGCATACGTTTCGTGCTTCAGTCTCCGTGAGGGATCGCATGAGTATGCCCGACACCGCTTTTCTCTACGACGAACAACATCACGCGCCCTGTCGAGCAATACCGGACTTTGGTAAGGCGTTCGTCGGAAAGCAGTGCTCGGAACTTTTGCTCGGTCCAGAAGTTGATGTGCCCGACATATTCGTCGAGCACCCCGTTTGGAATCGTAATGATGACATGCCCGCCGATTTTACACAGTCTAAAGAGTTCAGCGATGGCGTGGGCTGGTTGTTCGAGATGCTCCAGTGTTTCCATACACACCACAGCGTCGAATGCTCCGTCTTGGCAGGAGACGCGGTAAATGTCGCCCACAAAGAAATGCCCTTCCGGAACCTCCTGACGGCAACGTTTGATGGAAGCCGAAGAAAAATCGGTGCCGTAGATTGCCCGGACCTTCCCTGACGAGGAAAGGACTTTCGAGAAGAATCCTGGCCCGCATCCCACATCGATGACGTTTCCGTATAAAAACAGGTCACATTCGTTCAGTACTTCCCGATAGAAGTCTTTTCTTGCTTCCACCAGATATTCGGACACCAGTCTCTCATCAGCCCAATACTCATCATATGACTCCATGGCATTATCGACAATGACTTGTACTGACGTATCGGCGGCATGGGTTGCGATCCAGTCCAGTCTAGGCACAAATTTATACTTACCCTTCTCGGTGATCAAATACTGTTTCTTGTCGACGACTTGGTGATCACGGAAGTCAATCGGTGCAAAATGTTTTCCGCGGAGCACGCCTTCGCACTCTTTGGAGAGGATAAACAAGTGCTTTCCCAGGAGCCGGCGAAGCACCTTTTCAATCAACCGCAACCACATAATCAAAATCCGTGACGGTCATGTTACCGTATTCGAAGTACCGGTCGTCTGCAGGCGGAGGCACGACATTGAAGAGCGTAGCGTTGGCGAGACCTCCTAAGTGAACGTTGCGATCCATGGGGACAATGGCAATGTCTATCAAAAATGATTGTGGAAAAAGTCGGGGGTTCAATACCGTGATCTGAACCGTACCGGAGTGTTGCATGCGGTGCACTTTGACGTTCCCATACTGGTGGGTGCCGTTGAACGGAGCCTCTTGGAATGTTAGCCGTTGAACGTCCCTGCCGTCTTGCGTCCGAATCCATACACGTACTTGCCTGTTGTGTGACGAGTCTTGAAGAAAGTCGTAGTCAAAACGGATGACGAAATTCTTCCCGAACGGGATGGATCTGTTCTCGGACGTTCCACCCTCCTCAAATACGTCCACATTCGAGATATCGACGGTACCGAGACCAAATGAGGTCGGTTGAGGCGCGTCGAGGAGGTTTTCTCGCGCAAGTTGATTGCTGTAGCGTTGAATACAGTCTCTGATTTCACCCTGGAATACCTGCGCCCCTTGCCTCAAGAGCAACCCAGAACGACACAATCGTTCGATGGTTTGAATCGCATGGGAAACAAAAATGATCGCCGTGCCGTTCCGATTGAGTTCCAGCACCTTCTCAATGCATTTATTCTGAAACGAACTGTCGCCGACCGCCAACACCTCATCGATGAGCAGCAGATCCGGACGTGAATGGATGACGATGGCAAATCCCAAGCGGACATACATACCTGAACTGTAGGTTTTTACCGGAGCATCGAGAAATGTTCCAATATCAGCGAAATCCACGATCTGGTCGAAGCATTGCTCGATTTCACAGGTCGTCATACCAAGCAGCGAGCCATTGAGGAAAATGTTTTCTCTGCCAGTTAAAAGTGGGTGGAATCCGGCGCCCAATGCAATCAAGGCTCCGACTCGGCCACGCACCTCGATACGTCCCTTGTCTGGTTGGTAGATCCCAGCTAGAAGACGCAAGAGCGTGGATTTGCCAGACCCATTACCACCGAGGAGTCCGAGCCGTTCTCCTTGTTTGAGAGTGAATGTGACTCCGTCGACAGCCCAAAACTCATGAGGCCGCAGACGGTGTGTGTCCGCTGCCATTCCAAGAATATTGCGGCAGACATCGTGTACTCCGTAGTACATGCTGTGCGGTTGCGTGGCGCAAAATTTCTTACCGATACCATCGACGCTCAAGATGCAAGGATCACCCATCAGAGTTTCTCCGCGACTTTCTGTTCACTGATAAAAAAGATTCTCCACGACAGGAGGAACACGGCCATGGCGAAGAACACGGCGACCACATAACCCTGAACATCTCGGATTATCCCAGAGATCATCAAATCGCGAGCCCCTCCGACCAAGTACGTCAACGGGTTCAGCCAAATCAAGTCTTGCAATACTTCGTTTCCGGCATCCGACGTATAAATGACCGGGGTAAAAAACATGAGAACACCGAGCAAAGTCGTCATGACTTTCGTCATGTCCCGCACCAGGATCGACAACACCGACACGATCATCCCGATCCCAACCCCTAGCAAGAGCAGCGGCACCAGGCTCAATGGGAAGAATAGCGCTGTCCATTGGGGATGAACGCCGAAGAACGTGAACGCCGCGGCTAACAAAACTAGATTGGCTACCAGAGAAAGACTGGCTTGGGCCACCTGCTGCGCGACAAGCACTTGATGCGAAAAGTGTGCGTGCAAGATCAAGTTGCCATTGGCACTCAAACTGGACGCTGCTGACGTGAACACTGCCATGAATACGCCCCAGATGGTTGTCCCCAACAATACGAACAACGGATAAGGCACATCTGATTTCCCGGGCATCAACACACCTACTTGGTTCAAGAACAACCAGGATGCAATGCCGATCAGTGGAGACACCCAGGTCCAGGCGATTCCGAGCAAGGATTGCTTCGAGGCGGCTAGCATATCTCGATGGAATAACTGGACAATGAGCTCTCGAGATTGCGCGATACCAGCGACCATCGCGACCCAGCACCGGACAAATCCAAGTTTGACCCGGTGCTCAGGTTCATACACGGTTTGTTCTTCAGTGATTGGCATGATGATCTTCACAGGCCAGATCATGATAGTCTGTTCATGGAGCGGAGGTGCTCAAACAGCCGAGTAAACCGATGTTGCCATGTATGAGATTGCAACGCCCGCTTCTTTCCGGCATCACGAATTCTTGACGCTGCTGCCATGTGTTTCGAGTAAAAGGACAGTTTATCGATGAGCTCGACGGGGTCATTCCAGGTTTCAATCTCCTCACCAATCTTATAGTACTCTGCATGATCAGGTGCCTCTTGGGTGAGATAAAACCCTCCCGACATCGGTACCTCAAAGTCTCTGAGTCGGCATTGTAACTGTCTCGAGGCAATGACATGTGTTTCTCCATGCCATCCAGTGTCGGAGAACCCAAGATTCACAAAGCTTGATCGGAAAATTTCAGGAAGGGCCTCGTCGGAGCACGGAGGACAATATTCAGGGCCATCCAGCTCCTCAAAGAGGTGAGCCCTTGCAATCTTTTTTCTGATCGGGCCGATCAACCCATCGCTCCCTTCCGCTCGCAAGCGTGGAAGTGCGTAATACCGAAGGTCGTGCCAGATTTTGTAGAGATCCCAATCAAATTGAT
>JAHBWQ010000153.1 GCA_019636915.1 Nitrospira sp. | reverse complement strand
GCCCGCTACATGACCTTCTATAATCAGATCAGGCCGCATCGCGCGCTTGACGGACGCACGCCCGATCGCGTGTACTGGGAGAACCTGCCTGCACGGCCCACTGCCGCGTAGGGACTCAACCGCCAGGCATCACTTATGAACGGAAAACTTCTGTCCAAACAAGCGGAGCCACCTCACATAACCCTTAGTCACCTTAGTCCCCCAATATATCCCTACGTGCCGTGAAACCTCGCCGCTCTGTGAACCATGAATAAAGACTTAATCTATCTCTGCATTAAGGGTGATGACGTTACAGGACCTTATGGATCATTTCTGACGCGTGCTGACCTAGCAAATACCAAATGCAAACAGGTACATTTGTGGGAAAAGAAGCCCAGTAGTTGGGGAATCGCTTTAGTAGGGGTGGGCATTCCCATGCTACTAACAATACAAGCAACCGCACCGGAGGAAAGAGTAACTTGGCCGATCTATCAGGCGGTTGGCGATTTTACCGTACTTCTGGTTTTGGGAATGATAGTTTTCGGGATCTATCTAATCGTAAATAGACGGAAGCTTAATAAAAACATTCCCGACAAAATTATCGAAGCTGCCAAGAATGGCTCAAATATCACAGTCCTTATTTCGAATGATCAGGAGTGGGTTGATGAGTCTACCAATCGGCTCAAATCATTGGCACAACCGGATTCTGGCGATTGGGAGTTTTTCTCTCTGGAGAAAATGATATCTCGGATTCGGTAAAGGGTAGCAGGATAAAGTCCATATAATAATTAAACTGCGTCTCCGGTCCTTACCCATCTGAGCGATTTGACAGCCCGCTCCCATGAGGCATCAGTCATACGTGAACTTGGACACATTTGTATGGCTCATTTCTGTTCCCATGGGAGAGTAAAGGTCATCATTTGCATGGGTGATATACCTGCAAACAGGACATCTCAATATCCCTATGCGAGTCCGGCCTTTATCTTGATTACTGACTTTTCGCTTGCAAGCGACTCGACTTCCCTGAACTCGCCTAGGGATATTCCGATCTAGTTACTTGCCGTACACCTGCGTGTACTCCTTGCCATCAAATCGATAGCGAGCAGAAGACGGGCTCTTCCCCGATTCATCAGTACCAGAGAATACGACGATTAGATCCGGATAGGTGCCTGCCTTCCCCTCAGGCGCGACCGAAACCTCGCCATCATATTCGTAGCAACGTTCCCTGTCACCAATGTCACAGCCCTCACCATTAGAGCCTCCAGTTTCAAGAAGCCCCAGATCACGCCACTGAGTTGACGAGAATGAAATAATATGTCTCCCTGTACCTACAGATCCTGCTTGACCCCAACCGGTAGGGATTAGAAGCGCCACACTCTTGTCCGACAGCCGAAGATATTGCAGGCTCCCTATGGATGGTGTTCCCGCTTCACCGTATTCTCCGGCCTGAGTGAACGGAATTTGTGTGGAGAGCGTTTCCCAGCGACCGGAAACGAGTCTGTAGGTTATCGCGTCAATCATCGCTCCACATGCATGGCAGTCCTTGATCTCACCAGTCTTGGGGTCGACTTGTGGTACCTGGGTGAAGACGACGTGGTAGTCAGCACCATCCATATTGAACGAATATTGGAACCAGACCTTGGGCACCTCTTTCCCGTCTACCTTTCGGATTCGACGAATCGAATCCACCGCAGCGTCCAAGTCCGGAGGTATCACTCGGGGTGGTACACCAGAAGACTGCGCCTCCGATGAGGCCGCTGTTGCAGCGGAGCCCTCGACTTTGGATAAAGGCGCGCCCGGAACTCGCCAGTTCATCCAGTAGAACATGGCCGATCCCACAAGAAATATTGTGAGAGCACCAACGAACAACCCAACCATAAAGCCGCGATCAGAGCTGGGGAATTGCAGTCGTGACGCTGTTTCCGGTCGGAAACCTGAATGTTCATGAGACGAAACATCCGGCGGAACCGAAACGTAGGAAAGCGGCGCAGCAAGCCCCGCCTCATTAAGCGGATCATTCCCAAACCTATTTGGTCCGCTCGTCCCCCGAAAGAATGTCAGCTCCACTATTGGCCAGAGGTTTATGCCAGGGACAAGAAACAGGAGAATAAAGAATCCACTTCGGTTGCGATCATGAGCCCGTTTGATCGCAACCACAATGGCGAGGTATGAGATCGCAACCGTGGCCATGGACCATAGCGCTCCCTCGAAAGTGCTGACAGAGGCATCGTTCAAGACCCGTTCAGCAGCCTTATAGAAGAGCCCTGCCGCACAATTCATGAGCAAGTAAGGTCCTCTATTGATTCGCCCATTCCATGACAACCACGACAATAGCTTATTTTGGTTCATTGGCATTCTCCTAAATGCTTGTGGCTAGACAGGTTCGATCGCATCGCATGCTATTGGCCTTCTTCCCTCTTTGCCGTTTTCCATAAGAGAGGACTTCCCTTGCTAACTTCGACTCTTATCCCTTTGTCTGACGCACAAGGGCGAAGTTAAGCTGGTCATACACAATTTCAGGCTTACCGGTTGATATGCCCGCACGAAACAATACGCGCTCTTGGGGGGCTGCTTGAACAGGACACGCTTCACACTGCCCCTGCGATCTCAATGGCTGGCAAGGACCAGGCGATGCAATAATGCCTCATCTCACTGGCTCCACCTCCACACCTGATCCCGCACGGTCCCTATAGATTCCTTCAAATGTAAGAGGATGGTCCGGCTGATCGGCTCATGTCTACAGGCAATCTTTCGCATTGAAAGGTGAGGAGCGGCATAGCATAGATCGCACTCTGCACAGCCATTTTGAAAAACCTCTGTGATAATTTCTGTCAGATGGGGGGACGATAGCGGAATTCTGAAGAAATGGCCGGATCAGAAGAGGCGTAACAATCGTGGCGGCAGTCAATGCATCCTACCGACGCTGGGCAGATTATTCGCTCTCAGCGCGGTTAGTTTTCTGCCTATCCCTAGACTTGCGCTGCTTAAACGCAATATTTCGCTGATCCAGCGGGATGATCCGTTGAATACAGCGGCTGGGAATTGGCTTATAAAACAATAATTGAAAGAGGTCACCGGGGAATGGTTTCGTTCCTGTTTGCTCATATTCCCGTAAAAGCTGTTTCAGATGAGATTCTCCTGCCACAAGCAAATGCCAAGGACCGTTGCCCACTTCCTTTAGCCATTCTACACTATCAGGATGAATGGCATTAGGCAGAATCATGGCGACGTCACGTGTTATACATCGGCGATAGAACAATGCTCCACGGCCACGTCTAAACTCCAGCGTCAATTCAGCGGGCCAATGACCTTTTGGTACCTTGAAGATGATTGCGACCGGACGACCACGCCGTGGTCGCTTGTCCTTCATCCAGAATTTCCAGAGCAAAGCGGTGCTTCGAATCGTAGCAGGTAACTTATCGGTCGGACATTCATTGACCTCACGCTCCTGCTCCATCTGGACAAGAGGCACGCAAAACACCCCGGCATGGCAGAAGTCGCTTCCCCCCTCTGTTCGCAACCCATGCCTCTTGATGCGAGCGACATTGCGGACATCAGTTAAATGCACAAACAACATATTTTCACCCTCGAGACTCTGAATAGCTGTACTAACTCCTCATCTCTCTGTCCAAGTAATCGCGCACCCTTTACCATATAGCTTCTGAGCAACCTCTTTCGATTTCCCTCGTACAGGAAAGGGATCACTACCACGAGCAAATCCTCTGTGAAATGAGATCGCATTACTCGATAGACACCGTCCATCCATGGCCCATCTTAAGGAATCGCCGCGTGGCGGATCCTCCCGTTTCTTCTCGGCCTCCCCTGAACAACTTGAACAGCTGATTGACAGCAGCCGCATGCTGGTCACCCTTCGGAGTACCATCGTTCGAATGCGGGGCCATCTTTCCCATGTGGTGATAGGAACAGATGTACCCAGGCCCTTGCAGAGCGGATTCGCACCCGAGCTTGGTACATTCCGTAATGCGAATGCCCACCTCGCTAATTGAGAATTGACCGCACGTCTTGGTCGGCGCACATCACCGACGCATGTCATGTTCGCGTCCCGCCTCGAAGCGCTCCACGTTCAGTTCTGCTTTTCGGTAATGCGACAGCACCGCCATCACGATATCCTGTTCTTATATGCCTCGTCTCTCTGGAAGTACACTCTTTCTCCAACGGCATAGGGGACACGCCTAGTTATTTCGTCTGCAGTCCTTTGTGTAAAAGCTCTGTATCATTTGGCTGCGCCGCTAGATGAGTTGGAGTCTGGGTCAGGGGGATTTCGACCTTCAGGGAACAGTTCGTTGAGGCGCTCCTGAACGCCTTCCAAGAAAGCTGACATTCCGCCACGAACGTTATTGCCGATTGGATTATCCGTGAACACGATGACGCCAAAAATAACCCAGAACCAGATAGACGAGTAGCGAGTTCTTTGCTTCATGATATTTTGTCCTCATCGTGGTGAGCTGTCAGTGTCCCCAAATGAAGAACCACGGCCTGACATGCATGGTCTCTTTGCTCACATCCCCCCCTTCAAGGTGGAGAATTCCCGCGTAATTAAAACGAGGCGTATCGCAAAAGCCAGGAGTAGCTTGTCACTTTAATGGGCACCACGTTACTAACTGGTCTAGCACTGTCAGCGCCGATGGTAGAATTCACGAAATCATCGAACTGAAAAGTCCATATGAACACCGAGTCCTAATGTCCCTTCATAGATCATCCAGACGGAAGAGGGACAGATGCTGCGAAGGGAGGATGTCATGGTGATTCAGGCGTTGCCCCAACGGGGACTGTATCAGTGCGACATTGCCGAACAGATGTGCGTGCATCCAAGGACGGTGCGTCGAGCCCTCGCCTGGTGCGGAGCATCCACGGCCCGTCACAGCCGAAAAAGTGTATCTACCGCATCAGAAGTTGACAATCGTCATTTCCCTCGTGCGTGATCTTAGTCAGGAAGCAGAAAGTTGCCGTGAGCAGTAGTCCAGCAGGCGAATGAGCGCCAGTGGCTTGGCGTGTCGCCTCATTCCACATACTCATAGCGTGCCCCTGCACCAAACGACACCCCTCGAATAAAGATCTCATCGTGATAGGTCTGCGAGTCAATGTATGGAACAGGTACAACCTGTGCTCGAGGGATGGTTCGACCGCGAGAAAGCACATAGAGACCTCTTTTTTGATGCGGCAAACTATACGTGCCCGTTTCGACCTCATCAATCCATTCAACATCTGCATCGGGAGGAGTATACGAGACAGTAAAACCAAAGGGCACCCTAGATTCCCGATAGGCATGAGGAAATGTAAATAATCGCCTGCGCACATCACCACCGGAATTCATAAACTCGTAGTCGTAGTATAGAAAATAGGGTCCGCAACGAGTCGCCACGACTCTGACACCTTCCTGCTTTTGAGGTCGATTTGCCAGCGCAGCACGAAGCTCCGCCCCGCGTGCCCGCATGTCCCGCTCAAAGGTGACGAGCCGCGCCTGTTCCTCTTGATAGCGCCGTTTCTGTTCCTCACCAGGAGGAAGTTTTGGCGGGGGAAATGACGAAGTAGTATGTGAGCAACCACTCAGCAGGACAAATCCCAGGAGTCCTCCAACACAGTACCACCATACCGATAGCCTTGCATCAGAAGGAACTAGCTGTGATGTTTGTGACGCAGGAATAGGGTGTATCGACACCTTACTTCACCAGCCGGCTGAAGTTAATCGGTTGTTTGCAAAGTCTGCCATTGTGCCCTCACATTCGAGGTCAGAATCACTATAGACCAGCTTCGCTGGTCCCCTTTCTTTTACTGCCTGGGGTGACTTGTCGGAGTGATACCTCTTGCTATAGGGATACAGTCCGAGCAGATACCGCTTGTCCGCTGACCACCCCGGAGATGTTTCGACCACGTAACCACTCGCCGCGACGACAGTAAAACAACTTGTGTCAGGATCGAAGTCCGAAGGCAGTATGAATTGGATCTTTCCATCTGCAAAACTGCCATAGGCAATCGGTGGAACCTCTACAGCCAGTCCAGTCAACTTTCCACGGGATAACCGAAGGGCAGACCGGTGTTTGAGCGAAATTGCTTCATTGACCGGCACCAATCGAAAAAGCGCTACCCCCCTCGTACTGATCACCTCTCGTTCAGGGATTGAAAGGGTTGGGACTCCCACGGTCAGTATGGGACCCTCCAGCATGCGACCTGTCATCGCGCATCCACCTCCCGATAAGCCAACACAGCAAGCGATTGCCATGATCATGAGCTTCTGCACGGGTGTTCTCCTTTCATCGGCCTAACAATTGCCTAGTCATAAAATCATCTATCGCTTTCCGGCGTTGTCGTTCCATATCATCCAATGTCTCTTGCAATCGTTTTTGCCGACATCCTGGAGTTTTGTCGCATCTTTCCTCATCAACAACCGCACTCCCAACGATAACGGCAAGACCACCAAGAATTAACGACTCGAACTGCGCTCGGTCTCTGGCCTTTTCGAGCTTCACGAGCTCAGTGGCTGTCGTTTTATATATCTCGATTGTGGGGGCTAATTGACTGGCATAGGTTGCAAAATTAATGGCAGCTTTTAGATATCCAAGCTTAGCGTTCAGCAGGGCGTAAAAGAAAAAGGCTTCATGATCATTGCGGTTCGCCTGGGTCACCTTCCCCAGCACTTCCGCTGATCGCCCATATTGACCGGTACTGTAGTAGGCCCACGCCAGATTCCAGTGGATGTCAGGATTTCTCATCCCACCAATCCGGGCGGCAGGACTTTCCCATGATCCACTAGTTGGTGAAATTCGATTCAGTTGTTCGCCCGATAAGACTGTGGTCTTGAACGTATGCCCGTTAACAAGTGCATCCTCAAAATCCTTGATGGCATCCCCATACTTCCCGAGTCTTGCGTACGTCATCCCACGATCGTACTGAGCTTGCGAATCATTGGCGGACGCGGTGAGCACCACATCGAATTCGCGTATCGCATCCAGAAAACGACCGGACTGATAGTACGCGATGGCTCGTGCATGGTGAGCAGCTCCAAGCTCTGGGTGATCACGAATAATCTGATCGTATACCATTAATGCGTTGGCCGAATATTCCACAGAGGTTCGAACGCCACTGTCGAAGTGCTGGATCGCCTCATCCAACTGGCCTTGCTTGAATGACACAATCCCTCTAATGATGGAGGCATAGGGATTTCCAGGATCCAACAACGCTATACGTTTCGCATCTTCGATGGCTAAATCGGACTGCCCCTTCATGAGATAGACTTGAGACCGCTTCATATAGGCCTTGACATGTTTGGGCATCTCTCGAAGGACCAGATTTAATTCAATCAGGGCGTGATCGTGCCGTTCTTGATCCTCGTATATGGCCCCTCGCAGAAAGCGCGCCTCATAATGATCAGCCTTCTTCGCAAGCACCTGATCGACATCAATCAATGCAAGATCCGGCTTGCCTTGAGAAGACAAGAGTTGTCCTCGTTGAAAACGGGCATCGAGAGACTGCGGCTCTAGCCTCACGGCCATATCTAAGTCCTTAAGACCCGCATCGATTTTCCCCAGGGCAACATAGGACTTACTTCTTCCGATCCAACCTTCCGGGCGGCGAGACTCCACATTAATGGCTGCGTTGAAACTGGCTTGCATAGCCTGGATTTGGCCCTGGTAGTACTCACTCCATCCACGAGCGACAAGTTCATCGTACGGTTTCCCCTGCATGTGGTAGCAGACACTCAGAGCGGCATAGGCTTCCGCGTTCTCTGGAGCTAGTTGAATCGCAGTTTTGAGATCTGCTATCGCCTCTTCATATTCAGCCAGCGCCAATCGGGTCTTCCCCCGTTCAAGATAGGCCGCTGACACGTTCGACGACGATCCCGCTTCAATCTGCTTCGTAAAATGCGCATCCGCTTCCTGCAGTTGTCGTTGGTAGGGGGATAATGGAGCGCGTCTCGTTGTGTGAGATTGTGAGGAAGAAGAACACCCCTGGATCATCAGCGTAACCAAGCTGATCCAAATAAGCTGCCTCATGAAGATTTCGTACGTCATCATCAGCACCCCTACAACGTTCAGCCCTCAGCACGACACCTTACTCATCTGTCGACCTAAAGGACCAACAGTTAACCTCGTACAGAAAATTCCCCCGTTATTACCGAGAATCGTCCAATACTGGCAGATCCCCCGGATCACCAAGGTAGATGGTGCCGGCCCAGAAGAAGGGATGGCCCGCCCCGTTCCAATCCTTACGCGCACTAGCGAGCGCTGCGAGTTGCGTCTGCCGAAAGGCTTGATAGCGGGTGATCGCGGGCTGGTTGGCTTTCTTCGTCTGGGTCGTCTTGGTCTTTGCGCTCGTCTTCGTCCCCAGCCACCGGGTATAGAACGCTTCGATCTGTGTCGTCGTCTCCTCCGCCGGCACTTCCCACAGGCTCGTCGTCAGCGACCGGGCCCCGGCTAGGAAGAAGGCTTGCCGGAGACCGGCTACGCCATCGGGGGTGATTTGCCCCAAGCCGGTCTCGCAAGCGGTCAGATTGACGAGTTCCGTCCCCTGCAGATTCATTCCCGTGACTTCGTAAGCCGTGAGCACGCCATCGCCGACATCAAGCCGTCCCGCCTGCAATTGCTCCGGCGTGAGCCCGCGCTGCTCCGCCTCCGCTGGCGACAGTAAGTCCTTCCCCATACGATAGAAGACGCTGTGTCCATTCTCGGCCCGGTTGACCCCGCTGAAGAGGAGCATGGAGCGGAGCAACGGATTGTCCCAGCTATTGGTCTCCCGGCCCACGTGATCAAGCAGATATCCGTGCGTCGCCACTTGGAGGATCTGGGGCGCCTGGACTCGGAGCACGGCTTCTTCCACCGCCTGCTCCTGTTGGACGGTGATCACCGACCAGTTCGCTCGGGTGAGCTGGTGCTGGGCATGATTGAGCAACGCCCCCAACGCAGGCACGGGCTCCCAGTTGCGCGGCACCTGCAGGCGCGAGCCGCCGTTCCCCGCTATGGCGCCTAATGTGGGGGCCGCTCTACGAGAGTTCCCCTGGGCCACAATGGTAGGAGCCGACATGGGCATGGTTGCCACCGCACGCGCCACCTGCTGAGGTGAAGCATTGAAGGCCGGGTTGCCGATGAGGATGGCAGTCTTAGTGGATGCTGTGTCCGGGGTCTTGGCCGTAAGCGCCAACCGGGCCAGATCGCGCCCAGTGTTCACGTAAACCAATTCCTGCTCTTCCACCAGATACTGCCACGTTCCTGCCTTGGTCTTATCAGCCAACACTTCAAACGGCAAGAGGCTGAGCTGCCCCTCCGGGGCTACATAGACCCGCGTGACTCCCCGCAGATGCGGCTCCAGTGGCCGCCAGATCCACGTTCTCAACTTGGAGGACCATTGCGCGAGTGCGGCTTCGGATTTCCTGAACTGAGCTGAGCTTGGTGTCATCCCATTCTTAACTGGGTCGATAATCTCCCGCATGCCCGCGTGGAACTGCTGAATGGCCGCGTCAATCGGGGCAGCCTCCCCGAGATCGACCGCCACGATCGGCGATTGATCGCCCCGCACGATGTAGACGCCATAATGCTGATTCGTCGTTAGCTTCTTCGTTTTGTGATCATAGGGCCGGAATTGGACATATTCGAGGAGGGCCTGCTGGGTCTGCAGGCTCGTGGCCACCTGTGTCACGGAGATCGTGTCGAGTTGTGCTTGGCGCGCGTAGGCCGGATTCTCCGTCCGCAGTTGAGTTTCCAGTTCCTCGAGTCGCTTGGCCAGTTGGCCGATCGCTTCCGGATCTGGGGCGTTCGGCGAACGACGGGGGTTCTGTTGCAATATGGAGTCGGAACTGCTCGCAATTGCCAGCATGGCATACTGTCGCCGGAGTCCATCCCGTTCCTGCCAGAGCGTGCGCCATGCCGGGACGGCGTCGGCCAGCAGCTGCCGCATGGCACTCCCTTCCTGCCTGGCGGCTTCGCCCAACAGGTGCTTGCTCAGTAAGGTCTCTTCCAAGCCGAATCCCCGATCTACGCCTGGCATCGCCGCAAAGAACGACCAGAAAACCTGATTAGCGACCCGGAGTTTGCTCTTCGCAAAAAACAGCTTCTGGGCTTCGGGCGAGAGGGTCGGAAAGGTTCTGGTTAGATACTGCCAAGTGCTCTGGCTCGCTCGCAGCAGCAGACTTGCGGATTCCTCGTCTGGTCGTGAGTAGAACATGGTAAGTGCCAGATTGCTGAGGCTCGTGGCCGTGTCTGGATGCTCCGGCCCCAATACCTTTTCTCGGATCACCAACGCCCGCTGATGCAATGGTAGCGCCTGGGCATACTGCCCTTGGTCGACATACAGCCCCGCCAGATTGCTGAGGCTCGCGGCCGTGTCTGGATGCTCCGGCCCCAATATCTTTTCTCGGATCACCAACGCCCGCTGAAGCAATGGCAGTGCCTCGGCATACTGCCCTTGTGCCTTGTACAGCTCTGCCAGGTTGTTGAGGCTCGTGGCCGTGGCCGGATGCTCCGGCCCCAATACCTTTTCTCGGATCACCAACGCCCGCTGAAGCAATGGTAGTGCCTCGGCATACTGCCCTTGTGCCTCGTACAGCTCTGCCAGGTTGTTGAGGCTCGTGGCCGTGGCCGGATGCTCTGCCCCAAACAATTTCTCGTATATGACGAGCACCCGTTGCAGCAATGGGTGCGCCTGGGTATCCTGGCCTTGCGCGTGGTGCAGCACTGCCAGGTTGTTGAGGCTCGCGGCCGTGTGTGGATGCTCCGGACCTAAGACCTTCTCGCGGATTGCTAGCGCTTCCCGATAGAGTGGCAGGGCCTCGGTATACTTGCCCAGTCCCATCTGGCTCCTGGCTTGGGAGTCGATAACGAACGACTGCATCCATGCAGCTCGGTCTTCGGCGTTGAAGTTAGCCCATCGCTGCAGGTCCAGACTTCGCTGCCGCGCATTAATAGTCTCCCACCACAATGCTCCTTGATACTGTTGCCGAACCTTGACGATTTCTTCAGCCGCTTTCAGCAAAACCTCAGTCTGTTCAGGAGTGAGGACTGCGGCATTGGCTATAACCACATCTATGTTTTGCTCCGCTTTGATAACATCATGGACGCTTTCTGGTAACACAGGTATCTCGTATATGATTGATGCCTCAATACGTTGAACTGCCTCCATCAGTTCCGACGAAAACACTGAACCATTTGCGATGGCCATCGACGGCCCTGAACCGTATACGAAAATGCCGAGGGCGAGTATCCCTACTCCAAGCTTAATTACCTCAGTTCGTTTCATCAGCAGTTGGAAAGATATGGTCCGTATGCTGAACTCAACAGCTCGTCGCCAGTTTGGGACGAGTTCACAACGTTTCATATCTCAGAACACCGATATACCGAGTGACTACGATCGGGAGGGCGCTGCCAATTGGATCGTCATCCGCCATTTCGACCTTCCCATTCGGGCCGAGAACAAAGGTAGAGA
>JAHBWQ010000152.1 GCA_019636915.1 Nitrospira sp. | reverse complement strand
TTGTATGAACTTGAGGCTGGTGACCTTTCCCGCGGCATTCAGTTTTGTAATGAAGCCGTTGTTATCCCGGGCATCCGGTTCGCCGTTGATGTTGGAGATGAAATATTCACTGCCGGATGAGTCGCCAACGAAACTATTGGGAGATGCCAAACCTGTGATCTGTGCCGCCTCACCGGGCAAAGCAAGGCTCGACGTTAGTATCAAGAAGAGGAAAACCCTGTATGTGAAATGAAAAGGCAACGGAGGGATGCCCTCAATTGAACTGGAAGCTATCGTATCCAAGGGGTAAAGAGGCTGTCAAGAAAGGATGGACAAGGGCAAGCGGATAAAGAAAGAAAGAGAGAGAGAGAGAGAGAGAGAGAGAGAGATTCCCGATTCCTGACGGCCGGCGCCCGAGATGTCTAGGGATCGGACGACGTTGACTTACCTAAAATTCCCCTGTTAAGTTGCGACATTTTTACCGGCCAACTGTGATATGGAGGACATTGTGTCCGCAAAACTCATTGATGGAAAAGCACTTGCCCAACAAGTCCGTGATCGATTGGCAAGGGAATCTGCTGAGCTGTTCGCTCAAAAATCGATTACGCCTGGTCTTGCGACCATTTTGGTTGGAGATGATCCCGCCTCGCATGTATACGTTCGAAACAAGCAAAAGGCTTGTGAAGTGGCAGGAATCTATGTCGACGATCACAAGCTCCCCGCAAGTACGACGCAAGTCGAGTTGCTCGCGCTCATTGAGAAAAAAAACGCCGATCCCAAGATCCATGGGATCCTGGTTCAACTCCCCCTGCCGAAACACATAGACAGCAAAGTCATTCTGGAAGCTGTCTCGCCACTCAAAGACGCGGATGGGTTTCATCCGTACAATTTCGGGCGCCTCGTGGAAGGACATCCCGTGTTTGAAGCCTGTACTCCGAAAGGCGTCATTAAGATGATTGAGTCTGTCGGAGTGGCGATTGAAGGCAAGCGAGCGGTTGTAGTCGGTCGGAGTAATATTGTCGGAAAGCCGTTGGCGCTCATGCTTCTCCAGAGAAATGCAACGGTCACGATTTGTCATTCGAAAACGAACGATCTCTCCGCAGTGTGCCGTGAAGCGGACCTGCTTCTTGTCGCGATCGGAAAAGCTAAATTTGTGACCGCTGATATGGTGCGTGAGGGGGCAGTCGTCATCGACGTGGGTACGAACAAAACGCCGGAGGGCAAATTATGCGGCGATGTGGATTTCGACGCTGTCAGTCAGAAGGCCGGCTGGATTAGTCCCGTTCCCGGTGGAGTCGGTCCCATGACGATTGCGATGTTGCTCGAGAATACCGTGGAATCCGCCAAACGGACAGCAGGAATGAAGTGAGGGGTCGGTCATGAGCCGAGAGCCACAGCGCCTCATCGATGTTCTCAATCGAGGGATATTCGCGGTCACAGTTGAATATAACCCTCCCAAGGGGACGAACATCTCCTCCGTTCTGGAAAATGCCAAACAGTTGGTGGGGCGTGTTCATGGAGTCAATGTCACCGACAATACCGCCGCCGTGGTTCGTGCCGGGTCGCTCCCGGTCTGTCGCTTGCTGTATGAGTTAGGCCATGATCCGGTGATGCAGTTGACCTGCCGTGACCGCAATCGGATCGCGATGCAATCGGATTTGATGGGCGCGCACATGCTTGGGATCAGGAACATTTTGTGTCTTACTGGTGACTATCCAACGGTGGGTGACCATAAAGAAGCCAAGCCGGTTTATGATCTCGACTCTGTTCAAGTCATGCAACTGGTGCGGGGCTTGAACACCGGTAAGGATATGATGGGCAACAAGCTGGACGGAGCTACGGCATTTACCATCGGGGCAGCCGTGACACCCGAGGCCGATCTCGTCGGGCCGGTATTGGCAAAGTTTGAAGTGAAAGTGAAAGCCGGCGCCCAGTTCTTCCAGACTCAAGCGGTCTACAACCCCGATGTCTTCGCCAGCTTTATGAAACAGGTGCGGCCGTTCAAGGTGAAAGTGCTGGCCGGGATTCTTATCTTGCGCAATCACAAGATGGCGGAATTCATGAACGCTAACATCCCCGGCATGTCCGTGCCGAAAGAGATGATCGATGAGCTGAAGGCTGCCGGTGACCGAGCGGAAGATGTGGGTGTCGACATTGCGGTGAGGACCATCAAGGCCGTGCGGCCCCACTGTGACGGTGTCCATATCATGGCGATCAAGGCCACGCATCGATTGGCCGAGATCATCACCAAGGCAGAATTGGGCTGATGACGATCCTTGACTTCCAACAGGCCAAACGAGACAAGAAGAAGCTGGTCGTCGTCACGGCCTACGATGCGCTCTTCACTCGCATCGTCGAGCAAGCGGGAATCCAAGCGATATTGGTCGGTGATTCGTTGGGAGTTGTCGTGCAAGGCAAGCCGAACACCCTGGCCGTGACAATGGAGGAGATGCTGTACCACACCAAGCTGGTTGCATCGGCTGCGCAGCGCGCCTTGGTGATCGCTGATATGCCGTTCATGTCCTACCAGGCCAGTACGGAAGAAGCCGTCCGCAACGCGGGTCGTTTTCTCCAAGCTGGAGCGATGGCCGTGAAGCTGGAAGGTGGGGGAGGCATGGCGGATCGTGTCAGGGCCATGACGAGCATCGGCATTCCCGTCATGGGACATCTTGGCATGACCCCGCAATCGGTGCATGTGCTGGGTGGGTACAAAGTGCAGGGGAAAATGAAAGATCGAGCCGCTGTGCTGCTGGACGATGCCAAAGCGCTTGAGGCGGCCGGCGCATTCGGGTTGGTATTAGAGGCCATGCCGGTCAGTGTGGCCAAAGACATCACGGAGGCGATTTCCATTCCCACCATCGGTATCGGGGCCGGTCCCTGCTGTGACGGACAGGTCCTGGTGCTCTATGACCTCCTCGGCCTCTTCGACGACTTCGTTCCCAAATTCGTCAAACCCTATGCGCATCTCAAGACGGACGCACTCCAAGCGATCCGTCGATATAAGGAAGAGGTTGAGCAGGGGAAGTTCCCCAGCGACTCGGAAAGCTATCACTGATCAGTGTTTAGTCTGGGTCGGTCATCCCGTCACATGGCACCTGGAAAAGTTGCTTGTTCTCTAGGCATAGGGCGGTAAGCTCTCTCCCCCACACGCAGCCGCTATCGATCGCCAAGAGGTGATCTTCGCAATGGAGTCCCAGCGCGGCCCAGTGGCCACAGACGATCGTCGTCTTCCCATGGCGTCGGCCCGGAATCTTGAACCAGGGGAAGTATCCTGAGGGGATTCGGTCTGGATGGCCGTTGTAGGAGGACTCCATCCGGCCGTCCGGTGAGCAGGCACGAAGTCTCGTCAAGACCTTGAGAATGGTGGCGAGCCGAGTGGGGCCCGTTAGAGCTGGAGACCATTGGAGATGTTTACTAGGATAGAGTGTCCGAAGAATGTCTCGGTACGAGGGCCCTTGCAAGCCGGTTTCGACCTCACGGGCCAGTTTCTCGGTCTCGTTGATGGACCACTCTGGGAGTAAGCCGGCATGGACCATCGCGAAGGGGCCTTCGTGATAGAAAAGCCGTTGCTTCCGCAGCCAGCCTAATAACTCGTCCCGGTCTGGTGCGTCAAGAATCGTGTGCAGAGTGTCTTCAGGTCGAAGCGAGGCAATTCCCTCGGCGACGGCTAGGAGAAATAGATCGTGATTGCCTAAGACGACTGTAGCTCGGTCTTTCAGGTTCTTGATGTAGCGGAGGACGCTCAACGAATCAGGGCCACGGTTCACGAGATCGCCGACGAACCAAAGTCGATCTGCCGTTGGGTCAAAGTGAATGCGTTGGATGAGACGTTGAAGGGGCTCGTAACATCCCTGCACGTCCCCGATCGCGTAGGTGGCCATGTGTAGACTTGAAAGTACCGCGATGCGTCTGAGGGTGCAAGCACTTCGTTGCACAATTGCGGTCGGTCGCAGCCATGAAGCGGCATCGATGCAAGGTTGTAGTGCTTCGATGTGCACTCATTCTTTTCAGGCTGCCTTTTTCAACCACGGTGCCAATGCGTGATGCAGCTGATCAAAGGTGAAGGGTTTAGTGAGGTACCCGTCCATCCCGGCCGCCAGGCACTGCTCTCGATCGCCTTCCATCGCACTGGCTGTGAGCGCGAGAATCGGAAGGCGGTGGCGATGTGGGCGACGGTTTTCTTGTTCACGAATCAACCGAGAGGCTTCCAATCCATCGAGGTTGGGCATCTGGCAATCCATGAGGATCAAGTCGTAGGATTGGGCGTCGATTGCAGCCAACGCTTCCTGTCCGTCTTCGGCAATATCCACCGTACATCCCAGCAACTCCAGCATCGCCACGGCGATTTCACGATTCACGACGTTGTCTTCAGCGAGCAAGACTTTCCCGTGGAGAGTGGCTGGAGTGTGTTGAGGCGGTGCTAGGACAGATGACATCTCGTTGTCCGTACGAACCTCCAGTGGAACGGTAAATCCGAACGTTGAGCCGCGACCTGGTATGCTTTCAAGATCAACGGTCCCTCCCATCAAGTGAACCAGCTGTTTGACGATCGTAAGGCCGAGGCCCGTACCCCCAAACTTGCGAGTCGTCGATCCGTCGGCTTGGGCAAATGCATCGAAAACGCGGGCCTGGGATTCAGGCGGAATACCGATGCCGGTATCACGAACTGTCACACGAAGCAGAATCTGTTCGGCGGAACGCTTGAGACAGTCCGCGTTCACGGTGATCGATCCGGTGGCGGTGAATTTGATGGCGTTTCCGATCAGATTCAGGAGGATTTGTTTTAAGCGCGTCGGATCTCCCCGAAGCGCGGTGGGAATACCCGTCGCTATCTCGACGGACAGGGAGAGCCCCTTTTGGCGGGTGGCTTCAGAAAACAGCTTGACTGCATCATCAAAGAGGTAGGAGAGGTCAATATCGGTATGCTCGAGTTGGAGCTTCCCTGCCTCAATCTTTGAGTAATCAAGAATGTCGTTGATGATCGTGAGTAAGGAGGCGGCAGATTGTCGTACAGTATGGGCCATATGCCGCTGTTTATCGGCGAGAGGAGTCGCCAGCAGCAGTTCGGTCATGCCGAGAACTCCGTTCATCGGTGTACGAATTTCATGGCTCATATTGGCCAGGAATTGAGACTTTGCAACACTGGCCGCTTCGGCAGCCTCTTTCGCGAGCGTCAATTCTTGTTGAACAACTTTGAGCGTCGTTATGTCCGATGCGACACCCAGGAAACTCGTGATCGTCCCTTCCGGATTGCGTAGAGCCGTAATCGTCAGGAGGACGGCGAGTCGACCCCCGTCCTTTCTCATGTAGGTCCATTCATGGGTATTAGGAAGGCCACGACGAGATTTTTCGACGAAGACGTCAAAGCCGGGCTGCAGGTCGATACCAAGCTCAGCGGAAAAGACCTGGGCGCGTGCCATCACTTCTTGAGGATCGTGGAAAATTGCAGGTGTCTCTTTCCCAACCAATTCTTCGGCCGAATAGCCTAAGAGCAGTTCAGCGGCCGGGTTGAACACACGGATGATTCCATCCGGGGTCGCCGATATGATGGCGTGCCCGGCATTGTCCAGGATCGCCTTCTGAAACTCCGACACGTCGCGAAGCACTTGTTCGGCATGTTTCTGTTCGCTGATGTTTCGCACAGTCGCCTGCAAGCCTGTCTTTCCTTGGAGCGTAATCCGTGTCAGGAGCACTGTGGCAGGAAAAGTTGGGCCGTTGATACGCCGATGAATCCATTCAAAATAATGCGACCCTTCTTGCATGGCTTGCTGAATTACCTTGGGTGCTTTGCTGGTAGAGAGTTCGCCGTCTGATTGAAAAAGCGGGGAGACGTCCCAGGGGCCTAGCGAAGTGAAGTGCTCTGCACTCTCTGCTCCAAAGAGGGCAACGGTTGCGGGATTGCAGGCTGTGAATTTCCACTCCGGTGGAAATAAGAGCATGATGGCATCCCGTGATGATTCGAAAATTCCACGATATTTCGTTTCATTCTCGCGGAGGGTCAATTCCGCTTGGGCTCGTTCTGCGGTTTCCCGTTTTAGATCGTCGATGGCATCGTCTAGTTGCGACGTTCGACTTGTGAAGGCATGCTCGAGCCAAGAGGTGGATGTCTGTATCAAGTGAATCTGCCTAGTCAAGAGCCCAAGAGTATGGTTGATGAGTGCGACCATTCGCTCGATTTCTCCACATTGAGATGGAATGGTGAACGCGGAACCTGTTGCAGATCCTTCGGTCGGCGATTCCAGGTCAGGAAATCGCTGGTTGAGCGATGTTAATGTCGTCTGCAATCGGTCGGCTGTATCGCGAAAGAGGACGGAAATGCGATGCATGCTGATCAAGACGATGAGTATGCTCGATCCGATCAAGAGGACGCCGAGCAGAATTGATTCCCGTGTCACGCGAGTCATCTGCTGACGCATCTTGGTGAGGGGAAACTCGATGCGAATCCACCCCGCAATCAGCTTTCCGTCCCAACGCGGCTCTACAGCCACGAGGAGTTGGGATTCATGGGATGTCTCATCGTATCCAATGATTTCACCTCCACGTTCCCCTGCCTGGGTCGTGAGGGAATCGGTCACGGTGCGCCCGACCCGTTCCGGCTCGGTGGAGGCAATGATCATCCGGTCGGTGCCTAAGAGATCCACGCAGGCAATGTCTGGATCATCGTGATAGCTATCCAAGGCTGCCTGAATCCGGTGGAGCTTCTCGCTAGGAGCGGCGGCTTCCAGTATGGTGAACGTGCGTCCGATGGCGTGGGCGCGAGTTTGTGTGGCTTCTTCGAGCGAGGTCTTGATCTCACCCAATCGCCATGCGGTGGCGATGAGCAAAATGATTCCTAAGAGCAACGAAAGCGTAACTGTAGTGCGCAGACGAAGGTCTTGTCGCCAGATGGCGCGAAAGTGACAGAACAACGACATGGCCGGTCGCTAACTGAGAAGTCTAGTCAAAGCTCTACCTGTTGGAACTAAAGTACCCTTCCGCCCACGCGAACGACGCGTGTGACTCACTCATGAAATGAGACACCATCTCTTGAAGAAATGCGAGTGTTTTTCAATATGTCAAGCAAGTCAAAGGTGCCCGATTATGCGGCTCTGAAACGCATGCTGCATCGCATCGGGGTGTAGGCGTGGACCAGCCTGTTTACTAGCGACAGATGTTTCCTGCTAACCATACTCAGGGAAGGCGATATGAAGATGTGGCCGACATGGTTCTACGCCAAGCCAGCGACGACCTGAAGGATGTCTGCAGCGAACAACGAGGGGGGTCCGTTGGGGAGCTATGCTTTTAGAGTCCGCGGATATCGGGCTTCAATCTTGCTGGAAAGCCCACCCCGTGCGGTAAATGTGCCGGTCACTGTCGCCCACACAGGGCGGCAGGCGTGGACGACATCCTGGAGGATTCGGTTCACGGCGTTCTCGTAAAAGATGCCAAGGTTACGGTAGGCATGGATGTACATTTTGAGGGCCTTGAGTTCGAGGCATGCGTTGTCAGGCATGTAATGCAGGGTGATGGTGCCAAAGTCCGGCAAATTTGTCTTGGGGCAGATCGCGGTGTACTCGGGAATGTCGATCGTAATTTCATATCCCTTATACTGATTTGGAAAGGTTTCAATCTCCGGCAGACGAGCATGGATGCCGCTTTTTGCATGTCGTTCGTTGTAGCCGAGTTTTGTTGTTCGTAAGCTCTTGCTTAGCTCTTTACCTTTCACTCCTTACCTCTCTCACTGTTTAGACTTGTTTCATCCATTCCGTCTGACCGATTTTTTCAAGTTCTAAGTAGAGCGAGACCCAGGGGCATTTCATCTCAGGGTATACCTCGCAGAGTCCTCCTTTGCGAACCCCTCCGCAGGGACCATGTGCCATAAATTTTGGACACTCAGCCTTGAGGGTGTTATCTGGAATCGGTGGACGCTTATGCACTCCACCCACATGGGTTCCTGCCTCATCCTCACCAGGAATTAGTACGCGCAGTGACATACCCCGCAGTGTAAACAGATTGTCGTAGATCAGCAATCTCTAATACATGAATTGCCAGCAGATGATCTCCTCAATTCATGAGGGACCAGTTCTCTAGGTTGGGGCGAATGGCCTACATCAGACCGCCAAGCCTAGGCCTTCTTTGGGAACCCCTGGGTCCTCTTTAAAGTTGCGTTGATTTTCGTGGCGCTATACTATCTTGCGCAACGTTGACTAGCCTATGCTTGGGTAGAGTAGGCTTCCGAACAGAGAAAAGACTGGGCAAAGATTGACAGTCTTTTTTCGGCTTTGCTAGGATGCCCAGGGTACCGTTGTTTTGTACTGTGTGGTCCCAGGGCTCAAGTCTGCAAACCCTCACGTTTTCTTCGATGCATGTCGGTGGAGAGAGATGAAAACTAGGTGCAGCGGCCCGCCGTTGCCAACGATATAAGGGAGGTGTCTGATGAGTCTCGATTATGTCAAGTTCTCCAATGGGTTTGAGAAGTTTATGCCGAAGGAATATCGGGATCTAGTGGAGCACGGACCATTTGGAAAGAAGGTCACGGTTTCACAAGTGGGAAGCTTTAAGGAAGTGTTGGAAGAACATCCCATGTGTGCCGGTTGTGCCATGACCCTCTTCATTCGCTTGGCCATGGTCGCCTTCCCCAATCCAGAAGATACGATTACCGTTGGGACGGCCGGTTGCGGTCGGCTTGCCATTTCTCAGGCGGCGATTCCCTTCGTCTACGGCAACTACGGTGACCAAAATGGAGTAGCGAGTGGGCTCTCACGTGGTCTCCGGCTGCGTTTTGGTGACAAGCCTAAAGACGTGGTTGTGATGGCTGGAGACGGTGGAACGGCCGACATCGGTTTCCAGCAGGTGCTCCACTCCTGGTTCCGTAAAGAACGGTTTACGACCATCATGTTGGACAACGAAGTGTATGGGAATACCGGTGGGCAAGAAAGCGGCATGACCAATCGCGGCGCGGTGTTGAAAATGGCTCCCCTTGGTAAGAAGTTTGAAAAGATGGATATGTTGCAGATGGCAAAGGTGGCTGGTTGTGCGTATGTTGCCACGGTCGTGCCGAATAATCCGCGCCGAGTGGAAAGCGTGATCAAGAAAGCGGTTCTGATTGCGCGCGAAGTTGGGTCGACCTACATTCAGGCGTATACGTCCTGTAATATCGAGTACGCCATTCCAACTGACAAGGTCATGGAAGACGCGAAGACCGTTGAGAACGATCGCTATCAGTTCACGGAGTACGTCAGCGAAGAGGCCAAGCAGTACCTTGCGGAGCGCTATGGCTATAAGGAGTTCCTCCCTAAGCCAGCTGCCGCAATTCCTAACAAGGCCTAAGCGAGCGAAGGAGATTCCACGATGGCAAAGCGCTTTAATATTCGAATGGCAGGTGTCGGCGGACAGGGCGTCGTGACCGGGTCTCACATTCTGAGTACGGCCGTCATTAATGCCGGCGGCGAAAGTACGATCGTGCCATTCTATGGCTCTGAAAAGCGGATGGCGCCGGTCGAAAGCTATGTTCGAGTGTCGGATGAGCCGATTTATGAGATTGGCGAAATCACCTTCCCGCACATCATTATTATCTTCCATCCGCAAGTCATTACGCACGGCAAGTCCTATACGATGCCGTTCTATTTTGGCCTGAAAGAAGATGGGGTTGCCCTGATCAATAATGATGGGCCGATGAATCTTCATCGGGACCAGGCGGCTGAGTTGCAGAAGCTTCGGGCCAAGCTGTATTACTTTCCGGCGACCAAAATCTCATTGGAAGTCGCAGGGATGGACCTCGCTACCAATATGGCGCTGATGGGCTGTATCGGCGCAATTACAGGACTGACGAGCATGGCGGGCTTAGACCAAGCCGTAAAGGACCGGTTCCTCGGTAAAGGCTTTGTGGTGTCTGGTGGTACGGCTGCCCTCGACAGTGTCGTCGAACGGAAGTTCAAGAAGAAGCAAGAACTGATCGAGAAAAACGTCGCCGTTATGCGGGCTGGATGGAACTATGCCGTCGATCATGGGTGGGCTGCGGCCAATGTGAAGCGGGTTGAAGAGCCTGTTGCAGCAGTCACCGCGTAACCGGTTATAAAGGAGACTTCATGTACCTCGTAGCCGATATAAGTGTTGAAATTTGTGCCGCGAAGAGTTGCAAGCTCTGTACGCAGTACTGTCCAGAAGCCAACACGATTCTCTACAGCGATGAGATGGGCAAAGATCAAGGGTTTAAGTACGGCTCTGCGTACGTTGCAGTCGATCGTTGTAAAGGGTGTGCTCAGTGCGTATGGGTTTGCGACAATATGGCGAAGAATAATGCCATCAAGATGATTATGATCGATCAATTGCCGAAGGCGGCGTTGACGGACAATATTACGTATGGAGAGAAGAGCACCACGGCGGTTTTAGCAAGTCCTGTTGTCGGGTAAGGAAAGGGAATCAGGCGTGGCAATCACACAAGATACGAGAGAGCGAATCATCGTGCCGGGTCCGGCTGGATTCCATCCGCCGTCTGCGGCTCAATTAGGTGTCGACCTGCCAGATCCGGGGCAGGGGTTGTACTATGGTCTTCTTGAGCCAAACGAGGAAGTTGTCATTGAAGAAATGGCTCGCAAAATGCTGACGAGCCCGAATGCGACAATTTTCCCGGGTCCCCTGCTTTTGTGGGCCTGGAACGATCACGCGGTAGAAAAAGCAAAGGCAACATTGGAAATCGCCGCACAGATTCCGGAAGTCATGATTATTCCGATGCCGGACTATCGTCCGAAGTATCCGAAGATCGATCCTGAAGAGGTGATCAATCCGAATCATCCGAATTTGACGATCTGGGGGAATAAGATTGAAGCGTGTATCTTCATCGGCGTCCATTGCCATTATGCCAATCTCACCCTCAAAATGATTCGGGCAGGAACCAATTGCTGCACCATGGCGATTTGTGCGGAGCAGGGCCATGAAGATGCGATGCTCACGATCCGGGACTCCGATACGCTGAAAATCAAGCGCGTCGCGCAGATTTTCAAGCGTGTCCGGGAAGAGCTGGGAATCAAATTGCCTGAGGGTGGAGAAAATGTTCGTTTTACCGGTACCCAGTCGAAGGTGCATGGCGGTAAGACCCATACCAATCCGATGGCGTTTGCTCCGACTCCCGGTGGAGCGGGCAGCGCAGCGATGTTTGGCCATTCTGCAGAACAGATGAAGCGAGAAGGGTAGGCTGAGCGAGCAGCTCACCGTCCATATAGAGAGGTGCGAATATGAGCGAAACCGAAGTGAAGACCAATCCTCAAGGCGATCCGATCACTAGCGTGGCAGCTCCGCCAAGCGCATCAAAAAAAGATCCACATGGCGAAGCAAAACGACAGAAAGTTGTGACTCCTGAATATATGTTTCACGAGGCGCCTCGGACGAAGGAGTTCATCACCGGTAGCGAGGCCGCAAAAGAAGCGATTCGTCGTTCGAATGTGGATTTGGCTATTGCCTATCCCATCACGCCAC
>JAHBWQ010000151.1 GCA_019636915.1 Nitrospira sp. | reverse complement strand
CTTCCCCCTCAAACGATTCACAACCTTCTTGACCTCTTCCAGTTTCGATGTCGGCAACAGCCGAATGAACTCGCCTATGCTCTCATTCGCGACAATCTCGAACTTGAGCATCCACTGACTTATGCGCAACTCGAACGCACGGTGCGCTCGCTTGCAGGCCAGCTCGCACGGGCGGTCCCCCCAGGAATCAGAGCCCTGCTGCTCTACCCACAGGGCCTTGATGCCGCATGCGCCTTCTGGGCCTGTGCCTGTGCCGGTCTCGTAGCGATTCCCGCACCCGCTCCCGATCCTAGTAGGGGTAAGGCTGGGCTGCTGAGATTGCGCAGCATCATCCAGGATGCTCAGGTGTCGTTGGTACTCACGACTTCTCGTATCGCGGCGCTCACTTCGGACCTCTCACTCATGAACGAGACCGGTCCGATCATGTGGATGACAACGGACCACACCTCCGACTCAGCCGACGCGGTTGAGTTGCCGCAGCCTCATAACACCACCCTCGCTTATCTGCAGTATACCTCAGGGTCGACGGCGACTCCTCGCGGCGTCATGATTACCCAGGAGAACGTGCTCGCTCACTGCAGAGCCTTAAGCCTGGCTGGGGACGTATCGGCCAGCAGCCGGTCGCTTTGCTGGCTGCCCTATTTCCACGACTACGGGTTGCTGCACGGAATCCTTGCTCCGTTCTATACCGGGATTCCTGCCTATCTGATGTCACCTATCACGTTTCTGAGGCGACCATTGTGTTGGCTCGAAGCAATATCTCGATTTGCGATTACCCACAGCGGGGGACCGAGTTTTTCCTATGAGGCTTGTCTCCGTGCAGTACGCCAGCAGGAAGAGTGGCAGGCCGACTTAAGCAGCTGGACGGTTGCCAGTTGCGGTGCCGAACCCATCCATCCCGACACGGTTGAGCAATTCATCAATACTTTCAGTTCACGAGGCTTCCATCGTACGGCATTTTCCCCGGGATATGGACTTGCGGAATCCACGCTCTTGGTAACGATGAAACGGGCCGGCGCGGAACCGAGCTTCCTGCATGTTGAGGCCGACGCATTGGCCTGTTCGATCATCAAGGAAGCGCCCGCATCGGAACTAGGAACGCGGACATTAGTCGGATGTGGAAAACCTCTTGAAGAGACGCGTGTACGGATTGTGAATCCGACGACTCGCGTCGAGTGCCAATCAAGTGTTGTGGGAGAAGTGTGGCTGACGGGAGCCGGCGTCGGCGCCGGCTACTGGGGCAAACCAGAAGACACCGACGCCACGTTTCACGCCACGCTTGCCGGGTCAGATGAGGGGCCTTATTTACGGACCGGCGATCTGGGATTCCTCCACCGCGGAGAGCTGTACCTGACTGGACGCCTCAAAGATCTGATCATCGTGCGAGGACGGAACTATTATCCGCATGATTTGGAGTGGACGGCCCAACACGCGCATCCCAGCTTGCGACGAGGGTATGGCGCGGCGTTCTCGATTGAGGGGAAAACCGGTGAGCTCGTGGTATTAGTCAATGAGATCGACAAACAGATATCCGAATCCGACCTGATGGATGTGGTGAACGGCATCCGCCGCGCGTTGGCCGACGAGTATGAACTCGAAATCCACACGGTGGTGCTCATCAAGCGCGGAACAATCCCAAGAACCTCCAGCGGAAAGATTCAGCGAGGCGCCTGCCGAGCGGCCTTTGAATCAGGCCAACTCGTCGTCGTCAAAGTGAGTACACTGGACCAGAATCTGGAATCTGAAACTGGAATATCGAGTGAGAGCCCACAGACACCTGCTGAGAAAAGGCTGGCCGATATCTGGAAAGAGGTGCTGGGAAGCCCATATCCACATCGCCATGCGAACTTCTTTGCGCTCGGAGGCAATTCTCTTCTTGCTGCGCAAGTTGTTGCGCGTATCCTTGACGTATTCTCCGTTGAACTCCCCCTCAGTGCGCTGTTCGAATCTCCGACCTTGTCCGCACTGGCCGCTCGGATCGATGAACTGAGCACGAGTCAAGATAACGTAGCCCGAACCGTAGAGAGGGATAGGAACGCAGGTGACGGCAGGACGAAGATTCCACCAGTTCCGCTACTCTCGGTATCTTTAAGAAAAGGCAGGATACCGCTCAGCGCCTCACAGCAGCGATTGTGGTTTTTGGAGCAGATTCATCCTGGGAGCGCGATCAACCATATTTCCATGGCAGTGCGTGTCCATGGCCTGGTCGACCCCACCGTATTGGAGCGGTCGGTGAGGGAAATCACCCGTCGCCACGAGATTCTTCGAACTCATTTCGGGTCCGATCAAGGTGAGGGATTCGCGGAGATCTCCCCTGAAGCGATCGTCACGGTTGGACGGCAAGATTTCCAGGAAGTGGATCCCACAGAGCAAGACGCTCACATGCGGCAGTTCCTCAGAGTGGAGAGGGGTCAGCCCTTTGATCTACGCCGAGGGCCGTTACTCAGAGTGACCCTGCTGACTCTTGGACAAGGCGTGCATATCCTTGCGCTGACATTCCATCGTCTCATCGCCGACGGCTGGTCGCTTCGTATCTTCTGGAAAGAATTGGCCGTTCTATGGGAGGCCGGTGGCGATGTTTCCCAGGCTCAACTCCCCACATTGAGTGTTCAGTATGCGGACTATGCCGATTGGCAAAGAACCAGGCTTGATCAAGGTCTTCGTGCAGTCAATCGATCTTACTGGGTCCGGCAGTTGAGTGGTGCCCGCCCTCTCCCTGAGCTGCCGATCGATCGACAGCGGCCACGAGTGCGTACGTTTGAGGGAGGCGTACGGTCACGGTCGCTGTCTCCTGAGCTCGCCGCCAGTCTCGAACGCTTCTGCCAACAACAGCATGTCACGGCGTTCATGGTGTTGTATGCCGTCTTTGCCACTTGGCTGTACCGCTACACCCAAGAATCTGATGTCGTCATTGGCTCAATCGTGGCCGGTCGGCGTCGGAGAGAACTCGAAGATGTAATGGGGTATTGCGTCAATACAGTGGCGTTACGGTCCGAGCTGTCTGATGGGATGACAGGACAAGAATTATTGAAGCAGGTACGTCGGGTGGTGGTGGACGCCTATGACCATCAGGACCTCCCGTTTGAAGAGGTCATCGAGGCGCTATCGTTACAGAGAGCGCGGTCGCTGTCGCCGCTGTTTAACGTGATGATGGTGTATGAAGATGACCCCTTGTCCACGTTCACCGTCAAGGATCTGGAAATCTCTCCTCTGCCTTGGGAGCCGACGGCATCGGAATTCGACCTCGTGTTGATGATGTTCAACACGGGTAATGGCCTGGATCTTGGTTTTCTCCATGATTCCACGATTTTTGAGGACTCGACGATCGACCGCATGTTGGGACAGCTGGAGATCCTTCTTGAGGGGTTCCTCAAGAAACCGGAAGCACCTCTTGACCAACTTTCACTGTTGACCGCCGAAGAGAGACGGAACATTCGCCTGACGTGGAGCGAGCCTCCCCACCTAGCCTCCGGCATCCATGCGTTGATCGAGGCGCAGGTTGAGCGGACTCCCCATGCGCCCGCTGTGACCTGTGGAGAACAATCCCTCAGCTACCAAGAGCTGAACCGACGAGCAAATCGAGTTGCCCGCGCACTACAGAAGCTAGGGGTCGGCGCAGATATCCCGGTGGGGCTCTGTATCGAGCGTTCGGTGGATACCCTCGTGGGCCTCTTGGGCATTCTCAAAGCTGGGGGAGGCTATGTTCCCCTGGATCCGTCCTTCCCGAGTCATCGTCTCCGACTCATGCTGGAGGATGCGCAGGTTTCCATCGTGGTCACCCAGGCACACCTCCGAACCCATTTACAGAGCTACCACGGTCAAATCTGTGATGTGGAGATTTTGTCTACATTCACCGAAGGCGGAACGGAGGAGGAAAACCTCTTACTGTCCGTCTCACCGGATCAGCTCGCCTACATCATCTATACTTCAGGTTCGACCGGGCGACCCAAAGGTGTGGTCGTGACACATCGCACTCTGGTGACCTCTCTTCATGCCAGACTTCAGTATTATCCGGAACCAGCATCTCGGCTCTTACTGACCTTCTCGCTGGCTTTCGACGGGTCGGTGACGGGCATCTTTTGGACGTTGCTGCAAGGGGGAGCACTGGTCATCCCATCAGAGACAGCCCATCGCGACCCAGCGGAGCTTGCTGGGCTCATCGAGCGTCATCGCGTCTCCCACGTCGTGTGGGTGCCTTCGCTGTACCATGCCGTGCTCGGTGAGGCGTTGAGTACTCAACTGGAATCGCTTCGTATGGTTATTACGGCCGGAGAGAGTCTGCCCCTTGAACTCCTGCGACGACATTACCAGCTCCTACCCCATGCCACGCTCTACAACGAATATGGACCGACGGAAGCCACGGTCTGGTGTAGCGTGTATCAAACGACACGCGAGGAAACAGGGGCCCATGTACCGATCGGAAGACCCATCCCCCACATGCAGCTCTATGTGCTGGATGAGCGTATGCAGCCGCTGCCGATCGGTGTGCCGGGAGAACTCTATATCGCGGGAGAATGTCTGGCCCGCGGCTATGTCAACAACCCGCAATTGACCCAAGAGCGGTTTCTTGCAAATCCTTACGTAGCCGGCACCAGACTGTATCGGACCGGAGACCTGGCTCGGTATCGAGCCGACGGCAATGTGGAGTTTCTTGGAAGAATAGACCAGCAGGTCAAACTGCGTGGATACCGGATTGAACTGGGAGAAATCGAATATGTGTTGAGTAACTTCCCTGGAGTGCATCATGCTGCGGTACTGCTTCGGGAGGATAAGCGAGACCAGCACCGGTTGGTTGGCTATATGACCGGCGAGTCGTCGCTCAGGGAAAAGCTCGAGCTGGTTCACCGTTACCTCGTCTCGCGATTACCGTATTATATGGTGCCATCCGTCGTTCTGTGGCTCGATACGATGCCGCTCAATACCACCGGCAAAGTGAATCGAGGCGCTCTTCCTGCTCCTGAACACACAGCCGGTCACTCGCCAGCGAGGGTTGCTCCAAGAAATCAGGTTGAAGAATCCTTGGCGGAGCTGTGGAAGTCAGTGCTTGAAGTCCCGGAGGCTGGCATCCATGATCATTTCTTCGAGCACGGAGGCCACTCCCTCCTGGCGACCCAGCTTGTCTCTCGAATACGCGAGATCTTTGAGGTCGAAGTCTCGCTCCCGGCGCTTTTTGAGCGGCCCACGATCGCGGCATTGGCCGAAGAAGTAGTGCGGTTGCGCCGAAGAGAGCGGCAAGCTCCCGCGATGCCACCGATCATTCCGGTATCCAGAGATCATCCGCTCCCCCTGTCCTATTCTCAGCAACGCATGTGGCTCATGTATCAGCTGGCTCCTGAGAGCACGGCGTATAATATGCCGTTTGCCTCGAGGCAGATGGGACGGCTCGACAAAGCGGCTCTCCGGAGTACGATCGACGCCATCTGCAGACGCCATGAGGCATTTCGAACGACGTTCAGGATGAAGGGTGAGGGGCCGGTCCAAATGATTCAGCCCTTTCGCTCTCCTCATTGGATCGAAGTGACTCTCAGGCACCTGCCCTCCGAAGAGCGACAACAGCAGGCGGCTCGCCTGGTGGAGCGGGAAGCGAACCAGCCGTTCGATCTTGAGCACGGCCCGCTGGCACGGTTCCTTTTGATTGAAATCGAACCCGAAGACCATGTGTTGGTGCTCACGATGCATCATATCATCGGAGATCAGTGGTCATTCGGGATCATCGGATACGAGTTTGCGCTCTTTTACAACGCGTTGTGCCGAGGAGAAGTTCCTTCGGCAAAACCAATTCCTCTTCAGTATGCCGACTACGCGGTATGGCAGCGGCGTTGTCTCACCGACGATAGGCTCAACACACAATCGGACTATTGGCAGAAGAAGCTAGCGGGGCTTTTCAAACTTTCGTTGCCGACCGATCATCCACGGCCTGCGACGCAGACCTTTAACGGCTCCCATCGCATGCTGGAGCTGCCCACATCATTGATCGAACGGCTGAAACAATTCAGTGCGGAGCAGAATGCGACGGTGTTCATGACCCTGCTGGCTTGTTTCCAGATTCTCCTCAGCCGCTATTCCGGCCAAACCGATGTGGCCGTGGGCTCTCCTATCGCCAACCGGACACAATCTGCGATCGAGTCGATCATTGGCTCGTTCGTCAATACACTCGTCATGCGGACCGATCTCTCCGGCGATCCGACGTTCATCGAGTTGATGGCACGCGTGCGTGAAACGGCGTTAGAGGCTTATGCCAATCAAGACTTCCCCTTCGATAAGTTGGTCGAGGAGATGCACTCCGCTCGTGACCAGAGCTCTGCCCCGTTGGTGCAGGTCCTCTTCAATGTCCCGAATGCTCCCATCAGAGAGATCACTGTGCAAGGGTTGAGTTGGGTACCGTTCGAAGTGGAGACGCAAGCCTCACAATTCGACTTGAGCTTGACGATCGAGACGGAATTCTCACGAAAAGCCTATCTCTCGTTCAATACCGATCTCTTTGAACCTCAGACCGCTGAACGGATGTTAGGACAGTATAAGGCCCTGCTCCAGAGCGCATTGGCCAATCCCAAAAGCAAGCTGTCCGAGCTCCCGACACTGACGGCGACCGAACGCCGACAGATGTTGCGGGATTGGAACCACACGCAACGAGAGTACCCACAGTCTGAATGTTTTCCTCAGCTCTTTGAAGCACAGGTCAAGCGGACGCCCGACGCTGTTGCCGTGTCGATGGAACAGAAGGTGCTGCGATACGATGAACTCAACTCCCGGGCCAACCAGTTGGCACGCCATCTCCAACAGCTGGGCGTCAAACCCGGTGTGACGGTTGGAATCGGCCTCGATCGATCCTTGGAGAAGGTTATTGCATTGTTGGCCGTGCTCAAAACCGGGGCGGCCTACGTCCCTCTCGACCCCAAGTTCCCTCGAGATCGGCTTCGGTTTATGACACAGGATGCCTCGCTCGCCGCCGTGCTGACAACGGTGGCTCTATCCGATCGGTTTGACCCTCAAGTCTGCCGGTTGTTGTGTCTTGATCGCGAGACGGAAGTCATCGCGCAGATGGCTGACCATAATCTTAGCCCCTTCGCGACACCACAGGATTTGGCGTACGTCCTGTACACGTCCGGTTCAACGGGACAGCCCAAGGGAGTGGAAATTCCACACCGAGCGTTGGTGAACTTCTTGTGGTCAATACGACAAGAACCGGGATGTACCGCACAGGATGTTATGCTTTCCGTAACAACCATCTCTTTCGATATTTTCGGCCTGGAACTCTATGTACCGTTGCTGGTTGGGGCCCGTGTCGAAATCGCCAGTCAAGCTGCTGCAACGGACGGACGACAACTACGGATCCTCTGTGAGTCGGTACAGCCGACAATCATGCAAGCGACACCCGCCACATGGCGCATGTTGATCGAGGCGGGATGGCTGGGCGGTAAAAACGTGACGGTGCTCTGCGGAGGAGAGGCCCTTCCCCCTGATCTGGCGACATCATTGTTGGATCGAAGCCTGGCCGTATGGAACATGTATGGTCCGACTGAAACGACGATTTGGTCCACGATCGAGAAAATCGAACGGACCGATCAGGAGATCACCATTGGGAGACCGATCGCCAACACAGACGTGTATATCTTGGATCAATTCCTCAAGCCTGTTCCTATCGGAGTGTCCGGGGAGCTCTATATTGGTGGTCATGGGTTGGCCCATGGCTATCGAGGTAGGCCTGAATTGACACAGGAACGGTTCATCTCTCATCCCTTTTCCCCGGAGCCTCTCGCGAAACTGTATCGAACGGGAGACCTGGCTCGGTATCGGTCCGATGGACGTATCGTGCATCTCGGTCGAATAGATAACCAGGTCAAGATTAGAGGATTCAGGATCGAATTGGGCGAGATTGAGGTTGCGCTGAACCGCCACCCCTCCATCCGTCAGGCGGCAGTCACCGCGTGGGAAGACCGCCAAGGGATTAAGCAGTTAGTGGCCTATGTCGTCTGCCAAGAGGGACCCCTCCCAAGTCAGGCGGAGCTGCGTTCGTTTCTGCGATCCGAGATTCCAGATTATATGGTGCCTTCTCTCTTTGTCTTTCTGAATGCCATGCCCTTGACGGCCAACAACAAGATCGACCGGAAAGCCTTACCATCCCCGGCCTCCTCGCTCTCAGATGAACTAGGCCACAGTAACCCCCGCAACCAAGTCGAAATCCAACTCACGGCCTTGTGGCAGCACGTACTCGATGTCTCAAAAGTCGGGGTCCACGACAACTTCTTTGATCTTGGGGGCCATTCACTCAAAGCGGCTCGCCTCTTCTATCTTCTCGAACAGGTGTATGGAAAACGCCTTCCACTCGCCATGCTGTTTCAAGCACCGACCATTGCAGAATTCGCGTCGGTACTATCGCAGGACCACTGGACGCCGCCATGGCAATCGCTGGTCGCGATTCAACCGAACGGAGTCGCGGCACCGATATTCATGGTGCCTGGAGTAGTGGGTAATGTCTTGGTCTTTGCTCAGTTGGCAAAATTATTGGGGCCGGATCGACCTACCTATGGGTTACAGGCACGAGGATTGGATGGGAAAGAAGCGCCCTTCACCTCGATACCGGAGATGGCGAGTCATTATGTTGAACAGATCCGTCGCGTCCGCCCGACTGGCCCCTATACCGTCCTGGGGAACTGTACGGGTGGGTTGATCGCGTATGAAATGGCTCAGCAACTCCTGGGACAAGGGCAGACCGTCACACTGGTGGTGATGGATACCTGGCATCCATCCACGTACCGTCCACATCGCATTCGACTGCCGATGATGGCTGGGCTACCGCTGTTTGTATTGTGGCGGGGAATACGTACTTTCCTCGCGCTCAGCCGTTTGCCGACCAAAGACTGGATTCCATTGTTTAAGCATTACTATAAGAAACTCATGTCGTTATCGCACCCCAATCGCGACAACAATGAGCTGATGGTCGAATTCCACGACGAGCGAGTGACCCGATCCACACTCCAGGCTGTGGCTCGCTACGACGTCCGTAAATATCCTGGCCGCATTTTGAATATTGTAGCATCTAATCGGTATGTCGCTCGGACGGTGACGGACACCAGACATGTCTGGCCGGAGTTTGGGGGTGAAGGAAGCAAGACGGTGCAGGTTGCAGCCATCGATTCAGGGCAGCTCCTGGTCACGCCACATGTCGAGGAAGTGACAAAACATCTCCAGGCCTTCCTTGCCGAGCATAACCAAAACCAGCCAGTGCCTTTGGCTAACGTAATTTAGGTGCGCACTTCCAATCTCCTTTCCCGATGAAAGTGAGGCTAGTCGGTAATGCCCCTTGGACGATTTTTTCGCTTCGTCGTGCAACGGTCAAGTGCCATGGCCTGGTTCATGCTCTGTATCGGTGTCTTGTCCGGGTTGTTGAGTGCCGGGGTCTTAGCACTCATCAATTATCTGCTTCATCATCCCTCCGACCATTCTCTCCTTTTCGTACTAGCATTTATCGGCCTTGTCGCTGGAAAGATTCTGGCAAACCTGGGGTCTCACATTCTGCTTGTACGATTTTCGCAAGACACAATCCTGGATCTCTCGTTGTCCCTCTGCGCAAAAATCGTACGAGCTCCTCTACTTCGTTCCGAGCGACGGGGGACCACCCATATTTTAGTTACCCTGACGGACGACGTCAGTTGGGTAACCTGGGCGATCCAATGCTTTCCTCAGTTTCTCATGAGTGCAGCACTCCTGTTTGGCTGTGGAGTCTTCCTTGCGTGGTTGTCGTGGAGTGTATTTCTTGGCGTACTCGGTATCACGGTTGTAAGTGTTCTAGGACATCAGTGGTTACACTCCAATGTCCGCAGCATTATTGCTGCATCCCGTGAGGCAAGAGCCGAGTTGTTTCAGCGCTTTCGCGCACTTACAGATGGCCTGAAAGAACTGTTGATGCATCGGGCACGGCGACAGGAGTTTGTGGAGGGGGAAGTGCGGGGAGCGGCAGAACTGTATAGAAAGACGAATCTGGAAGCGACGCGGATACAAGCTCTGCTTGGAGCCTGGAATCAGGTTTCCCTCTACTCTCTCATCGGTTTTCTCATATTCCTCTTTCCATCGGTTGGACTCATTTCTTCAGAAGCGCTGACAGGATACATCGTGGCAATGATTTATATGATGGGCCCTATTTCAGAGATCATTAGTATCGTGCCAACTCTCGAGCGAGGCCAAGTGGCATTGGAAAATATTGAACGATTGGGCGTATCACTGGACAGCGGGCCAGATGACGGCCAGACGAAAGACTCGGTCGATCCAGAGCTTGCGATCACACCCATCGTGCAATGGACCGATGTCATGTTTTCTTACAAAGAGGATAAGGGAGAAGAATCTCTCTTTGCCCTGGGTCCCATTAGTCTGGAGTTGTGTCCCGGCGAATTGGTATTCGTCATTGGAGGGAATGGAAGCGGAAAGTCTACACTTGTGAAAGTGCTGTCGGGATTGTATGAGCCGCTGCGGGGAGACGTGAGACTAGCTGGCACGATGATCACCAATGAAAATCGAGAGTGGTACCGTGAACACTTCTCGGTCATATTTTCAGACTTTTATCTCTTCAAAAAGCTTCTCGGTCACTCAGATTCTCAGGTCGACAGGCTCGCGCCAAAATATTTACGATTGCTGCACCTGGATCAGAAAGTCACTGTGCGTGATCGCATCTTCTCAACCCTCGACCTCTCTCAAGGACAGCGCAAGCGATTGGCGCTGCTCACAGCCTATCTTGAGGATCGCTCGATCTACGTGTTTGACGAGTGGGCGGCGGATCAAGATCCGCAGTACAAGGAAATCTTTTACAAGACGCTGCTTCCAGACTTACGCCTGCGAGGAAAAACAGTGATCGTTATTACTCATGACGATCGGTATTTTCATCTTGGGAATCAGGTCATCAAGTTGGAAGACGGTAAAGTCGTGGAGCATATGAGGACTGATGGAGGGAAGATTCGATCGCATGGCTGAGGACACGCTGTCGGATATCTCTCTTCAGGGACACGAGCCGCGTGCCTTCTCCGATGGAGGGTGACGAACTGCAGTGCGATCGCCGCACGTCATGGCTGACCTGCTGAAGTTTAAAGGTCTCAGACTTATTGTGCGACAGTCTGCCAACGTATGACCGGCTCCAGAGTCACTTCCGCCTTCATCGAGTTGGAAATAAGACAATTGTGTTCTGCTTTCTCGATCAATTCCTTCGCTTTGGCTGCATCACCGCCAGGCTTCAAGGTGATGGAAGGCCGGATGGTGATCGCTGTGAATTGGAATTTCCCCTCCACTAACTCCAGCCGTCCTTCCGCCGTACTCTCGTACGAGGAAAAGGCAAGACCGGCTCGTTCCGCGACGGCGAGAAACGTCGTCATCAAACAGACGTTGGCGGACGCGACGAAGAGGTCTTCGGGAGACCAGATGTTCTCATGCCCCTTGAACTCCGGTGGGGTCGCCACCTCCACATCTG
>JAHBWQ010000150.1 GCA_019636915.1 Nitrospira sp. | reverse complement strand
GCCGTTGGCCATGACATAGGCGATTCCGCAGTAACTGCCTCCGTTGTCCACGATCAGTGCGACGAGATCGGCTTTATATTGGTTCCGCAACGTGTGGGCCTGATCCATGAACCCATCATTTGTCCTCTGTAAACGCGAGAGGTCGGTGCCGATGTTGCCCGTTTCCGTATAGGCGATCTCGGCAGCGCGGACCAGCCGGAGTCGCATGGCAATTTTGCTGTTCGTATAGGCCTGATTAGCCAAATCGACGCCCATCGCAATCAGCGCATTCATGGCGGCTTGCCCACCCTGCTTGGCTCGTGCCGTTGAGGTATATACCACTAATAAGTCGACGATCGTGTTCGTGGTTGCAGCTGCCGTAGTCACACTGCCTGGTGTCGCTGCTGTACCGGGCTGCTGGAGTTCAGGCTCGGGAGCAGGAGGATCTGCAGGGGTTCCATCATCGGGGACCACAAGCGGATGATGGTCTGGTGGCATGCTGTCCTCATCGACTTCGACGAGGCGATGACGGTTGTCCTCTGTCGGCTCAATTTTGTAGAGCCGTTGCCCAGAGACAATCGTCCCAGCCATTTTTATTCCGCGTACGGCCAAGGTGACATCACTGTCCTGGTCACCTCGCACCCGTCCACGCCAGACCCTCGCCTTATTGTCGTGGACTTCCGGTTCGTCGAGCTCCAACGTTCGTGTGCCGGCATCGAACAGGTCCAGTGAGACATCCTGTTTCGATTCTTTGCGGGTGAGCTTCATGGCTTCCAACGCAACAGGATTGAGCCCCATCGTCCGGTGCCGGCGCACCCATCGCTTCGAGAGCTGAGGTGACGGGAATGCCTGATCGATCGCCGCGGGGATATCGCTCGGAGTTTCAAGAAAGAGTGGGACCGGCGAGGCTGGTGATGCGCAGAGTGCAGCGGTGGGGATGCTGAGGGTTGCGGCAAAGAGACCGAGGACCATCGTACGTGGAGCCCAAGAGAATCGGCGAAACGGTCGAAGGTCTCTCGATGATTGTTGTTGCACTGTCAGAATCCACCCCATGTAACCTCCCATGTGTGTAAGTGGGCTTAGTATGGACATCGTGGAGCAAGGCGCATGCCGATTTGCGAGATAACGGGCCTGGAACGTTTGCGAGTGCGGAACTTCTTCAGTATTAACAAAGTTCCGTGCCGATCCAGAGAGAGTTCGTTGCAAAGGTGGAGCGACAAAATATTGCGGAGGCTGTAAGAGGCGCAGGGTGTCTCCTACATGATGATCAATATTGTTATGGGAAAACTGTTTCACTTTGAAACAGAAAGTTCTTGTTATGTTGCTGAAGACGAGAGAAACGTCAGGGCTGGTTTTGCACGTGCAGGGAGAACAGGGTTATCCGGTTGAGCAAGATCCGTTGGACATGTTTTTGTCGCCGGCCTGTTTGAAGGTCGCATCGGGTATGAGGACGATGTGGGGCTCAACATTTCGATTTGTGCTACTTATACAATCCACTGGACATGGATTTGTCTATGCCGGGTTGGGTATTGAGCTGACCGGGGTACTATGGTTCACTCCGTTCTGCCTGCCGTTAGGACACCTTCCAAACATCCTCGTATCGAAATAGATACAGTTTTCTGTATCCATCAGATCCACTCAGTGGCCCCTTCAGCGCTGTAGCGAAGACTCAGGCACATTCCTGATCGGAGGTTTTCATCTTTTTTAATCGTTTAGGGGCGGGCGGACAACCATAATTGGCGAGAGAGTCTCCGGCACACATGTTGCTGTATGACAAGAAGTAGGAGTCATAAAATCGGAGGCGCCTCCGGCTCTTAAATATAGAGATAAACAATTCTAGCCATAAGGCGGAAAGGAAAGGGACGTTATGTTTAGGGATGTCGCGTTGATAACAATCGTAGTCTCGATCAATATGGCAATCATGATGCTGGGGCTGTTCGTATATTACATCGGCAGATCGGGGCAGGATGGGAAGTACTGAGTGCACGTCGCGTATAAGCATAAAAGAGAATGAAGTGCTGATCTGCACGAGAGTGTAAGCAGAATGATCACTCGTTCTTTTCTTAAGGGTACGGCGCGCCGATGATGTGTCTCGGTGCGCCGTCATGCTTCTGCGGCTGGTTGCAGGAGAAGCGAAGCCTCATTCAATCCTAGAGGGTTTCCCTCTGTGAAGAGACGGTGATGCCTGTCACCCGGCCTGTCGGTGAGCCCGGTCGATGATCAGCTCTTCGCAGTTTTCCCGCCGTACGTTTCTTCTGGTCAGAAGTTGTGAGGGCTCAATCCGGATTGATGATTTTGGGTGGCCGACGTGGTTCTTCGTACGGATCAGCAGGGAGACGGCGATCGACGGTCCAGCTATTGAGTACGGTCGTCACGAGGCTGATCACCAGCGCGCCGCCGACTGACGGCCAAAATCCAGAAACCGTAAACCCCTTTACGAGATATGCCGTCAGGTCGAGCAACAGCGCGTTTAACACCACCAGAAAGAGTCCGAGCGTAAAAACGATCAGCGGCAACGTGAGGAGAAACAGGATGGGGCGAAGGATGAGGTTCAAGAAGGTCAAGACCAGCACGGCTGCCAGACCGGCACCGAAACTGTTGGTTTCCAACCCTGGAACAACGGCAATAGCCAGAAATACGGCGATGCCGGTGATGAATACACGCATAAAGGCCTGGCGTAGGCCTCCATGGAAGGGTGATTCATGGACCGCTCTTGCAAAACGAATGGTCGGCATTGCTTATCGTGGAGGTGGAGAAATGTTGCCCGGTGAATAATGTACGACCGTTGCCGTGACTTTCTTGCTCTTCTCATCCCGTGACGCTTCAATGATGACGCGATCTCCGACGGCGGGCGGGTCGAGCGATTTTGGGTTGTTCTTGTTCTTGTATTTCACCTGCTTGGTCAGCAGGACTGATACGACCTGGCCTTTCACTGTTTTCACGTCAACGTGCTTCTCATCGATGGATGTCACGATACCAAGCACGTGCAGCAGCTCAGGCACGGGGGTTGAGGCCATCAGGCAGAGCGACAAGACCGTAAGTGCCACGATCTTGCTTGCGGGAGAACGATCGGAGCGTAGTGTCATGACATGAGAGAAAACGGTAGACCTGTGCCGTGGCTGGGTTGGGTTGCTTGGGTGCGAGTAGCTGCCCGTATTCATGTTCGATGGTCCTTCTTGGCGCAAGAGTCATCTGACTATACAAATTCTTTGGAGTGAATGTCACCTCACTCTTGGATGCGGTAGACTTGCTGGTGAGCAAAAAGGCGAATGACCAAGATAACAAGGACCGGGAGATGCATCAGCAAGCCGCTCATGCCCATGAATGTTTCGCCGATCCAAAACGTCACGCCGAGGTTGAAGGCTAAGACTCCGTAATATAAGCCGATTCCGAGCAGGAGTCGCTGAGTGATCGGTGGTAGAGGCACGAGTGAAGGGAGTCTCCGGTCCAACGGAAAATACATGGCCAGAGAAATCAACCCGACGACCGCCCAGCCGACATAGTTCGCAAAAGGGACACCGAAGTGCCAGCCGGGATCAGGGTAGTAGTAGATTTTCCCCAAGAACCAGCGGTCACCGCGTAACGCAACCGGGTCAATCACCATGTCGATAAAAGCGAACAGAAAGGCCGTCAGGCCATAGACCGGCCAGCTTGTGCGGGCGTCCAGGTCAAACTGTAATGTTCTTAGCGAAAAAAGGCCGCTGTCGAGTGGTGAGTCAGCTGGGAGTAGTAATCCGAGCGCCACGCAGTACGAGGCGAACAGTAGAAAACTGAATGAGATTGAATCCATGAACGGCACATCAAAAAAATAGAGTTCCTGCCCAACAGTTGAACCGTTATAGAAGTACCAGCCGAAGGGAATACCGGTTCGGGTCGACGAGAATTCGCAGACGAAGGCGGTGGTCCAGCTAATCAGCCAGAACCGCCAGGTTCGCGGCCAGCCGATCAGCTTGATGGCAGAAAAAAGAAAGGCGGCAAGAAAAATAAAGACATAAGGCCGGAGGACGATCGTCTTGAAAAAGAGGACGGCGGGTTCCATTCAATAGGAGTTCGAGGCGGCTGTCATGCGTATCCGTGGGATTTGAACCAGCGGACGGCCTTGCCCAGCGCAACTTCCGGTGGATGCTGCGGCAGCCCCAGTTCGCGGATGGCTTTGCTGCAATCATAATGCATTTTGTACTTGGCCATCTTCACGCCTTCCAGCGGAATGCGTGGAGGGAGACCGGTTACATTGGCAAACCAGTGATTGAGATAGGCGAGCGGAAGCACGGCACTCCGTGGGAGTTTCACGGCTGGAGCTTTGAGCCCAGTCAGTCGGCTAAGAATCTCAAATACTTCACGCAGTAACAGATTGGTCGCGCCGAGAATATACCGTTCGCCCTGACGGCCTTTCTCCATGGCAAGCAGATGACCGGTTGCGACGTCATCGACATCGATGATGTTCATCCCGGTTTCGATATAGGCCGGCATCCGGCCCTTCATGAAATCGACAATGACCTGGCCCGTAGGCGTCGGTTTGACGTCGCCTTCACCGACCGGGGCGCTGGGATTCACGATGACCACCGGCAATCCTTCCTTGGCCAGCTTGTGCACCTCTTGCTCCGCCAGGTACTTCGAACGTTTATAGTGGCCGGCCATCTGTTCGAGGGAGACCGGCGTCTCTTCCGTTCCAAGCCCCCCACCCGGTGGTAAGCCGATGGCGCCGATGGTGCTGCAATAGACCGTCCGTTCCACCCCAACCTCACGTGCGGCTTCCAGGAGATTTCTGGTGCCCGCCACGTTGACGTCATAGAAGATGGATGGGTCTTTGGCCCAGAGGGCGTAGTGTGCCGCGACATGGTAGAGGTGGCGACAGTCGCTGAGCGCGATACGGAGTGATGCAGGGTCGCGCAAATCCCCTGCGACTCGCTCAACCGGAAGGCCATTCAGATTCGTAAGATCGGCGTCAGGGCGAGCTAAGACACGAACGTCGACACCGGCTCGTATAAGGGCCCGCGCAACCGCTGCTCCGACAAACCCGGTTGCGCCTGTGACGAGAGCTTTCATGACGAAGACGTGAAGCGCGTGAAATGAAGATGCCTGCTCGACTGTGCGCTTGTGGATTTCACGAGATACGCTTCACGAACGACGTCAGTTCTTACGGTTTGTGATGTATCGCGCGATCTCGCGCAGAGGGTCAGCGGAGGGGCCGAAGGACGATAAGCGGTTGATAGCACGGGTGACACAGTCGTCGGCCAGTTTCTTTGCTCCATCAACCCCGTAGAACGTCGGATAGGTTTTTTTCCCGCGCTCCGCATCGGTGTTGGGATTCTTCCCAAGCTCTTCACGTGTGCCCGTCACGTTCAACACGTCATCGGCGATTTGAAATGCCAGGCCGATGTCTTCGGCATAGCCGGTCATGTCATCGAGTTGGTGGTCGTTGGCTCCAGCGGCAATGGCTCCCATGCGGACCGCAGCGCGTATCAGCATACCGGTCTTGTGCTTGTGAATGTTCTGAAGGGTTGGGAGGTCGATGTCCTTATTTTCGGCCTGGATGTCGAATACCTGGCCGCCCACCATCCCCACATTCCCGGAGCCAAAAGCCAACTCTTGGATGATGCGGACTTGCCGTACCGGATCGCAACCTTTCATCAGATCAGGTCTGCTGATCACGTCAAATGCCATCGTGAGCAGCGCATCGCCCGCGAGAATGGCCATGGCCTCGCCATAGACCTTGTGGTTCGTCGGTTTCCCTCGGCGAAAGTCGTCATTGTCCATCGACGGCAGATCGTCGTGGATCAGCGAATAGGTATGGATCAGTTCCAGCGAGCAGGCCACCGCCATGAGGCCTGGTGGGGTCTGCCCCAGCGCTTCCGCCGCCGCAATCGTCAAAATCGGTCGGACTCGTTTCCCGCCTGCCATCAGGCTGTAGCGAAGGCTTTCATGCAACGTCGTCGGAGAGGTCACGGACGGAGGCGCAATAAGATCAAGGTATTGATCCACGTCGATCCGCTTCCGTTCAAGATAGTCGGCGATGTTCATGATGTTCGTCTTCTAGCTGATCGGCCAATCCGCGCGGAGAGTAGCAAACGAGAAGAGATGAGTCAAACAGGGCGAGGCGGCCGAGTGGGCAGGGGGCACTTGCTTGATCGACATCACTCTACTTTCATCGTGCAGTCGTTCGCTGATGGGTGGGATGAACTGAATCTAACTCGATACACCCATAGAATCTTTTTCGATCCATGAATGGGTGTTCCTTCAGGGGTGGGGGGATACGTACTGTTCGGTATGCAGAGCTTATCTTGTTGATTATACGTATATCTTCACTGTCTTCTGGGGTTTTTGTCTTTGGTGTCATGACGGCATGGTGTTTGCTCAGCCTATTTAGAAGTCGCTCAAGTTCAAGGGACGTGGTCAACAGTGGCCGTGCCTGCGGACTTGGCAATACGGGAGCGACCGCTCTGCATATCGCGCGCGAAACAGGCTGTCGACAGGTGAAAGGAGGATAGACATCGAGGTGCGTAGCGAACGTAGGAGCAAACAGTGAATGGGTTCTCATCATGAGGGCGGATGAGATAGACGTTCGGGCTGTCCCCTTCCCTCTAACTGGCCTGGATGAACCAGGCAGGTGAGATTCACACAAGAACTAAACGAAGGAGATGGATATGACCATCAAGAACGGCACACCGGGGGACGACATCATTATCGGCACCCCGTTCGACGATACGCTCAATGGGCGGGCGGGGAACGATTTCTTACTCGGGTTGGCGGGCAATGACATTCTCAATGGCGACGACCCGATCGGGCCGTATGGCAATGACACGCTGTATGGCGGGGCTGGCAATGATACGCTCAACGGTCGCGGTGGCAATGATAGACTCATCGGTGGCACTGGCAATGACATCCTGAACGGGGGAGCGGGGATCGATCTTGCCGATTATAGCAACAGGAGTATCCAAGGGATTGGCTACACCGGGGCGACCGCTGCTGTCACGGTCAACCTCAATGTCACAGGACCGCAGAATACGGGAGGAGCCGGCTTCGACACTCTCGTGAGCATTGAGAACGTTAGCGGGACGGACTTCAACGACATTCTCACGGGCAACGGCATCGATAACCTGCTCACGGGCTTTGCGGGTGACGATCGCATCGACGGCAGGGCTGGCAACGACCGGCTACAGGGCTATCAGGGCAACGACGTCCTCATCGGTGGCGATGGTAACGACCGCCTTGATGGCGGCAGTGGCAATGATACCCTCATCGGCGGTGCTGGCAACGACCGGTTAATGGGTGAGGGCGGGGCGGATACCCTCACCAGCGGGTTGGGTCAGAACGTCTTTGTTTATAATGCAGTCAGTGACAGCCCTGCCGGTGGGGGCAGAGACATAATTACAGATTTTGCAAGCTTTTACGACGATATCGATCTAAGAGGGGTCGATGCTGATGCCACGCTGGGCGGCAACCAAGCGTTCACGTTCATTGGCAGCCTGCCATTCATTTCCTTCAGTCCCGGAGAGCTCCGGTATTCTGGCGGAGTTCTGCAGGGCAATACCGATAACGATGCAGCAGCGGAGTTCGAGGTTGTGCTCAGCAATGCTCCGAGTCTGTCTGTCACGGACCTCTTGCTATAAACCTCACGTCTTCGTGCGGGGCCTCTAGACAAGGGGGCCCGCATCGGTGAGCCGAGTTCGTCATCCCCACTCTCTGTGGAATCACCGGGTGACATGTCAGGAGACCTCCCTCGTGAAGCCGTGTCCTTCCCACATTCATTCCCTGAATCGAATTGGATACAGTGAATCTGTTTGGATGCACTCCGTGGTGTTCTTCAGGGACAGTGAGATTAGGTACCGCTTGGTATACCGAACATATCCTGTTGAATATGCGTACAGTTAGCCGGTGCAGTTGGCGGTCTCTGGTTGCTTCAGATTGGTATCGATGTTGCTTCCAAACATGGGGCTGTTTTGCTACACAGTGCCAGAGAAAAATTAGTGTTGTAACCGTGCATGGTGGTTTGGCAGTGGAGGCGTGACTTGGGTTGACTTGTATACAGCACTCTCTAACTGCACATCGTGACTGATGGAGCAACCATGAGGGCGGATGAGGTCCAGGTATGGGTGTTTCCCCCCCCCATTTTCACCGGACCAGGCGATTTGGTCAGATGCGATTCATTAAACAAAGGAGCGTGGGATGGCGATTATTAATGGCACAGCTGGGGATGACATCCGTGTGGGGACCTTGCTTGCAGATACGCTCAATGGGCTGGGGGGCAACGATCTCTTAAATGGGTTGGCGGGCAATGACATTCTCAATGGCGACGCGGTGGTTGGACCACAGGGCAATGACACGCTCATCGGGGGCTCGGGCAATGATACGCTCAATGGCCGCGGTGGCGACGATTGGCTCGTCGGTGGGACGGGCACCGACGTGTTGAACGGGGGGACGGGAGTCGACACTGCTGACTATAGCAACAGTACGATCAATGGGCAGAGTTACATCGGGGCGACGGCGGGCGTGACGGTGAATCTCAATCTTACGGGCGCCCAGAACACGGGAGGCGCGGGGCTCGACACGCTGGTGAGTATTGAGAACGTCCTCGGCACGAACCTGAACGATACCCTTATCGGTAATAGCGCCAACAACCTGCTCTCAGGCCGAGGGGGAAACGACCAGCTCCTGGGAGGAGGAGGGAACGACCGATTGAACGGCGGGGCGGGGAACGACCTGTTGAACGGCGGGACCGGCATCGACACCGCCTCCTATAATACGGCGACGGCCGGGGTCACGGTCGATCTGAACCTCAAGAGTGCGCAGAACACGGGGGGCGCGGGGATTGATACTCTCGTGAGCATTGAAAACGTGACCGGTTCCACCTTCAACGATAAGTTGAGGGGGGCCAATGGAGACTTTTTCAGCCTCGCTCCAGTCAACACGCTCAATGGCGGACTTGGAGACGATATACTCCGAGGTGGCTTTGGTGCAACGAATATTCTCAACGGTGAGGCCGGCAACGACAGGCTCGAAAGTAATACCCAGGCCAGTAACACGCTCAATGGGGGAGCTGGTAATGACACGCTGATTGGGGCAGAGCACAGCGACAGTACGCTCAACGGTGGGACCGGGAACGATTGGCTGGACAGTATCGGCGGCCTACTTAATGGTGATGAAGGAGATGATCTGCTAACCTGTTCTGAAGACGGCACTCTGAACGGCGGAGCCGGTAATGATACGCTCCATGGTTTTTTCGCAGTTGGCGGCATAACACTTAACGGTGGCAGCGGCAATGATACGTTGAGGGCAGGGCTCGAAGGTGATTACACAATGAACGGTGATAGCGGTAATGACGTGCTGATTGCCAATATTTTATCGTTTACGTCGTCCAAATGCATAGTCAACGGTGGGGTGGGGGCTGATACCCTGAAGTATCTTCCTGAAGAAAATGACGATGTTGCAACCATTACCTTCGACTATAATTCTGTCAGCGATAGCCCGTTCGGCACTGGTAGAGATAACATTGTCGGCTTTAATGGAGCGGGGGCGGCGCTCGGCAACCAGATTGATCTCCGCGATATTGACGCCAATAGCCTCGTGAGCGGGAACCAGGCCTTTACCTATATTGGGAGCGCTGGATTTACGGCAGCGGGCCAGCTCCGGTATGCCGGTGGGATATTGCAGGGGAGCACGGATGGGGATACGGCGGCGGAGTTTGAGGTTCAGTTAGTTGGTGCTCCGGCACTGACGGTCGGAGGAGCAGGTACTGACATCCTTCTATAAGGCTCACGTTCACCAAAGACTGGCACAGTGGTCTCAGCTGCTGATTCCGGATTTTTTGAGCGACTGCTCTTCACTAAGGTGTGGCACCGACGATCGGTAGTGACTGACGGAGGATGGACACCCAGAAGAGTGGTGCTCGCAGTTGCATGCCGTGACCGATTGATCGCCCCTGAGACAGGGAGGGCCCGTATAATGGCTAGGTTAATGGGACTCACCAAACAAAGGAGATGACGATGGCGATTATTACTGGAACACCTGGAAATGATATCCGTGTCGGTACTGCCGGTGGGGATACGATCAATGGGCTGGGTGGCAACGATGTTTTGAATGGGTTGGCTGGCAATGACCTCCTCAATGGCGATGCCGTGACGGGGCCGCAAGGGAATGACGATCTTATCGGAGGCTCTGGGAATGATGTGCTCAACGGTCGGGGTGGAAACGATTGGCTCGTCGGTGGCACGGGCAACGATATTTTGAACGGAGGGACGGGGATCGACACCGCCGATTACAGCAGCCGGAGCCTCCATGGGCAGAGTTACATCGGGGCAACGGCCGGCGTGACCGTGAATCTCAATCTTACAGGACCACAGAACACGGGAGGTGCGGGGAGCGACACGCTGGTGAGTATTGAGAACGTTAGCGGAACAAACTTCGGCGATACCCTCACCGGAAATGGCGCGAGCAACGTGCTCGCGGGGTTGAGCGGGAACGACCTGCTCGACGCCAGAGCCGGCAACGACACACTCAGAGGCGGCACAGGCAATGATACACTAAATGGTGGTAGTGGAAACGACTTGCTGGATGGAGGGGCGGGAATCGACACCGCTTCCTACAGCACAGCGCCCGCTGGCGTTACGGTTGATCTGTCTCTCTTGGGGCTGCAGAACACGGGAGGGGCTGGGGTCGATCAGCTCGTAAGTGTTGAAAACCTCATCGGCTCAAACTTCAATGATAAGCTGACGGGTGCCGACTGGGTGAACAAGACACTCGACGGGGGGGCTGGGAACGACATCCTCCATAGCGGCGATCTTAGTAACAATGTGCTGAATGGTGGGGCCGGCGATGACAGTCTTACCTGTGGTGGCTTTGGCACCAATGTGGTGAACGGTGGGCCTGGCAATGACACCCTTTCGGTCGATAACGGTCACTTTGGTAGCGGAGGCAGCGGCGATGTCCATACCCTCAACGGCGGTGATGGCAACGACACTCTCAGCGGCGGTGACTCTGGCAATGATACTGTGCTGAATGGGGGGGCTGGCAATGACATCCTCTATGGCGGAATGAACGCCACCAACCTGTTCAATGGTGGGACCGGTGCCGACGCTATGTATGCCGTCTATAATGGGTTGGATATCTTTGACTACAATTCTGTCAGCGACAGCCTCGCTGGCGCTGGCAAGGATATCATCCATGGTTTTAATAAAGACAAATTTGGTGGGGACAATAACAGTGACCAGATCGATCTCCATGATATCGATGCCAATATCTTGGTAAGTGGGAACCAGGCCTTTACGTGGAACGGTGCCACGCCCGGAGGGGCGGGCACGCTCTGGTATACGGGTGGAAACCTATACGGCAATGTCGATGCCGATGCGGCCCCGGAGTTTCAGATTCAGTTGGTCGGCGCGCCGACGCTGACTGTCGGAGGGGCCGGCACCGACATCCTTCTGTAAACCTCTCGATTCCACGCAGGGCGCCCTTGGCTGGGTTGCCCTGCGTGGGTTAATCACGGAATCGTGGCG
>JAHBWQ010000015.1 GCA_019636915.1 Nitrospira sp. | reverse complement strand
ATTGCTCTGTTGCAGATCTTCTATCTTGTTCTTGACCGACTCAACCACCTGGCGGGCATTGCCTCCTCGAAGCATGAGCACGGTTCCTATCACCACTTCCCGCTCCCCATTGAGCACGACTGCGCCGTGGCGGACGGCGTGGCCGATGCGGACCTCAGCGACGTCGCGCACGAAAACCGGCGTGCCGCCGGATTCCTTTACGATGATCGACTCGATATCGCTTACGCTCTTGATCAGACCCAGCCCTCGGACGATCGCCCGCTCGGCATGGCGCTCCATCACGTTGCCCCCGACATTGGCGTTGTTTTTCACCACCGCCCCATAGATCTGGTGGAGCGTCAAGTCGAACTTGCGCAGTTTGGCCGGATCGACGAGGACCTGATACTGCTTCACAAACCCACCCATACCGTTCACATCGATCACGCCAGGCACGCTCTTCAGCAGAGGGCGCAGGACCCACTCCTGCATGGTGCGCTGATCCGTCAGCTCAGCCTCGACAGTCTTCGCATCAGTCGCTGTCGCATGGGGCCCTTCGAGATAATAGTGATAGACCTCGCCCAGCCCCGTTGTGACGGGAGCCATCACTGGTTCGAGCCCCTCCGGGAGTCGCTCTTTTGCCGCCATGATCCGCTCGAGGACCAACTGGCGGGCAAAGTAGATATCCACGTCGTCATTGAACACGACTGTAATCTGTGACAGTGCAAACTTAGAAAGCGACCGGATCTCCGCTAATCCAGGCAACCCGGTCATCTGAAGTTCGAGCGGATAGGTTATGAACCGCTCGACTTCGACCGGCGAGAGGCCAGCCGCTTCGGTCAATACCTGCACCTGGATGTTCGTCACGTCGGGGTAGGCATCAATCGGGATCGACTCAAAAGCAATCACACCGATGACGGACAACAGGCAAGCCAGACCGATCACCAGGATCCGCTGCCGCAATGAGAATTCCAGAAGCGTGACGATCATGTCGAAGGCTCGATCTTGTGCCGTTCCATTTCAGACTTCAGAGCGAAGGAGCCCTTCGTCACGACCTGCTCACCGGCCTTCACCCCCTCCAGCACCCTGATCACCTCTCCCTCTTCATTGCCCAACTTGACCGCTCGAGCCTCGAACGTACCGGCCTCCTGCTGAATGAACACCATCTTGCCGACAGGCCCATCCTGAACGGCTGCAAGCGGGACGCTCAGCGCATCAGGACTCGACGTTGCGTACACACTGATGACCGCAAACATTTCCGGCTTCAACAGTCGCTCGGGATTTGATACGGTGACGCGCAGGCTCATGGTGCGAGTTGCCGGGTCAAGGACATCTCCGACATAGGTGATGGTTCCACCGAAGATCGCATGGGGATAGGCCGCAAGAACCACGTTGACATTCTGGTCCTTACGGATGAATCGGATATCCTTTTCGGGCACGTTACCGATCACCCATACGTCGGTAAGGTTGGCCACAGTGAACAGTGTTTGATCCGTTTCAACCACTTCTCCCTTCGTGATGTTTCGTGTGATGACCCGCCCGTCGAACGGCGCGCGCAACGGCATGTCGGCTTTGATCGTATGCTCACGATCCAGCCTCTCGATTTCTTCTTGAGGCACACCAAGCAGCTCCAGCCGGTTCCTCGTCTCACGGGCTTCGGCCCTGGCGGCCTTCATGGCTGCCTCACGCCGCTGCAATTCAGCCAGGCTGACGGCCTTGTTCTCATACAACTCTTTGGCTCGCACATGGGACCGTTCGGCTTCTTCCAATCTCGCCTCAGCTTTCAGATGTTCACCCTCCGCCACACCGAGATCGACGCTGTGGAGCAGCGCCAAGCGCGTGCCTTTCGTCACGTCCTGCCCGACATCGACATGCACCTTGACCACCCGGCCACGAATCAGGGCCGTGACCTCGGCCAATTCATTTTGGTTGGCTTGGACCGTGGCGGGAAATTCACGATGCGAAAGGATCTCCCCCTGCGCCACCGGCGAGAGCTCCAACTGCATGCGAGATAGCTCTTCCGCGGTCAGACGCAACAGCCGTGATGTGGCAGAAGGCGGGTTCTGCGCGACAGGAGTGGTATCGGTCGCCCTGTTCTCACAAGCCGCCCCTCCCACGAGGAGGAGACAGATCACCAGACTGCGAGACCAGGCTTGTACAAGATGTCTGGCGTTGTATCGCGGCACGGGGCTGTTACCCATGAATGATCACTGCCTCTCCAGTCAGTCTCCTCGCACAGGGCATGCCCTCCAATCACGTGATTTTCCTGGTGCATGGCTCCATTTTCGTCGCCTATTGCCACGGCGCAAAGAGGACGCTGTAGCAAAATGCAACAGACGCGCACTGAGACCGCACATGTCATCGATTGTTGATTACGAGATACCGATCGCGGTAGGGTCACAGTTGTATGAATGTTACGCCGCAGTTTCCGGACGAACAATCAACGATCGGTGAGTTTACGCGCCAGCCGGACGCGTTCCGCAACTGGGTCACAGCCAACGGCAGCTCCGGCTATCCCGCCGCTTCCAGCCGGTATCATCTCTACGTCTCATGGGCTTGCCCCTGGGCCCATCGGACGATCATTGTGCGCAAGCTGAAGCAGCTCGAGTCCGTGATCGGAATGACCGTTGTGGATCCGATTCGCGATGAGCGAGGATGGGCGTTTCGTGAAGGTCCTGGGCACTCCCTGGATCCCATCAATGGATTTTCGTTTCTGAGTGAGGCCTATAAAGCGACCGACCCACACTACATCGGTCGCTTTACGGTCCCGATCCTCTGGGACCGCTTCACCAAACGCATTGTCACCAATTCCGACGATGACCTGATGAGGATCTTCAACGGTGAATTCAACCGATTCACTGAAAGTCCGATCGACCTGTATCCGGATGGGCTCCGACAAGAGATCGACGAACTCAACAGCTTTATCTACGAGAATGTGAACGATGGCGTGTATCGCGCGGGATTCGCCACATCACAGCAAGCCTACGAACGAGCGGCACGGCGACTGTTTACCGCGCTGGATCAACTGGATGCACGCCTCGCCACCCGCCGCTATCTCTTCGGGCCGGAATGTGTGGAGACTGATTGGAGGCTCTTCGTCACGCTGATTCGGTTTGATGCGGTCTACCACGGACATTTCAAGTGCAATGTCCGACGAATTCTCGACTACCCAAACCTCTTCGGATATCTCAAAGACCTCTACCAAACAGACGGCATCGCCGAGACCGTGAATTTCGACCATATCAAGCGGCACTACTACATCACGCACGACGACATTAATCCGACCAGCATCGTTCCGATCGGCCCCGATCAGGACCTTACCGCTGCCCATGGGCGGGAACGTTTAACCGGTTAGTTTCTCACCTGCTAAAATCCTCATGACACTTCAGTGATCGGCTGCCATCAAAGACTGCCATGTGTGCAAGAGACTAGACAGCTCTGAGGAAATTCTCCCCATCACCCCATGCCATCTCAGCTCCCTGGGTCCATCTCTTCTATCTTTACGTGATTTTCAGACGCGCATAAGAGTTGCTGTATCGTCATACGGGCGAATGGGGTTCTGTGTGTGGTGGGGCGAGTTTGCAACAGAATGATGACTCTGAAATCCACAGCCAAACAAGATCGCGGATGTCGTATGCGTTTGAGGGAATCTTGGATTTTATTTATTCAAAAGGAGGAGTTATGGATAGCAGTCTCTTGATGTTCATCGTCGTCATGCTCGTCCTCTTTTTCGGAGGTCTGATCGTCTACAAGAAAGGGGCATAGCTGCTCGCATCCTGGTTATCTCAGGGGAACTGTCCAACACTTTGTGCAGCCGTCTTGGGACGGCGGGTGAGGCGTTCCTTTTTCGGGGTGTGGCCAGGTGTAGAGACGATCTTGGGTCGGCTGAAATCCGAAGACTGATGATGTGCGCGTTCCGTACCGGAACGAGCACATCATCTCAGGGTGTTGGTGTGCACGAACAGCCTGCCCAGCTTATCTGACGACAAGAACTGAGCAAGCTGGTTGCTGGACGAGTTTCAACGAGACGCTGCCCTGAAGGAAGCGCGCGACGGCACTCCGCCCTTTTGCACCTGTCACAATCAAATCCGGCTGTTCAAGATTCACGATCTTCATGATTTCTTCTGCCGCCGGTCCGACCCGGGGGAATTGCCTGACCCGGTACCCGACCTTTTCCAGTTTGGCGGCCTCCTGAGCCAGCAACTGTTCTCCCGCCTCTTTCACCGCCGTATACCGCAAGAACGGCATGACATGCACCAAGAGAATCACAAGGGGCTTGCCGTCGGCCGTAGCCGTGAATCGTTTGAGCAGAAACTGAAGAGCCTTCCCTGATGAGGCAGATCCGTCTGTTGCAAACAAGATCCGCCGAGGAGTGTGAGGCGGCTCCTTGACGATCAGGACCGGAGTCGTGGCATGGAGCGTCACGGCGGTCGACACACTCCCCAACATGAGCCGGTCAAGGGCGTCCAAGCCTCGACTCCCCACCACAATCAGCGCGGTATTTCCTGCATGCTTCAACAGCGCCTGTGCGATCGGTCCTTGTTCCACGCGGACGGAACCGGTCAATCTCAACTCAGTCATCCGTTTCTTCGTGCCGAGTTCCACCTGCTGTGCTCGGCTTTCCAACAGATGAATCGCCTCCCCGATATCAGGTTCATACCCGCTGACGGATGGATAGGTGAGAGCCGGTACCCGGGCGGAATTGAGATCGACGGAATGGATCGCCGTTACCCGAGGGGCAGACCGCAAGGGAATCTTCCCCACCCAATCCAGTGCCCATTCGGAATATTTCGACCCATCGATCCCCACCACAATCTTCATTGTCATGTCACTCCTCCAAACAATAGGACCTGCTGCTTCGTCATGCAGACATCACCGACGGCTGTCGGCACTGCTTGAAGATCCCTCCGCCGAATGATTGCCTTCCGCGTTTCCTCATTGGTCATTGCCACTGCTGCGTCTCTCCTCCCAAGAGATCGTTACGGTGACTGAGCTGGAACTTGTTGGCTTGATTGAGCCAACCAGCGGATATAGAGCAGGACATACTGCTTTTCTTCCTTCGATAATGCCCATTTCCACGACCCCATCGCGGTGCCCCGTTCACCCTCGTGAATCGTCTGGGCCAGCTCGATATCGGACTTCCGCTGGACTGCGGGGCTCGTGAGGTCTGCTGGTGGCGGGGTGACATTGAATGCGTGACCTTTTCCCTGTTCTCCATGGCAAAACCGGCAATACTCTCCATAGAGACGCTTCCCCTCCTGCAAGTCGTAATGTTCACGGAGCGCCTTCTCACTACTCTTCTGCTCAGCATCGGCATCCGCAACAGGGAGACATGACAGAACAAGGAACAGACATAATAGGACAGCCCGTGAGAACATCAGCCTCCCCCTCCCATCATACGAGGAGAATGAAGGGCAACCATCGTGCCATTGAAACGAGCCATAGTGAGGTCGCAGCCTAGTTTGAACCAGTTGAAAGCACGGGGTTTCTTCGAACCGAAGGCCCTCGTGCACTTCGAGAGTGGGGAAAATTTCTCAGAAACCTTCTGCCCGCTGTCGCAGAATGCTACAGCAGCGGGAACTGAAAGTCCGGAGATCGATGCTTGGGAAGCGTGGCGACAATAACGGAGGCCGGTAGGAAAGGTAGAACCAGAAAGAATCGATCAGCAGATCCGCGGGAGTTGCTCGCCTGATAGGAGGTCGAGCACACGATGGGTGCCAACAACCGTCCGTAAGATGACCATGGAAGGCTCACGGTCCGTTACGATGCCGATCTGAGCTGCCTGATTTGCCGCCTTATGTCGCTGCATCACGGCAAGCGCGGCCTCGGCCTGCGGTACAGGCACCATCGCGACGAATCGTCCTTCATTCGCCACATAGAGTGGGTCGAGTCCTAAGAGCTCACAGGCTCCACGCACCGGCTCGCTCACCGGAATGGCAAGCTCTTCCACCATCGTACCGACCTTCGCCGCTGCGGCCAGTTCATTCAGCACACTCGCAAGTCCGCCTCGGGTGAGATCGCGGAGGCAATGGATCTCGATCCCACTGTCGATCAAATCGGCCACGATGCGATGCAACGGCGCCGAATCACTCTCAACATTCCCGTCGAACGTCAGGCCTTCCCGCACACTGAGCACCGCCACGCCGTGGGAGCCAAGATCGCCGCTTACAAGAATGGCATCGCCCGGCTGAATCAACGTCGGCAAGACGCGAACACCGTTCGGCACCAGACCAACACCGGACGTATTGATGAAGATGCCGTCTCCCTTGCCGCGATCCACGACCTTCGTATCACCCGTGACGATCGATACCCCTGCCGCTCGCGCAGCCTCAGCCATGGAGTGCACCACTCGCTGCAACACGTCCAGACTCATCCCTTCTTCCAAGATGAATCCCGCGCTCAGATAGAGCGGCTTGGCACCGCACATGGCGAGATCATTGATCGTACCGTTCACAGCTAAACTTCCGATGTCGCCTCCTGGAAAGAACAGCGGGCGCACCACGTAGGAATCGGTGGTGAAGGCAAGCGTGCCCTTCTCGACCGGCCAGGTCGCTCCATCGTGTAGAGAATCCAGCAGGGGATTGTGAAAGGCCCGCACGAAGACATCTTGAATCAGCTCCTGCATGAGTCTCCCACCGCCACCATGGGCGAGCTGCACTGTATTCTTGGCGGAGATCGGCAACGGGCAAGTCGGCTCAAATGGTTTGTTGTTCATGGTTGGTATCTCGCCTGAAGAACAGAGCATATAGCTGATGGCGTATAGCACGTAGTCAGCGTAAAAAGAGCCTATAGCTTATGTCCTATAGTGCGAGATCAGACCGGGATGTTATCCCATCGATGATTTGCTTTTCCTGCCTCTACCATAAGCCATACGCCATATGCTCTGATCCTAACAAACACCACGCCTTACCTTTCACTTCTCACTTTTCACATTTTACGTGGCCCCGATACCGATAGTACGCTGCGCAAGACCCTTCACTCGACACCATCGGTGCGCCCAATGGTCGCTCCGGCGTGCAACGGGTGCCAAAAGCTGAACAATCCATTGGTTTGAGTAATCCTTTGAGGACCAACCCACTCTGGCATTCGGGATCTTCAATACCTACTGACAGCTGCGCAAGTTCACGTTGAAACTTCACCTCGGCGTCATAGGCACCGTAGGCAGATTTGAGGCGTAGGCCACTCGCTGGAATCTCGCCGATGCCACGCCAAATTCGCGGCGCCGGTTCAAAGACCTCGTCGACGAGAGTTCTCGCTGGTCGATTCCCTTCCCGGCTGACGGATCGCACGTACTGATTTTCGACTTCAACTCGCCCCTCTTCCAATTGACTGACCAGCATCGCAACGCCCTCGAGCACATCCAGCGGCTCGAATCCAGTCACGACAATCGGGACTCGATACCGTTGAACAATGGTCTCGTACTCCTCATAGCCCATCACGGTACAGACATGGCCGGCGGCGAGAAACCCCTGAATTCGATTCTGGGGTGACGACAGGATGGCCTCCATTGCCGGAGGTACCAGCACATGGGCAATCAGCAGACTGAAGTTCGTGACTCCCAATTGTTTCGCTTGCGTAACCGCCATGGCCCAGGCCGGAGCGGTGGTTTCAAATCCCACCGCGAAACAGACGACTTCGCGATCGAGATGCTTTCGAGCTAGTTCCAGTGCATCCAACGGCGAATAGATAATCCGCACATCTCCGCTCGCCGCCTTCACGCCGAACAGATCCCCACGAGAACCGGGCACGCGCAGCATGTCTCCAAAGGAGCAGAAGATCACGTTTGGCAAGGAGGCGAGGCAGACAGCCTGATCGATCAGCGATACGGAAGTTACACAGACCGGGCAACCTGGTCCATGAACAAGTTCCAGATTTTTCGGAAACAGGCTATCGAGGCCGAACCGTACGATTGAGTGCGTCTGTCCTCCACAGACCTCCATGATCGTCCATGGCCGACGCACCGTCTGCTTGATCCGCTCCGTCAGTGCCGCCGCCACCGCGCGATCGCGAAATTCATCCACGTACTTCATGACTGTGATCTCCGTCTACTCTGTCACGTGGATTGGTCACTATCTCAACATGCAAGCTCAGCCGGACTGGACATAGAAATCAACGGCACGGGAAAGCTTCCATCAGTGCCTTGGTGACTAGCAAACGTGCGTCGCGATGCAATTGTTCGGGGTTGTTTTTGAGCCATTTAACAACAATGCGTTCAAGTTGCTCATAGTTGCCAGACTGTGTTGGCTCACAGTAAAGCGGTTGGACATTCCGCATTCCTACAACGATATGTTGCATTTGTTGGAAGCCTTGTAGATAACCAGTGCAAAAGCTCGCGTACCCGAGCTTCTCAACCTCGTTTGAGAATGGGCCATCGCATCGCCGCAGAAAATCGTTTCCAGTCAACGAGTAGTCTTGAGCCCCAGCCGAGGAAGCCAGGCTAACACTGAGTCCGATTAGTAAGAGGAATGAGCACACCATTTAAGCCTCCTGATGGATGCCCAACGTTGCTGTCAACCCTGAGCGAGTTTCACGTGCGATCAGGTTGAACATCTTGCTGGGCGTTCTTCACACTATCTCTTGTATAGGGCGTTGAGTTCTCTCTGAAGCACATGGAACCCGGCATCAATCTTCCCCTTTGGGAAAGGGATGTATGCGACACCCGAAAGGTTCGTTGGCACATTCACACCTTCCTCGTGCAGAAGAACCACCATGTTCCTGCCATATCGACCTTGGAAAAAGCCAATTTCGTGCATCACATTTTCTCGCACTCGCCGCTCATCCTCGCTCGCGATATCATCACCAGTCATAACGATTACCGCGCTGTCACATCGATCTGCGTTGTCGATGAGCTTCTCGATGATGGTGCGTCCAAGATTTGGCTCTTGTGCCAACTCGATTGTGGGTAGTCCAATATCTTTCTCTATGAACGGCTGGACTACACGCCAATCGTTAGAATGCCCGTGACTGATAAACACACATTGTGGTGCCTGTCTCTTTGGTTGTTCCAGCTCGCTGTTCGCTCGTATCTCAAACACCTGATCGATATCACGCATCAACCGTTCGATTTGCGCACGAGAGAAATGGTTTGGGATAGGCCCATTGGATGTTGACAACATCTTTGCAGAAGGCTCGATGTCGATGACCTGGAAGTCTTCATATAGGTCAGGCAGGAGTGCTTTTAGTTTGTCAAGGTGCCCGCCAGCCTGCGAGAAGTAGTGAGCGACAAGCTCAGGGTGGAAGCTGGTTCGCGTGCGCACTTCACCCTGATTTAAGCTCGTGCTTACGTTCTCTTCCATAACGTCAGTGAGAGCTTGGCGTATACCAGCGAGCTTTGCCATCAGGATGGACAGCTGATTCATGCAACATCCCTTATCTATGTTGACGACCAACAGTGTTTAGGCCGATCCGCGTAGGAACCAGATCTGCCGTGTCCCGTCCATCTAACACACCATCGAACGGTTCGAGCATAAGGCCATGACTATTGGCGCTTCAAATAAGATCAATAAAGGCACAATGCGTTACTCAACTATGCGGCCAACTTAACGGCAACGGTCAGGCCGGCCTTGGCGCAGAGGCCTACCAGATAGTCGAGGGAGAGCTTGTCCACCTTGTTGCACGCAATTTCGGAGATACGTGGTTGAACTACACCGAGACGCTTGGCCGCCTGTGCCTGGGTCAATCCTTCGCGAGTCATCCACTTGCGCAATGCTTCCGCAAGCTCACAGCGTAGCAGCATCACGGCTGCCTCGTGTGATATGTACGCCTGATCGTTTCATAACCCTTCGAGGTCTCAACAAGGATCAGTCGCCTGCCGACATAGCTGCCAATTTCGTTCTGGAAGATCGATAGCGGTCAGGAATGAAATAGTTCCCCTGACCACTACTTTACTACGCAGCAGTGCGCTTTCGCGCTGGACGGCCTGATCGGGTGGTAAGACGCCGAGAAGACTGTGCAATCTTTAAGAGCGAACGCAAGGCTTCGTTCACTGCGGTCGAATCGCGGAATGCCTTTGCAACATCGGGCTCGAGAACCACGACATTCGCTCCTTCCTTTAGAAGGCGCTGATAATATTTCCCTCGAACTGCCGTTGAATAATCAAACGTGTATTCCGGACGAAGTTCGTCGCGTTCTACAGAACGTTTACGTCTCATGTCGCTTCCTTTCATGTCGTGTCGCAGGTCGTGCACTGATGATACGCACAACCTTGCCGCGCTCAGTGTGTGAAACGACTAATAACCTTCCGTTCTTGGAATAGCCAATAGTCACAAATCTCCGTTCACCGATGGAATGCGCAGGATCATCGAATGTCGCAGTCAAGGGATCATAAAACACGGTGACGCCTTCGTCAAAGGACACGCCATGCTTCTGAAAATTCCGCTTGGCTTTTTCACGATCCCACTCAAACTGCATTTGGCAGTCTACCACTTAGGTCTGAATCAGAGTCAGAGTATAGTTTCAGAACGGTGACCAACCTGTTCAGCCCCCCCGTATTCCTCCCCACTAGCTGTTCGTTCCGTCCGCCATCCTGCTGGGGAATGACACTTCGAGCACCACACATCCGACATCGGTCTTAAACGGACCATGCCGTTCACCGGGAGGGCGACTGGCGTACTCCCCCGCTTCAAGCCAGCGATCGAAAGCCTGGTCGTACAGCCGCCCGCTGACAATGAAGATCTCCTCCGGATATGCATGGGTCTTTCCCCCAAATGCCGAGGTATCAGCGCCCGGCAGGAAACGAGTGAGCCTGGTGTATTCCCCTGTCACCGGATCGATGCTCAGTGTGATTTCCTCGGCCATCCCTTCCAACCCTTTGATCGGAGTCCAGCGGGTTCGTTGGTCGGGAGCCAACGGGTTCCAGTAGGTTGTGGTCGATTTCGACATTTCAATCCCCGCAACAAGATGAGAATATGGCGTCTAATCAACGTTGCAGCCGATCCTGGCAAGAAGCGGCTGCAACGTTCCCTATCCGCCTAACACGCCACCGACTGTTCGGAGCATAACGCCACAATTGGTGGCGTTTCAATGAGAGACGATGTGATATCTGTGCTCGACGCACCAACGGCAGCATTCGGCACAGGCGATCGGGACGTAACGAATCATCAGCGCTTTTCCTTTGGGTTCGGTCGAAAAGTTGGGCCTCAAGGCCATGCTAAAGCACCAGGTGATCGCCATTGGACAATGGCTCCTGACACACTGTCTGCCATGCACCAGCCCTACGTTTCTGTGCCGTATTCAACACAAACAGCACCAAGTTTTTGAACAGGGGAAATGGATCCGGCGTAGCCATCACTTGGAAGTAGAGATGGGGATGGGGATGGAGCGACGCACCTGAATTCCCGACTCTTCCCAGTACATCCCCAGGTCGCACAATGTCGCCGGGGCGAGCAAGGACGGAACCGTTCAGAAGATGTGCATACAGAGGGAAGATCTCGCCGCAGTTCAGAATGACGTAGTTTCCACCGAGTGCAGAAAACGGCGGAACGGGCTTGGGACCGAAGCACGTGAGACGGGCCAGATCCTTTACCATGCAGAGCTGGTCTCGATCAGGCAAGCCGTCGCTCGCGGCGACCACGGTGCCCTCCATGACTGCCAGGACTAGTTGGTTCCACGCCAGCGTGGACTCCACTGTGATGGTAGAGACGATATGGCGGAACAAGCTGGTTCCGTTGTACGGTGACTTTTCCCCATCAACAGCCAAGAAATCGTACGCAAGCTTCTGGTGACCCGGCGGGTTGAAAATCGCCCATTAGCCACAGACAGGAGGATGGAGCGAGATGGGCTGCCTCATGGGAACACCACACGTGAACTCCCCACAATCAGGAATACGGGTCGACTGGTACTGTCAGCAGGGTAATCAGCTTGTTCTAGACAGCGCCGTTCTCGCCCCTCACCTATCGACCGATTCAGCTTGCGGGTTGCCCTTGATCACACAGGGTTTCGAATCCTGTATCTGGATGTCGCTCAGGGCTTCTGATTTCGAATGATCAGACGGAGGCTAACGGGCAAGACCATGATGTAGAACAAGAGAAACCCTCCTACTAAGAGCCTCCCACGCACTTGGACGGGATCCACGACGGTGTCATGCCCCGGCATCCACAAATGCCTCGTCATGAGGTCACATGCAAACCCCGCAATGAGCAATGCGTACCAGAAACGCCACCGTCGTCCCGGATAAAGTGCCCGCTCGCGTCGATGAATCAGAAAGACTTGAGCCAGAATCCCGACGAGGGCGAAGTATTGAGTCCATGTAGGAATCCCGAGGAACCCCGCCAGGATGACCCAGGCAAAGGTTGCGACAAAAACCAGGATGGTCCCAAACAGAAAGCCCCGTCGCGACTCCAAGAGGCCAGTGCCAACGCTCTCCATCCCACACCCTTTCTATTCGGTACGCCGGATGGCGGCCCTCACTGGGCCTTCCCAGGCCCAACACTCTCACCCGAACAGACCTGCTCCACCTTCTATGACAACGCACTTCGATGGTGTCTCGGTCACGAATTCCAACAAGGTCTCCGGACGTGAGAAACACCAAGCTCTTGCCGTTCGGATAAGCTTACCAAGACGGCATCCCCAGACTCGGGAGACATGCCCGCTCCCCTTACTTCCATCCGATCATCGCCCTCATCAATTGGACTCATGACTACTTTTGTTTCGCCACCACCTTGTCCTTGATCTTGTCATACGTCACCTGCAGGATGATCTTCTTTTCCTCAGAGTGCCTTGACCCGGTCCTGAATATAGGCGTTCAATCGCTCTTGTGATTTGGGATCCATCACAAGTGTTTCAATGCCGCATTCGTCCCCGCAGACCCATCGCACTTTTCCTTCAGCCACGGAGATCACTTTCATCGTCGGGAGCCTGACGTTCAGCGAGCAGAGAGCTCCTAGCTCTAGTGGCAACGAACCAGATAGGCGCCATCCCTGTTGAGAAAGATTCGTGACGCTGCCATACCCAGTTCCGTTTCCCCGCTCGTATCGGACGGGAATAAAGACCGGAAACCGATAATGATAGCGCTGCGCAAACGGCATGGTGACAAGCCCGCTTAGAAGTAAGAGCCCCGTATTGTAAGAGGGCTCCTACCGGAGGCGCAAGGAGCGTGAACTCAGACTAATACCGATGATAGACGCTCTCATCACGGTAGGTAGTCAGTGAGAGGTCTCTGGTGTGGTTCCGATGGACGCTCTTGAACCTTTCGATAATGCGGGTTGAAAGGAGCAGGAGGGGATTCTCGCCGCCCTGACCTACGGCACAACTTCGGCCCGATCGGACTTGTTCAGAAGATACAGCGTTTCGTTCTTGATAAAGAATCGCTGCAGTTCCTCCCCCGCATAGTCACCGCGTAGGTTTCTAGCACTGATCCCCACCTGTACGATGTACCCAAATACGGGAGGTTGCCTTCGTCCTGAGAGATACACATAGCCTTTCTGTGGATCTCCTATGAATCGAAAACGAGCCGGAAACGGTTCAAGCAGCACCTGTTGCACAAGATCTTGTATCGCCTTCTGATAGAGTGAGGAGACGGGAACCGTTCCATAATCAGCACTCGCGATTTGTTCGGGCGTGACGGGTGTGACACACCCCACCGTAAAGAATAAGAGCAGCGCAGGGAGCCTTCTGAGACCAGCCTTCACCAGGAAATCCTTATCGATAGAATGTGCTACTTCGACGCAGTTAGTTGGCCTCATTCTAGGAGCCGGTGTGTTGACCTGCAAGAAGGCTCAAACGAATCAGCCTCCTTAACTGTCTCCTAGCCACCGGTGGCTTCTGGCGAGCTTGAGGCCGCTAGTTCCGAGTAGGTCTCCAAGGTACGTCGTGCGGCTTCCTCGTCCAGCTTGCTGATCGCAAAGCCGACGTGGACGATGACGTAGTCGCCGACTTCGGCTTCCGGCACCAAAGCCAACGAAACGGATTTCGTCACACCACCGAACGACACGGTCGCCGTGCGGAGCTGGTCATCTTCGATGCTCAAGACTTGTCCGGGAACTGCGAGACACATCGTCTCTCCTCATGTTCAAGTTTCGAGTTTCTGGTTTCGGGTTTCTTGTTTCGAGTATTGCGTCAGAAAACACGGTCGTCTCGAAACACTAAACCCGGAACCCAGGAGCAGTATACAAGCGGCCCTCACAAGATGTGCTGGTCATCGGTGCGCAGCAACCACTGCCTGCCCCAATGACAGCCCTCCATCGTTGGATGGCACCAGTCTGTGGCTATATACTTTGAACCCTACCTCTTCCAATCGCCGCTTGGCGAGCGACAACAGCAGCCCATTTTGAAAGCAGCCGCCGGTCAGCACGACGCGAGGCAATCCTGCCGCCTGAGCCACCCGCACGATAACTTCGGCAAGACTCACATGAAACTGGGCGGCAATCTTTTCACGCCTCACACCCTTGCGAAGGGCGTTGAGCACGGCGTTGATCATGGGACGCCAATCAACCACCCACTTTGTATCGGAACTCTCACTCGGCACCAGATCAATCGAATATCCTTCTACCCCACCCGCCTCCCATCCTCGCTCCGCGGCAAACTGAACCGCCATGGCTGCTTGCCCTTCGAAGGAAACCCGTTGGCACAATCCGGTAAGTGACGCCACAGCATCGAACAGCCGCCCCATACTCGTGGTCCATGGGGATGCCACGCCGGATCTGAGTACGCTTGCCAACTGGGCACACTGATCTCCCGCCATATTCCAAGATAGAAGTGCCTGATCGTCTATCGCTTCTCCCATCAAATCCCACAGCAATGCTGCGGCGGGTCGTTTTGGATCCCGCATGGCCGCTTCGCCGCCGGGCAACCGAAAGGGCCGGAGATGTGCGAACCGGTTGAATCGCCGGTAACTCGCGACCAGAAATTCACCACCCCAGATCCGGCCGTCCGTTCCATAGCCGGCACCGTCCCAGGCGATGCCCAGCACCTCACCGTCGAGTTTATGTTCTGCCATACAAGAGACCACATGTGCATGGTGATGTTGCACGGGAACTATCGGGACAGACAAGGTCGCAGCCAGTTCTCGCGCGAAGCTGGTCGAACGATAGTCCGGGTGCAAATCGCAGGCGATAGCCCGTGGCGTGACCTGAAGCAACTGTTGGAGATCCTCGACTGCCTGCCGGAATGCCTTGTCCGCCTCCAGGGTAGAAAGATCTCCGAGATGTTGGCTGAGTGCAACGCGATCGTCTGTCAGGAGAGCGACGGTGTTCTTGAGATGTCCGCCGACGGCGAGGATCGGGCCGTTGGAGTCTTCTTGTACCTCACCATCACTCCAGCGAATAGCCTGAGGCACATAGCCTCGCGCCCGACGGAGGATCATCACGTCAGCTGTGGATTTGTCCCCTTGTCCTCCGTCTTCCACGCGGATGTTGTCTGGAACCACAGACACCACCGAATCATCAACCGGCCTTGCAATAGGCCTGTCATGCACGAGCAACACATCGGCGATCCCTTTCAATCGAACCAACGCCTCGCACTCGTCGGTCACAATCGGTTCTTCGGATCGGTTACCGCTCGTGGCCACCATGGGACGCTGGAGCGACGCCATCAAGAGATGATGGAGCGGCGTCGCCGGCAACATCGCGCCCAGATAGAGATTGCCGGGCGCCACGTCCTTGGCAAGGGCTGCATCTCGCCGCTTACGCACCAAGAGGATCGGCGCTTGAGGCGAGCAGAGCAACGCCTCCTCATCTGGAGACAACAGGCAATAGCCTCTGACCGCTTCAAGGGAGGGGAACAGCACGGCGAAAGGTTTGTCAGCTCTCTGTTTCCGATTGCGCAACCGCCGGACAGCTCCCTCTGATTTTGCGTCCACCCAGAGCTGAAACCCGCCCAGTCCTTTCACCGCCACAATGAGGCCTTCATCGAGCAGTGCCACTGTCCGCTGTAGAGCTCCCTCTCTATCTGCAATTTCGTGGCCCTGCTCATCCCATAAATAGAGACGGGGGCCGCAGATCGGACAGGCAATCGGCTCCGCATGAAAGCGGCGATCAGCTTCTGCTTCATATTCAGTGCGACAGGCCGGACAGAGTTCGAACCTCGCCATCGTCGTATTGGACCGTTGGTACGGAATCGCCGTGAGCAGGCTATATCGTGGGCCACATTGTGTGCAGGTGAGGAAGGGATACTGGAAACGACGATCCAGTGGATCGGCGAGCTCGCGCCGGCAGTCTCGGCAAGTTGCAAGGTCCGGTGGAACGACAAGGGTTCGTTCACCTGGTTCGGCACTCACGACGATTGCAAAGCTCCCGCCGCCACGTGCCGGAATGAGGCTGGTGCTTATCTCCTCAATGCAAGCCGAGGCCGGCGTGTCGGCTTGGAGCCGTTCGAGGAATGTCTCGATTGCCTCCGCGCTCCCTTCTGCTTCGATCACGACACCGTTCCCGGTGTTTGTTACCCAACCAGTCATCCCCAGCTCATGGGCGAGTCTGTAAACGAATGGGCGAAACCCTACCCCTTGCACCGTTCCCTTCACATTGACCTGCACACGCTGAGCAAGGGCCTTTCTCATTCCTGCACGACCAATTCGTGGACAATTACTTCCGACTCTGTTGAGACTGCAACCACCGGCTCTCCACAAGCGGGACAGACTTCATGCCCGTGTTCGACAGAAACATCTCGCCGGCATTGCGGACACCAGGCTCCACCTGACACGGTGAGAATTTCTAAAGCGGCACCTTCGGCCTTTGTGCCTCGGGCAGCCAATCGGAATGTTGTTTGGAGTGTGGCGTGATCGTGAACGAGCAAATGCGACAGCGCACTGACTTTCAGTCGTACGGCAGATAGCTTGGCGTCTCCCGTTTCGTCCAACCTGGCTTCCACAGCCTTTACGACTTGCTTCATCAAATGGAGTTCATGCACGACAGGCTTCGCACTCCTGAACGATTTGGTCCACGACTTGGTCCAACGCCTTAGTCATCGAGGAGGACAGGGGTTGCCCTAGTTCTGTGTTCCCAACTTCAATCCCGTAGACGATGACTGTCGCTGGGAGGACGCCCAATGTACGGGCCAACTCCAAGACCTCTCCTACTCCGATCGCGTGAGATGACCGTGGGAACAGGTTGGACGTGATCGGGCCGGCCAAGACATCGAGCCGATGGATTGTGCCGGGGACTTTCCCGCTGCATAGAGCATCAATCAAGAGCACGGTGTGCACGCCTTTCATCAAGTCCAGGAGCTCCACTCCCGCCGATTCCGCCTCGATGACTTGAACATGACTGCCGATTCGCTCTCGGATCCGGCGAGCGGCCAGGAGGCCAACGGCGTCATCGCCTCTGAACTCGTTCCCTAGACCGATGATTCGAATGCCGGATAAGCGAGACTTGCGCGACTCGCCGCTCGCGCGTTTCTCGCCCCTCTTGTCCGGAGGACCGTCACACATCCCGATTGATCTCCAACTTCAGAAAATGCGTCGCGCAGGAAATGCACGGATCGTAGCAACGGATGACCCGCTCGCAGGCAAGCGACGCCTCCTCGTTGGAACCATCCAGTACACGGGGCAGGAAGAGACGCAGATCCTGCTCAATGCGGCCCTGATTCTGCGAAGTCGGCGGCACGATCTTGGCTTCGCGGATCACCCCGTCGCCGTCCACCCGGTACCGATGGTAGAGGATCCCGCGCGGTGCTTCGGTACACGCCATACCGATTCCGGCTCGGACCGTGACCGGCAGCGACGGCGCCGGTGGAGGCTCGTATCGATCGATCAACCGCAGCGACTCCTCCAGCGCGTAGAGCATCTCGACCGAGCGGGCGACGATCCCATAAAACGGGTTGCGCAGCGGCAGCGACAAGCCCGTATCCGCCAGCACCTGCCTGACCGCCGGAGGCAGTCGATTGTGGTTCAGGTTCACACGGGCCAACGGCCCAACCAGATAGGGCGCACCCTGTAACGTGCAATGCAGCGCGTTGGAGTAGGCGACCTGATGCTCAGAGAAATGCCGTTCGAACTCGTCAACTGGAATATCCAGGCCGGTGCCGGCCACAATCCGCCCTTCGTTGAACGGATACTCATCGGAATGGCGCAGTGCCACACAGGTATAGTCCGGAGTAAACTCCGGGTATTTGAACCCTGCAACCCAACGTACAGTTTCCCCCGCTGCATCGCGTGCCCATAAGAGTTCGTCTCTTAATCCCACCAGTTCGCTGCGCAACGGCACCCGCGAGAAGCCGCCGACTTTGACCGACACTGGATGCACGGAGCGGCCGCCCAGCAACGTCATGATCGCATTGCCGGCCTTCTTGATCCGCAAGCCACGGGTCACGACGGCTGCGTGATCTTTCGCCATCGCGATGCCGCTCTCATAGCCAAGAAAATCCGGGGCCTGCAGCATGAAGATATGCAGGGCGTGGCTTTCGATCCACTCTCCGCAGTAGATCAGCCGCCGCAAGTCCCGTAGCGGCCCGTCGATGCGCAGGCCGAAGATCCGTTCGAGGGCGTGGACGGCGCTCATCTGATAGGCAACCGGGCAGATGCCGCAGATCCGCGCGACGATGTCCGACACTTCGTCGTAGTGCCGCCCCTGCAAGAAGGCTTCGAAGAACCGGGGCGGCTCGAAGATCCTGAGTTCCACATCCCGGATCTCGCCGTCCTGCACCGTCACCCGAAGTGAGCCTTCCCCCTCAACCCGCGCAATCGTACCGACAGCGATCGTCCTTGTTATTTTCTCTCCCTCAGGTTTTGTCCTGCCCGTCTCTGCCACATTTCACCTTTTACTTCTCCGACTTCCACTTTTCCCCTTCCTGTTTAAACGCTTCCGCATAGCCATTGATGCCGCGAAACCTCCGCAGAACTTCGACCGGAATCAGTTGCAGCCCGTTATGGAAGTGGCTTGCAAGCGAGGCCGTGTTGGGTGGAATACCCGGCCCTGCCCGCATTCCCGATGTTGGGCCGAAACAGCCATAGCAGTCCCGTCCCATGCTTGGACAGATAGCGCCACAGCCGCTCCGCGTCACAGGCCCTAAACAGGGTATGCCCTTGGCCACCATCACACAGACATTCCCGCGCCGCTTGCATTCCAGGCATACACTGTCAGTCGGGACATGAGGCTGAACTCCGGTCACCAGATCGGAGATGACGCGAAGCAGTTGGTCTTTATTGATCGGACAGCCCCACAGTTCGAAATCCACATGCACGTGTTCCGTGATCGGGGTGGAGGTGTTAAGGCTCTGAACATACTGTGGGCTGGGATACACTGCCTGCTTGAACGATTCCACATCGCCCCAGTTACGCAGAGCTTGAATGCCGCCGGCTGTCGCACAAGCGCCGATCGTCACCAAGACCCTGGCCTGCTCCCGCACGGACCGAATGCGACGCGCATCCTCTTCCGTGGTGATCGACCCCTCGACCAGCGCAAGATCGTACGGGCCTGGACTCATCATGCTGGAGGCTTCCGGGAAATAGGCAATATCCAACGCTTGGCCCAATATAAGTAGCTCGTCCTCCAGATTCAGGATGCTGAGCTGGCAGCCATCACAGGAAGCGAATTTGAAGACGCCAAGCTTGGGCCGAGTTTTCTCCGCGTCACGCTTTGGCAACCTGTTCCTCCTCCTGCACTTCGGCCACACGTTTCGTGTTGCGTGTCTCCGGTTCCGTTCTCAATGGCATGAGATCAGAAACTCGGACACGAAACTTTCAACTCAAAACGGGTCCCAATTTACACACTACACTCCCACCCGTCCTAACCATGGCCTGATACGGTCACAGCGCATGACCGGCCCGTCTTTGCACAGAAAGTACGGACCCATCTGACAATGGCCGCAGAGGCCGATTCCGCACTCCATGTGTCGCTCCAGTGAGACATGAATGGCTGCTGCTGGAATTCCGCGTCTCATCAAGATCGGCACACCCAGGCGCATCATGATCTCGGGGCCGCACATTAGGACCACGGTCTTCGCTGGATCCAGCGTCACACGCTCGAACAGTTCCGTCACGACACCGATATGATATTGCCAGGTCTTATCCGGTTGATCACTGGTCAATAACACCTCCGTATCAGGAACATGTCGCCATGCATCGAACCGATCGCGATAAACGAGATCCTGCGGCATCTTGACGCCGTGCAGGATTTTAATGGACCCATATTGTTCCCGTCGTCGGAAGATATACTCGATCGCCCCCACCACCGGGGCGCAGCCCAGCCCACCGGTCACGATGACGACGTCATGGCCGCGTGCTTCCTCCAACGGCCACCCCTTCCCAAACGGACCGCGGATTCCCAGAGCCTCACCGACTTGCCGTTGTGCGATCGCGGAGGTCACTCGCCCCACAGACCTGATGGTATGGTCAAGCCTCTCCGGCTCCTCCGGGTCTGAGACGATTGAGATCGCCACCTCCCCGACACCGAACAGATACACCATGTTGAACTGCCCGGCGGTGAAACGAAAATTGCGACGGGTTTCTTCATCATTCAGCCGAAGCCGGTAGGTGTGAATGTCGTCAGCTTCCCGGATCTTCTCTATAATGGTGGCCGGATGTATCAGGTAGGGATTGATCATTTGCTCCCTGTCATGCTATTCGTCGGACGCCTCTTCCTGACGGTTGACGGCTGACGGCTGTTCACCCGGCTTCAGCAACACCGACAGCTCTTCGGTCAGATCGATCCCGACCGGGCACCAGGTGATACATCGACCACAGCCGACACAGCCGGACGTTCCGAATTGATCGATCCACGAGGCCAGCTTATGTGTCAACCACAAACGGTAGCGATCCTTGATCGTGGGACGGATATTTTTCCCATGGATATAGCCGTGCTCCTGCGTGAAACAGGAATCCCACAATCTGGCATGCTCGGTCCGCTGCCGGGTGAGATCCGGTGTTTCCTCGACCGTATGGCAGAAACAGGTCGGGCAGGCCATCGTGCAATTCGCACAGGCCAAACAGCGTGCCGCCACGTCGTCCCATCTCGGATGGTCATGGGCGTCATAGAGCGCCTGCGGCAAGCGAGCGCGATCCAGCCGGCGGACTTGGCTTTGTGCACACGCGTCCACGCGTGCCGCTGCTTCATCGATTGCTTCGTGCGGAGCAGGAGACAAAGAGAGAGCAGAAAGAAGATCGGACCCGGCCTCGCTTCCAGCTTCGACCAGTAGATGGTCGTCGATTTCCGTCAGGGTGAGATCGAAGCCGTTCTTGGTGCATGGGCCCGTGTCCATGGATGCGCAAAAACAGGTCGGCAGCGCCCTGGTGCAATTCACCGCAATCACGAACAGCCCCTCGCGGCGGGCCGCATAGCAGGTGTCGCGATACTCGCCGTGGAGAAAAATCCGATCTTGAACGGCCAACCCGGCAAGATCGCAGGCGCGAGCACCGATGATCGCGATCTTTTCCGATTGAGGAAGGCGAGGCTGTGCGGAAAATCCGCCTTCGGCCCGTTCGATGTAAAGCAACGGCTCATGCGGCGAAAAGACGAAGGGCTTCAGCGATTGAGGTCCATGGACGACCCCGAAGATTTCCTGAGAGCCGGTCTGTTCCAGCCGATAGCGACCAGGTTCTTGCTGATCGCGCCAGCCGATCGGCAGATCCAGCACAAACCGGATCGTCTCCCACACCACGGACCCGTCCCGTACTGTGGGGCCGACTATTCGATACCCCTTCGTGCTCAATGCATCAAGCAATCGTTGAAGGTGAGTTAGTGGGAGGACTTGATGATTATCGTCAGCCACGATCCCTGCTTATTGTCTGACGGATGTCCGTGTCATCGTACGAACGCCCCCTTCCCGTGCAAGGCGGGAAGATCACGTCTGCATCACTGCCACATCTCCCGTGAAAGTACGTTGCATGGCGATTCCTTCTCTCCTACGTCAAGCGTTCCAACAGGGCGACGGGAAAATCGCGCAATACCTCCGCCATGGGCAACATTTGGCGATCTCCGACGGTCTGAGTCGACAACGTTTCTCCGGTGAAGAGATTACGATAGGTCGAATCCGGTCTCCAGGATGGCACGGTCACATAGGTATCTTCCCACACATCCAAACCGACCGGTGGTGTCATGGCATCGTTGGTCAGTGATCCTACCAGTCGTGGAACGACCGTCACCACGGCTTGCTCCGAGTGAAGACGGGCAAAGGCACAGCAATGCTCTTGCTTGGTCCCGCGCCCATCGAGCGGAATGTATTCGCCATCATGAAACAGTGAGCGGTTCTCCCGACGGAAGTTCAGAGCTCTCATCGTTGTGTACAGTTTGATCCTTCCGTCGAGACGTTCAGCGAGCAGGGTTCGAGCCAATGGTCGCAGATCCGGCCCGCATTCTGCGAGTGCGCGCCGGAGTGTTTGCGCAAGAGTCGCGCGCACGTCATAGTCTACCGGTCGACGATTGTCTGGATCAACGAGGCTGAAATCCCAGAGTTCCGAGCCTTGATAGAAATCCGGAACGCCGGGAGCCGTCGTCTTGAGCACGACTTGGGACAACGCATTCCACATCCCCCAGTGCGCAACCCGCTGCTGGAAGGGAAGGAATTCGTCAAGAAAGGCATTGGGCCTGGTCCGGTCGAGAATCGATTCGACAAATTGCCGCATCGCTTCTTCGTAGCCTTGGTCGGGGTTGACCCAACTCGTGTGGGTCTTGCCTTCCCTCAGTGCCTTGTTCATGTATTCCTGAACCCTCTCGCAGAATGTACGGTACTGCGCATGATCCAGGGATATCAGAGGCCACACGCCGACGAGTGTTTGGTAAAACAAATACTCCTCGTTGCGATCAGGAACCAGTTGTCCCTCCACGTCAATTTTGTACTTCCGGGTGAGTTTGGCCCAGCGGTTCACGCAGGCCCGCCACTCTCTGGGGATCTCCGACAACACGTTGATACGTGCCCGCGCATCCTCGCTCCGTTTGGTATCGTGCGTAGAGGTGGCCGAGAGGGAAAACGGCCAGCGCGCCTGGCGCTCTCGTAGGTGTTTGTGAAAGATCGCGGGCGTGACGCCGAACAGTTCGGGGTTGCCCCCGACCTCGTTCAACGACACCAGCCGGTTGTATCGGTAGAAGGCCGTGTCCTCTAGTCCCTTCGCAGTCACGGGACTGGTCATCTGTTGGAACTTCATCACGAACCGGAGCTGTTCGTGACGCTCCTGACTGGTTCGCTCATCCCATTCCTTCAGCAACAAAGACCGGACGAAGTCGAAGACACGTCCGCTGAGAGCGGCGTTTCGTCGCTTGGCCCTAGCCACGGCGAGACGGATATAGGCGCGGTCGCGATCCAACAGAGGCTCCGGCCCCTCCGTGATATAAGTCCGGTACACGGGGAAGCAGGCGATGATCTCACGGATGGCATTCGTGAGGCTGTTCAGCGTGAAATCACGCGATCGGCGATCTCGTTCGGAAAGCAGGTTCAATTGGTGTCCAAGGACATTGATTTCACTGGCCATCGAGGCCTGCATGATCAGTTTCTTCGATTCATAGACGAGGTCTTCGAACGAGATACGACGGTGGGTGAACCGGACATAGGTCTCGTCCATGGCTCGCTCGTGGGTCGTCTGCACGAAGAGACCGTTCAACAGGTTCAGAAAATCGTAGCCGGTCGTGCCGGAGACGGCCCAGGTCTCGGGCAGCGGCTCGTCCTTGCCGAGAATCTTTTCGACCACCACGAACAGCGGGTGGCCCAACTCACGTTGAGCCCAGGCCTGCCATTCATGGAGATACCGGCCCGGATCGGAAAGGCCGTCCACGTGATCAATACGCAGTCCCGTTGCCGCACTTTCTTTCACGAGCCGAAATACCAAGACATGCGACGCCTGGAGCATCGCATCATTCTCCATCCGGACGGCGGCCAACTCGTTGACGTCGAAGAACCGCCGGTAATTAATTTCTTCCGCCGCTACCCGCCAGTCGGCCAGTCGATACACCTGGTCGTTGAGCAAGGCATCGAGCAGATCAAAACTGCGCGGATCATTCTTTGTCCCGTTGAAGATCCGGACGTTGTCGTCGAGAAATCTCGCGACGGTCTCGCCGTCCCGTACCAAGGTGGCGAGGCGCTGCCTGATGATATCTCGCTCCCGGTTCCGTTCCTCCACACGTTGGGGATCAGTTTCAGTACTTGAGGGGAGATTGCGCATCGCCGTCACGATGCTTTGCAACTCTTGCACATGGGGGGACGAGGCCCCCGCCTCGGCGATCAGTTCATCGAGCCGATGCGTAAGCACCATCGCCGAGGACTTCGGCCCCACAGGCAGCCGATGGTCATAGTATTTGATGAAGAACCGTCCCTCCTCATAGACGAGGACAATTTCCTGATTCTCCAGGACCGTTCCGTAGAGATCACCGAGGATCGGCAGGAGTACCTTGTTCTCCAATTCTCGTTTGACCGGATGCCAGTCGATGTCGAACAGTTGCGCAAATCCCGAGCTTGGCCCATTCTCAAGCACGTCCAACCACCAGGCATTCGCTGACCGTCCAATCCCCATGTGGTTCGGCACGACGTCGAGGATGTGGCCCATCTCGTGTGCGTGCAGCGCGCGGATGAATTCGCGATACTCGTCTTCAGTGCCGAGTTCGGGATTCAGCATGGTGGGATCCACCACATCGTAGCCGTGCTCACTACCGGGTGTCGCCTTCAGATAAGGCGAGGTATAGCAGTCCGTAATACCCAAGGCAGATAGATACGGGACGATCGCGGTCGCCGCTTTGAACGGAAAGGCTCGATTGAGCTGCACCCGGTACGTGGACACCGGCACGCGAGGCTCCATTGAGAACGTATCAGTCATAATGATGAAGAGATCAAGCCTCCCACAGGAACACCACGACGGCATAGGCCGGAAGAGGGAGGGTCACGCCCTCCGACGCGATGACCAGCCTCTGCTGAAGACCTTCCCGCCCGCCACCGTCGAACTCCGTTCCCGTTGACTCCAGTAGAAGACGCCAGTCTCCCACCGGTTCTCGCAGGAGGACTGACGTCCGCGCACCGTTGAAGCTCAAGATCAACAGGGCGTCCGGTCCTTGGTCCCCCTGGCGATGGATGACCAACACCTGATCCTGTTCGTAGGCCCAGACATGGTGTTCGGATAGACTGCCCCCGGTTCCCAGCGATGGGATCGCAGTCCGAAGCTCAATCAACCGTCTGGTCCACCTCAGCTGGACAGCTCGACGAGGATCCAACGGACCGTCGATGTGAACGCGCGATCGTTCACAAGTGAGCGGGTCTTGAGGATCCGGAATCTCTCCCTCCCACGCAAACGACGCAAACTCCGCCCGCCGTCCGCAGCGCACCGCTTCGACCAACCCCGGGTCACTATGGTCGATGAAGTAGAGGAACGGCGCGGTCTCGCCTGACTCTTCCCCCATGAAGAGGAGCGGAATGTTGGGGGACAGCAGGACGGCTGCGGCCGCGACCTTGAGCGCCTCGAAGGGCACCTGGGTGCTCAGGCGATCACCGAACGCCCGATTTCCAATCTGGTCATGGTTTTGTGTGAACACGATGAATCGGGATGGCGCACAGCTTTTCGACGAGTTCCCATGACGACGCCTGTGATACCGTGAATGCTGACCGGTATAGACAAACCCCTCCTGCATCGCCGTCGCCAAATGTTTGATCCCTTCGTAATCTTGATAATACCCGGCCCGCTCCTTCGTCAGTACGGTCCGGAGCGCGTGGTGGAAGTCATCGTTCCATTGTCCGTCGAGTCCATGCCCCCCCTGCCCGGGAGGCGTGATGACCCGCGTGTCATTCAGCGCGCTTTCTGCGGTCACGAAGATCCGTCGCCCGAGCCGCCCCCCTTGATCGTGCACCGCCGCAGCCAAGTCTTGGAGAATATGGGTGGCGCTGAAATCGTACATCCCATGGATCGCATCCAACCGAAGCGCATCGATGTGGTATTCCGTGACCCAGTACAGCGCGTTACTGATCACAAAATGACGAACCTCGTCACTGTCGGGCCCGTCGTAATTGACAGCATCGCCCCAAGGCGTGCGGTAGCGATCGGTGAAGTAGGGACCGAAGTCAGCCAAATAATTTCCTTCGGGACCAAGATGGTTATAGACCACGTCCAAGATGACCGCCAGCCCGGCGGCATGGCAGGCATTGACAAGCGTCTTGAGCCCCTGCGGCCCGCCATAGGTTGAATGGGGTGCGTATAGATAGGTCCCGTCATAGCCCCAGTTTCGAGTGCCAGGAAACTGCGCGACAGGCATGAGTTCGATGGCCGTGACCCCCACGTCCTGCTTGAGATACTCCAGGTAAGGGATGATCGCCTCGAACGTGCCGGTCTGTGTAAACGTCCCCGTGTGGAGTTCGTAGATGATCAGATCTTTGAGCACGGGTCCTGTCCATCCACGATCCGTCCAGTCGAATGCGTCGGGATCGACCACGGCGGAAGCCTTGTGGACACCGTCCGGTTGGAACCGGGATGCCGGATCTGGCCGAACCTTGTCGCCGTCCAAGACATAACGATAGCGATCGCCTGCTCGAACACCCTCGACCGTGAGATCAAAATAACCCTGCCTCCGCGGCTCCATCGGAAGCGGATCACGACCTTCTTGATTGAGTACGTGCACGGAAACCTGGTTTGCGCGGGGAGCCCACACGCGAAACCGCACACCCGATGAACCGACGCAGTTCGCGCCGAGATCCAATCGCCAGGTCCTGTCAGCGTGCGTATTCACCCCGTAACCTCGTTCACAGTCTGCCTGAATGAAATGCTCTATGTCACTGGTAGATTGCTTCTTCGAGCCTCCACATGGAACCCGACTTGCGCAAACACGCGACGATCGTTAAGGTGAGGTCGCGCTATCGGACGGAAAGGGGGAAACGCCATGGTGGCAGGACAATCTCTACGAACCTGGCCCGGTCATCCCTATCCCCTGGGTGCGACGTGGGACGGAGAGGGTATCAACTTCGCGCTTTTTTCCGAAAACGCGACGGCGGTGGAATTGTGCCTGTTCGACGGGCCGGACGCTCCGAAGGAATCCCACCGGATTCGCCTCGAGGAACGCACCGACCAGGTCTGGCATGTGTATGTGCCGGGGCTCTGGCCCGGCCAACACTACGGCTATCGGGTGCACGGCCCCTACGAGCCTGAGAAAGGGCACCGGTTCAATCCCAACAAACTGCTGATTGATCCCTATGCCAAATCCATCGCCGGGACCATCGGATGGTCGGACGCCATGTTCGGCTACCGGATCGGCAACTCCGATGTCGATCTCTCGCTTGATGACCGCGACAACGTGGCGAATATGCCCAAGTGCGTCGCCATCGATCCTGCCTTCACCTGGGGAGATGACCGTCAGCTCAAGACCCCCTGGGACAAAACCGTCATCTACGAGCTGCACGTCAAGAGCATCACCGCCCGGCATCCCGACGTGCCGGAACACTTGCGCGGGACCTATGCGGCCCTGACCACGCCGGCCGTGCTTGATCACCTTGTCGATCTCGGTATTACAGCGATCGAGCTGCTGCCGGTCCACCACTTCGTCCGCGACCGGCATCTCGCGGATCGCGGGCTGACGAATTATTGGGGCTATAACTCTCTGGGATTTTTTGCGCCGGATATCCGATACGCGGTCTCTCCCGTCCAAGGACATTATGTGCGCGAGTTCAAAACGATGATTAAAACCCTCCACAGCGCGGGGATCGAAGTCATTCTGGACGTCGTCTACAACCACACCGCCGAAGGCAATCATCTCGGCCCGACCCTGTGCTTTCGTGGCATCGACAACGCTTCGTATTACAAGCTGGTACCGGGTGACGCACGGCATTACATGGACTACACCGGTTGTGGAAACACGCTGAACGTCAGACACCCACGTACCCTCCAACTCATCATGGACAGCCTGCGGTACTGGGTGATGGACATGCATGTCGACGGCTTTCGCTTCGACCTTGCCTCAGCGCTGGCGCGGGAGCTGCACGAGGTCGACCGGCTGAGCGCCTTCTTCGACATCCTTCATCAGGATCCTATCTTGTCCCAAGTCAAACTGATCGCCGAACCCTGGGACGTCGGCGAGGGCGGCTACCAGGTCGGTAATTTCCCCGTCGGTTGGGCCGAGTGGAACGGGAAATATCGGGATACCATCCGGCGCTATGTCAAAGGGGACGGGGGGCAGATGGCCGAGCTGGCCTACCGACTGACGGGCAGCAGCGATCTCTACGAAGGAAGCGGCAGACGCCCGTTTGCCAGCGTGAACTTCGTCACGGCGCACGACGGATTCACGTTGCACGATCTCGTCTCCTACAACTCGAAACACAATGAGGCCAATCTCGAGAACAACCGTGATGGGACCGAAGATAATCTCAGTTGGAATTGCGACGTGGAAGGCCCGACGAACGATCCGGCCGTCATCGAACTCCGCGAGCGCCAAAAGCGGAACCTCATGGTGCTGCTTCTACTCTCACAAGGTGTGCCGATGATCTGCGGAGGTGACGAGATCGGTCGGACGCAACAAGGCAACAACAACGCCTACTGCCAAGATAATGAGATCAGTTGGTACGACTGGACGTTGGACCAGGCTCAGCGCGATCTACTGACTTTCGTTCGCAGCATGATTGCCTTTCGCAAGGAACACCCGGTCCTGCGACGCCGGCGGTTTTTTCAAGGCCGACGCCTTCGCGGATCGGAAGTCAAAGATCTGGCCTGGTTTCGGCCGGACGGGAAAGAGATGACCGATAAAGACTGGGACGCCGGGTATGCCAAATCACTTGCTTTGCGTCTGGCCGGCGACGCGATCGCCGAAACCGATGAAAAGGGCCGGCCCATCATCGACGATACGCTCCTGATTCTGCTCAACGCCCACCATACACCGCTTCCCTTTACCCTTCCGGCACACAAGCGCGGTGTCCGCTGGCGGCCCTTACTCGACACGTCTGCGAGTAGTTTCCATCCCAAGAAGGTCCGTCTCATCAAAGGAGGCGAGCCCTACGAGATCGAGGCACGATCCCTCGCCGTCCTTCAATTACTGCACCACGACTAATCAACCGCCTTCGGGTCAAACCGTCCACTTCATCGGTAGTCATGCCCATTCGCCATGGTGCAGGCTCTCCTCTTTTCAGACAAGACGGGAAGAGCTCATCTGCATCGTCTTGTTCTCTACCATCACGACCTCGACTTCCCAGACCAGCTTGTTATGTTCCTTTTCCAGTTCGGCTTCGATGATCTTGCTCGACGCTTTCTCCGATGTGGTCTTAATAGACTGCTCAATCGTCACCTTGGCAGCGGCGGCCATCTCAGCTTTGCCGATCTTCTCTTTCCTGTCACTGTAGGTTGTTCCTCCGACAGTGAGGGTTCCGACCACCAACAATATGATAACCCCGAACATGGTAGCCACTCGTTGTTTCATGGACACTCCCTTCTTATTCTGGATAGCCCAAACAGCACAACCGAGCCAGACGTTGCTACGCATTGCGTTCGGGACCGCGGATCGCTCGCTCCGCCTCCAGCCAATCCTCGAGCGCATACCCCTGTCGATAGCCACGTTCGGCGTAGAGTTCATAGGCATGGTCGGAGATACGAGCTTGTATATCATCAGGAGGCGAAACTGGTTGGCTATGAATCGATTCCTTCCGGAGCACAGCCGGCTCCCGACCTTGAATAGATTCAGAGTGCTTCTTCCTGCGTGACTTATCCGCGACGAGTGGCTTCATTACCCTATTCTCTCCTTCCTTGATCGTTATACGAGGGAGGTGCATGATGTTGAGTGTGATACCGCGTAGTGGCCAGGACCTTTCATCGTCAGTTGGACTTGTCCTGCTCGGCTCATACGGTCCAGCTCACAGAAGACCTGGTTCCAGGTCAAGCCGGGGCATTCAAGAACCACTTCTTCAAGCTGGCCACCTGGAGAACGAATGATAACTTTCATGACTCTCTCCCTTCTGGTTCATCAGTCCTCCGCTTCGCTTTGCGACAGGGAGGTTTTGGGGACAGTTTGAATGCCATTCAGGGTCACCAAATTGAAACGACGACACTAAACTCTAAAAAATGATGTCTTTGAGAGAGGCACCACCAAGCGAGATAAGGGTCCAGCGCACACAGGTCACATTCACCTCAGCCCCATGTAGGGATCGTCGAAGATGGTCCCGCATTCAAGGCATCGAACCTTGCCGGTCCGTTTGCCGCCCTTGGTCAGGACGTCATCGATGACCCGTTGGTGAGTGCAGAACGCGTGCGAGGTGGTGCTACTGGGTCTCCAACCAGTTTCCTGAATCATGTGGGCTTCCATAGACACCTCCGCTTCCTCGATCGTCGAATGTTCGTCTCTTGACACGTGTTGACATTTTTCCATCGAGATACTCCGGCTACATCTCTCGTGAGACTGTGTGGAGGCTGAACTCTAGCACTATTCCTACTTTGGGCAGACCTAGGAATTCCCTAGTCCAGAGCGAAATTTTCAGAATGTTTACAAAGGCGCCGGCGCCGCTGAGGAAGCCGAGAAAGTGTCGGCGTGATGGGCTTGCACCCTATAAGTCCTGTCGCCATCCAGTGTCACGTGAATCTGCCCGTTTCGACTCAAGTAATCGATCGCGAGGAACACTTGGTTCCACGTGAGTTCCGGACAGAGGGTTACCAGCTCTTCCATGGAACAATCGGTGCCGAGCTGCTCTAACGCATGGTGCACACGCACAATGATGCCCGCGAATACCATAGGACACCTCCCCCTATGTGAAGTCCACATCCCACGCGGCGCATCGTAGGTGAACGAATCGCAGAGGAATACTAGGCAAATCCTAGATACGGGACGAAATATTACTGGAGTGAGTGACCAAACCAGGCGACGAACGAACGATGGGACTGTTCAGAGACTCACCAAGCCCTCACTGACGGCATATCTGGTGAGCTCAGCAGTCGAATGGAGATTCAGCTCCTCCATGATCCTGGTCCGATGGAATTCCACGGTCTTGATGGAGATATGCAACATGGAGGCGATCGCCCTGGTGCCTTTCCCCTCCGCGATGAGTTGCAATACTTCCCGCTGACGCTCGGTGAGGGTGGTCACAGGCCGTTTACACACAGGACCCTCGGATGGATGGGACTTCGTCCCCAACGTATCCTTAGTCACCGACGGCGTCATATAGTGCTGACCCTTCAGGACCGCCTGGATGGCCTGCTTGAGCTCCGCCTCCGCGGACTGTTTGACCAAGTAGCCTACAGCCCCGGCCTTAAAGGCCTCAGTCACATAGGTGGGGGTGGCATGCATGGTCAAGAAAATCATCTTGCTGTCCGGCACCAGTTTCGTGAGTTGTCTAGCTGCGTCCAGGCCATTGAGCAGTGGCATGGAAATGTCCAAGAGAATAAGGTCCGGCCGCAGCCTTTGCGCTGCCTCGATCAAGGCCCGTCCATCCTCGACGGTGCCGACCACATCCCCTTCCTCCTCAACCAGTCTTCGGAGGCCGGCCAGCACGAGCGAATGGTCATCCGCCATCAAGATACGAGGACGCGTCACGGTGTCTTCTCCTGGAATGGAATCCAGGCACAGACCTTGGTCCCATCCGCCGGCCTGGAATGGATGTTGAGAAATCCGTTCATCAACCGCAGCCTCTCCTGCATGCTGATCAACCCTATCCCCTTCTGATGACCGCTCTTGTCGCATACATCGAAGCCCTTGCCGTTGTCGGCCACGGAGAGGCCGATCCCTCTCGACGAGCCGCTCAGCCTGACCAACACCTCTGTGGCCTTCGCATGCTTCACGACATTCTGAAGACTCTCCTGGAGCACGCGAAAGAGGGAGGTGGACCAATCAAGCGGGATCGAAGCGGGAAGGTCGTTGGCTTTCAAGGTGATACTGAGTCCCGTCCGCTCGATCGCCTTATCGATATGGTCCTCGATGGCCGCCTGCAGCCCCGCATGTTTCAATAAGGACGGGTGCAGCTGATAGGCTAAGGTGTGGAGATCGTTCGAGAGCTGCGTCAATTCTGCTCGAACCGGTTCCAAGGCTTTACCGAGCACCTCAGGCAAGAGCGGCGGATGCCGTTGGAGTGCCGCCACATCGAGCACCAGTGCAGCCAGCCGTTGGCTGAAGTCATCGTGCAGATCGCGCGCGATCCGCTGGCGTTCGCTGTCCTGAGCCATGAACAATTGTTCGGTGAGCCGTTGCAGTTCTTGTCGTTGTTCTTGGAGGACCCGCTGGTTCTGCTGCAACGCCAGCTCGATCTTTTTGCGATCGGTAATATCGGTGACGATTCCTCCAATCGCGTAGACGTGCCCCGCTCCATCTCGCACGGGAAACTTGAGGACGATATTCGTATGGCGACCGTCGGCGTAGAGCGCCGTCTCCTCAAATTCCACGGCTTTTCCTGCATCGAATACAGCGCGATCATGGTTATGAAACTGCTCAGCCTGTTCTCGCGAGAACAGCTCCATATCCGTCTTGCCGACTATCTCGTTCTGCTCGAGTTGGAACGCCTCCTCAAATCGGCGATTTACATACAGATACCGTCCGTCAGAGGACTTCATGAACGTAACATTCGGCGCATTACCGAGAAATGTGCGAAACCGCTCCTCGCCTTTTCGTAACGCCCTCGTGCGCTCAGTGACGCGCTGCTCAAGTGTTTGGTTGAGTTCGTGCAGCGCCGCTTCAGCTTCGACCTGTGCCGTATTGTCCTGCACCAGCGACAGCACGGAAGACAGGCGGCCCTTGCCGCCCAGCAACACGGAGTTGTGCCAGATGCAATGGATGACGCCGCCGCTCTTTGTGTAGTTCCGATTGTGGGACACCAGCGTGCGCGTGACGCCGTCCCTCAGTTGCGCCATCACCTGCTGCACGCGGGCGATATCGTCGCCATAAACCAGCTTCAAATCAGGCAGTCGCTTGCCAAGCATCTCCTGGGCGGTCCAGCCGAACATCCGTTCGGCTTCGCCTTCCCAGCGGGTGACCTGCCATTGCACGTCCCACTCGATGACGGCCAGACCGGCATTGCTCACGTGATAACGCAAACGTTCTTCGCGTTCGCGCAGCGCCTCCCGCGCGAGCACAATGTCATCCACATTCGTGACCGACCCGACCCAACGACGGATCGTTCCTTGGTCGTCGCGCACCGGCAACGCCCGGGCAATGACCCATGCATAGGTCCCGTCCGTGCGCCGCAACCGTTGCTGCGCCTCGAAGGGTACGCCATCCTTCATACATTGCACCCAACGATCGATATTTGCCGCTCGATCGTCAGGATGCAGCGCATTAGCCCAGCCATGCCCGGCGGCTTGCTCCGGCGTCTGCCCGGTGAACCGACACCAGCCCTCGCTGGTCCAGACATTCCAGCCCGCCGCATCGGTCTCGAAGAGAAAGCTGGGGACCGCCTGAGCCATAGTGCGGAAGCGTTTTTCGCTCTCCCGCAACGCCGCTTCGGCCTCTTTGCGCTGCGTGATGTCCTCGGTGATGCCGAAGCCGCCCAAGAGCGCGCCGGCCTCGTCGAATTCCAGATAGGCCTTCTCGCGTACCCATTTGATCTGCCCTTCCACCACGATACGGTGTTCGATGTCGTACGGCTCACCCCGCAGACCCGCCTGCCATTGCCTGTCCACATCCTCCCGGTCATCGGGATGGACGATGGCCAGAAAACTCTCGTAGCTCAACAGCGTCCCTTTCGGCACGCCGAAGATGCGATGGTTTTCGTCGGACCACGTGAGGACGTTCCGCCTGGTATCGAGTCGCCACCAGCCGATCTGTCCGACCTCTTGGGCTCGGTCCAAGTCCTCCCGGCTTTGCTCCAGCGCCTCTTCCACCCGCTTGCGCTCGGTAATGTCCACGACCGAGGCAAGCACCATCGTCCCTGCGATGGTCTCGACCGGACACAAACCAATTTCTATGGGAAGCTCGCTTCCATCCTTGCGCAGCCCATAGAGATCACGCCCGCGGCCCATCACTCTGACTTCCGGAGCCTCTTGATACGCCTCCCTCAACGCGGCATGCTCCCCGCGAAAGGCCACAGGCAGCAGCATTTCGACAGGGTGACCGATGAGTTCTTCTCGGCGATAGCCGAACTGTTGCTCGATCTGCCCATTGACAAGGACGATCCGGCCCCCGCCGTCCATCAAGAGGATTCCGTTCGGAGCCGACTCCACGACCGTCCGAAATTGCTCTTCGCTGTGCCGCAACTCCGCCTCGGCCTGCTTGCGTTCGGTGATATCCGTTTCAGATCCCACCATGCGCACCACTCGGCCTTGCTCGTCCCAGACGGCAACCCCGCGGTCGCAGATCCAGAAGTAGGTTCCGTCCTTGCGCCTTGTGCGATATTCACAGTCAAACGTCGGGATCTCCTTGTTGAAATAGGATTGCACCGTGGCCAACACTCTTGAGAGGTCTTCCGGATGGATCCGAGACGACCATTCCGTTTCGTCCATCCCGATCTCTTCTTCGCGATAGCCACGCAACTGCTTCCACCGCGCGGACAAGAACACGGTATGTCCGGCAACGTCCCAGTCCCATATCCCATCAGTTGTCCCTGTCGCGGCAAGCTGCCACCGTTCTTCACTCCGACGCAATGCCTCTTCCGCCCGTTTCCGCTCGGTAATGTCGTTACCTATGGTCAGCAGGCACTGCTTCCCATTGAGAGCGATCAATTCTGTCGAGATGAGAAACTGGCGCAGGTTCCCGTTTTTCATCCGCATGGAGACTTCGAGATTCCGAATCGTCCCTTCAGATTTCAGCCGATCGATGAAGCGGACCCGCTCTTGAGGATCAGGCCAAATCCTCAGTATCAACGTCGTGTGCCCCACCACTTCATCGCGTCGAAACCCAAAGATCTCTAGGCACGCATCGTTGACTTCAAGACAACGCCCCGATTCCAGCTCGGTGATGCCGATTGGATGGGGACTCAAACGGAATGCCTTGGTAAACAGCTCTTCTTCGGACAACGATGCGGCACTATGCCGCGGAGAAGCGCTGAGGTTTCGCACGCGCGCGCGTGGTTGTTGTGGATTTTCCTTGGTAACTTTCGGTGCCATGAGCGAGGTCGCAATTGTAGGCCTTATCACAGAGACCAAACAAGAGCACCAAACCGCCGAACAGCTGGATGAGTGAGGCTCCAGTAATACTTGCATGCATGACTAGAAAAACGCCTAGGATCGGAACGTCCAGGGTTGTCGCCCTCTGTACCAGTCTCTTCCGTACATATTGAGGACGTTGTCATCACCACGGCATTAAGCGACCGTGTGACTCGTCAGGAAAACAGCCTCCAACTTCTTTACCTCATCAAGGAGGCACGCACTTTTTACCCCTTGACATACACGAGCGGTTCCGGCCTGGCTACCCTCTTCGTCAGCTTCGCGCCATCCGCCGCGTCCACCACCTCGCTGACATCCTTGTAGGCGCCTGGTACCTCCTCGGCGACTCCGCGCATGGACGGACTGCGGATCAGAATGTCGCGCGCTGCTAAGTTTTTGACGCCGTTACGGCCATGCCACTGACGAAGGGCCTGATGCCAGCAAACCTTGCAGCGCACGTGACGATGCTCTTCAGAGTTTTAGTGCCGATCTGATGGCCGAGCCACCGGACTGAAAGGGATTCGGCAGAGGGGGCACTCATTTTTCTGAGATCTCGCTCTCCAGGATGGCGAAAGGGGCGACAGCCTCTTAGATGCCACTGCCCCGTAATGCCACAGTTCAATTGCTTGCCTTTTTACGGCTGCCATCCAGAGCGATCAAACTCCCTGTATTTTTTGAGAGAGAGTCTGCCGATATCCCTTCCGACCATTTTGGCACCGTCGATGCACAGACCTGGGTATAGAGGAGATTCAATAGCCCATATCATTCACAAGGAGGCATTGGTCATGAGCGCGTTGACACGATGGGAACCGACGACACGATGGAATCCTTTCAAGGAACTCGAAGAGATGGAGAAACGACTCTCAAGCTACTTCGGACGTACACCAAGTCCAGCCGGCACCGATAAGAAGGAGTCCATCTCGGTTGCTGAATGGGCGCCGTTGGTGGATATTTCAGAAGATGAGAAGGAGTACGTCATCAAGGCGGAACTTCCCGAGATGAAGAAGGAAGAGATCAAGATCAATGTCCATGACGATGTGCTTGCAATCAGTGGCGAGCGAAAATACGAGAAGGAAGAAAAAGGCAAAAAATATCACCGCGTCGAGCGAGCCTATGGCAGTTTCATGCGGAGCTTTACCCTTCCCGAAGATGCCGACGGGTCCAAGGTCAATGCCGAGTACAAGGACGGCGTGTTGAAAGTCCATTTACCAAAGTCTGAAAAGGCCAAACCCAAAGCGATCGAAGTAAAGGTGTCGTAAAGGGAGAGGGCGAGGCTCAGGTTGAGGCTAAGAGACAATTCTTTACTGCTGACGACTCGACCGTGACATCACCTGAGCCTTGTTCAGATAAGGAGGACGCCATGTTTCGCCATCCCCGTTACCTTGAGATTCCGTGGGACGTCCATTGGGATCACAAAGAAGGCGAGCTGCACCATCATCTGCTGCTTATGATGATTCTGATCTTCATGGCGATGTTTCTGATCGGTATCGGCATAACGAGTGGTCTTGCATAGATTGAAAGGTTTATTGGTTGAACCGGACAAACAAAGGCTTGTGAGATGTTCAGGAATCGTGAAGAGGCCGGTCGACGGCTCGTTGACCGACTGATCCAGTACCGTGAAGACCCAGCAGCGCTCATTCTGGCACTCCCTCGTGGAGGGGTGGCAGTTGGATACCAGCTTAGTTTGGGACTGCACCTCCCGCTGGACGTCTTCATCACCCGAAAGCTGGGCGCGCCGGACAACTCTGAATTCGCATTGGGTGCAGTGGGGGAAACAGGAACCGTCCATCTGAACCCTTCGGCTATGGCAGCCTATGGGTTTTCTCCCAAGGACATCGAGGATGTGGTGCGTGTCCAACAACAAGAGATCGCCCGACGACAGGCTCTCTATCGTCAGGGCCGACATCTCCCTACACTCACAGACCGCATCGTGATCCTCGTGGATGATGGGATCGCGACCGGGTCCACATTCTTTGCATCCGCCCAATCTATCAGACATTTCAAGCCAGGTCGCTTGATCGGCGCCATTCCGGTTGGCCCACCGGACACCATCCAAGAAGCCCGCCGGCAGGTGGATGAGCTAGTCGTCCTGGCTACACCAGAACCGTTCTGGGCCGTAGGCAATCACTATATCGACTTTGCGCAGGTCAGCGATCACGATGTGGTGGAGTATTTAAATTTGGCGGATGAATCGCTGTTGGCATGGAAGGAACGGGCGCCATCTGCAACGGCCTCACCGCCACACTAAAGGAGCACGCATGACCGCGAAAACCAAGACACCGGCGAGTCTGGGAGCTCGACATGATCGGACCGTCCAGGAGTATCAGCACGATACCTATAAGCTGCGTGGAAAACTCACGGAACCGACGGTCTGTACCGAATGCGGGGCCTTGTTTCATAAGGGACGGTGGACCTGGGGCGCGAAACCAGCGGACGCTGATGAGATCATCTGCCCGGCTTGCATGAGAATCCGCGACAAGTACCCTAAGGGCCTCGTTACCCTCAAAGGCAGTTTCAAAGACGAGCAACACCATCAAATAATCGGTCTGGTGAAGAATGCGGAAGAAACAGAAAAGCATGAACACCCTCTGTCTCGAATCATGTCGATCGAAACCACGCCCGAAGGCCTTGTTATTTCCACGACCGACAGCCATTTACCGAGACGCATCGGCGAAGCTCTGAAGCACGCCTATCACGGCGAGTTGGAGTTGCATTACGACAAGGATGAAGATTTTGTGCGCGTCACATGGACGAGATGAAACAGATTGGTCTCATGCTCTCGAAGCGCATCGATACCAGAAGGAGGTAACACAATCTTGAGAGGCACAGCAGCAGGGACCATCACCCGTCTGACGGTCACCGTCGCCTTCCTGGCGGGTATGGGAACAGCCGAGGCAAAAATCGTCGTTCCTCCAACCGGTTCAGTCATCGAAGTCGATCAGCCAACGCTCAAAGCCGTGCTCAGCACCTTTGAGCAGGCGGAGGAGGCCATCAAGGCCCACGACCTCGACAAGGTCATGGCCATGTATTCCCCTCGCTACAACTATCACGGG
>JAHBWQ010000149.1 GCA_019636915.1 Nitrospira sp. | reverse complement strand
GGTGCGGTATCAGTTTCAATTGATCCGCGGTGGTGAACAACTTCAAGGAACCATTTTGGTAGAGATTCAAGATGCTGTGGGCAACATCGTCTTCTCCGGCCCAGGCACCATCGACGCCACGCGCATCCGGCCAGAGCCCTTACCGTAACTGCGGTGCAGAGGTCTGGAGTTGCGGCCTAACATTTCTATCGAGCGGATCTCCACGGCTTGGCTCCGAAAAATGACCCAACTGATCATGCATGACACGAATGACACTACGCCATAAATCGCTCACTCACCTCGAGCGGGCATTTCCCCAGCATGGCCTATGGTCGACAACGGTGAGCCCGATGTAACCCGTCTGACTCATCGCTGCAAGGATCTGTCGCGTATCTGTCGTATGGGCTGCCCACTTCAGGACAGAATTCGGCAATAGATTGCGTCTGCCGTTGGCTTGACCTTCATTTCTGGCGGCACCTATAATCCCGCTACCGGTTAGCTGTAACGTACTGATTCAACGGATAAAATGGCTGAATTCACCCACTTTAACGAATCTGGTCGGGCTAGGATGGTCGACATCAGTGCCAAGGAGCAAACTGAACGGTCAGCCACTGCTCAAGCCAAAGTCTTCTTACTTCCTGAAACCCTTGAAAGGATTCAACGAGGCAAGATCGCCAAGGGCGATGTTTTGGCTGTCGCTCAGGTTGCTGGTGTCATGGGTGCGAAGAAGACGCCGGACCTGATTCCCATGTGCCATCCCATCTTGCTTACCAGCGTCGATATCGTCTTCAAAGAAGAACCGCAGCCAGATCCAACAGGCCGCTGTTCCATTGCCATTACGGCCACGGCCAAGACGACGGGACCGACGGGAGTTGAAATGGAAGCCATGACGGCCGCGACGGTGGCGGCGTTGACCATTTATGACATGTGTAAGGCAGTCGATCGGGGAATGAGTTTTAGTGAGGTCTGTCTTCTGTCAAAGTCTGGCGGGAAGTCAGGGACCTATACCAGGGAAGGCTGAGGTTAAGGCGAAGCCATGATGGTGACGATCACGTTATTTGGTATGACGAAAATGCTGGCGGGGAATCAGGCTTCCCTGTCGTTGAATGTGGCGAATGGCCAGTTGGTCAAGGATTTAGTCGGTGCAATCGAGATCAGCCATCCCGCTATCGGAGAACTCATTCAGAAGAAGAAGGTGTTGGTGTCGGTGAATCAGGACATTGCGCACGAGGACACGATCATCAGTGATGGTGACGAGATCGCGCTCTTGCCGCCATTTGCCGGAGGATCAGGGAGTGAACGAGGCGACAACGATCAATTTGTCCGTGTGCAACGGGAGAACTTTTCCCTCGATGAAGAACTCGATCGAGTCCGAGGCCGATCGAAACGGATTGGTGGCATTGCCACGTTTTTGGGTATTGCTCGCGATCGATCCCGCGGGCGAGATGTCGATGGGATTACGTTTGAGCATTATGAGGGTATGGCGCAGAAGACGCTGCGCGAGATTCGTGAGCGGGCACTGAAAGAATTCGACATTCTCGAGTTGTTGATTATTCATCGGTATGGTGAGATCACGATCGGTGAGAATATTGTGCTTATCATCGCCGGGGCGGAGCATCGCGCCGATGCGTTCACGGCCTGTCGGTGGGCCATCGATGAACTCAAACAAATCACGCCGATTTGGAAGTTGGAACATACGTCGGAAGGGGAAGTCTGGGTCGAGGAACATCCTTAAGACTGGGCAAGGCGTTAGGGGTGAGAGGGGTAAAAAGTTTTCAGAGGGAAGAGGAACGCTGTGAATTCAGGATCTATCGGTGCCGATTTTCCGGCTGTGGTCGATACATTCGGTCGTCCGCTTGGGAGCCTGCGATTGTCCGTGACGGATCGCTGTAATCTCCGCTGCAGCTACTGCATGCCGGAGCCTGAGTATGTCTGGTTGCCACGAGAGGATATCTTAAGCTTTGAAGAGATGGCGACGTTGGTCGGCTATTTCACCGACTTGGGCGTCGACAAGGTCAGACTGACAGGTGGGGAGCCACTGTTGCGAAAGGATCTGGCGCGGCTCGTTCGTTTACTGCGACAGAATCGCAGGATCACGGAAGTCGCCTTGACGACCAATGGCATTCTCTTGGCAGAGCAGGCGCAAGAGCTTTATGAAGCGGGGATTGATCGGGTTACCGTCAGTCTCGACACGCTTCGACCAGAGCGGTTTCGCCAGTTGACCAGGCGGGATGAATTTTCACGTGTGGTCGAGGGGATTGAATCGGTCGGGAGAGTGGGATTCCCGAATCTGAAGCTGGACACGGTGGCGATTCGTGGATTCAATGACGATGAGCTCGTTCCGTTGATTGAGTTTGCCAAGCACTACCAGGCTGAGGTGCGGTTTATCGAGTATATGGATGTCGGAGGGGCAAATGAATGGAATCCAGAGAAGGTCTTGTCGCAGGATCGCATTCTCGATCTCTTAGCTCGATGGTACGGCCAGATCATACCCATTCCGGAGCGTGGCGCGGCTCCAGCGCAACGATTTCGCTTGCCGGATGGGACGATCTTTGGGATTATTTCCTCGACGACGCAGCCCTTCTGTGTCCACTGTGATCGTAGTCGTGTGACCGCCGACGGGATTTGGTACTTGTGCTTATACGCTGCGTCGGGTGTGGATCTGCGAAAACCACTTCGGCGGGGTGCCAGTTCCGCAGAGATGCGAGAGTTGGTTCGATCGGTGTGGACGGCTCGTCGTGAGCGCGGGGCTGAAGAGCGGAAGGCGCTGGAGCGTTTCGGGTTGCGATCAAGAGAACTGATCGATATTGACCGGCTTCGTGAAGATCCACACTTGGAGATGCATGCTCGGGGCGGATGAGATTCCATCCAACAGATCTGCTACAATGGCGGCCTATCCTCATCAGTGTACTCGTCAGCTAATCGCGCAGGAGCAAACAGGGGCTCTTCATGGCCGCCTAGGGCAGGTAAGTTGTGCGACTGTTTGAGTGGGGCTGTGGATGCCACTGGAGCTAGGTTTATCGACGGGAATGCAGTGAGATGACGCGGTACAATCCTTCCGGTTTGATGAGGGTAGACGACATGATGGGAAGCGATCTCTGGTTGAAACGTGGTCTCATGGTGGTTTCTCAGCGCATTGGTTCAGAGACGAGGGGGTAACGATGGCCTGGTTTAAGAAAGAGAAACCCAGCGATTCCAGCCCTCCCCCACGCTCAAAAGGCAGCGAGGGGATGTGGCTTAAATGCAATCATTGCCGTGAGATCGTCTATAGGAAGGAAGTTGATCGCAACAACAAGGTCTGCCCGAAGTGCGAGTATCATTTTCCGATTTCCGTCACGGAACGGATCGGGTTGCTCATCGATCTTGGTACGTTCAAGGAATGGGACGCGGGATTGGAAGCACAGGATCCCTTGGTGTTTCAGGACACCAAACCCTATCGTGAGCGTGTGAAGGCCCACCAGGAAAAGACGGGCCGTAAAGATGCCTTGGTGATCGGAGAAGGGTTGGTGAATGGGAGCCGTGTGGTGTTGTGCGTGTTCGATTTCAGCTTTATGGGTGGGAGTATGGGTTCGGTCGTCGGTGAAAAACTCTGCCGCGCGGTCGATCGTGCGTTGGAGTTGAAACTGCCGGTGATCTTGGTGACCGCATCAGGCGGGGCTCGGATGCAAGAGGGCATTCTCTCGTTGATGCAGATGGCTAAGACGTCGACCGCCGTGGCGAAGCTGGGTGAGGCCAAGCTGCCGTTTATCTCCATTCTTTCCGACCCGACATTCGGCGGTGTGACGGCCAGTGTGGCGATGTTAGGTGATGTCATCATTGCGGAGCCCAAAGCCCTGATCGGGTTTGCAGGTCCTCGTGTGATCGAGCAAACGATTAAGCAGCAATTACCCGACCAGTTTCAACGCGCCGAATTTTTGCTTGAACACGGCATGATCGACATGATCGTTGAGCGTCGGCGTCTGAAGGAGACGGTCGGTACCCTCGTGAATCATTTTTAGGTTTCTGTATCCCTCCGGTTGTTGATGAACTATTCATCAGTCCTTGAATATCTCTATGGTCTTCAGAAACACGGCATCAAGCTGGGTCTGGAGACGATGCGCCTTTTATTGGATAGGGTAGGGAATCCGCAGGATTCGCTTCAGGTATTTCATGTTGGGGGTACGAATGGGAAGGGATCCACGGCCTCGATGGCGGCAGCCGTCCTGCACTGCTCCGGCCGACGAGTCGGGCTCTACACGTCTCCCCATCTTGTCGACTTTCGAGAGCGGATTCGTGTCAATGGCCTGATGATCACGGAAGAACGAGTCGAGGCGTTACTGGCACGATTGCGAGCGGTGTTGACGGATGATCTGCATCCGACGTTTTTTGAAATGACGACGGCTCTGGCCTTCCTGCATTTTGCGGAGTCGGCAGTGGATGTCGCGGTCCTGGAGGTCGGCTTGGGAGGACGGTTTGATGCGACCAACGTGGTCAAACAGCCACTGGCCTGTGCGATCACAACGATCGGCATGGACCATCAGGAGTATTTAGGAAACACGGAAGAGGCTATTGCCTTTGAGAAAGGTGGGATCATTAAAGCTGGTGTCCCGGTTGTGGTCGGCCGGATGAGACCAGAGGCAGAACAGGTGTTGTCCCATATTGCCCAGGATCGTACCGCACCACTCTGGCGTCTTGGTCGAGAATTCAGTCTTGAACGTGATCGCTCAGGGCGACTGGTCTATCGAGGGGCCACGCATGTGGTCGAGGGGGTGGAGTGTGGCTTGGTCGGTCGCCATCAATGGGACAATGCTGCCTGTGCGTTGGCCCTTCTAGAAACAGCGGGGCAACGAGGGATCACTATAGATGAAGGGGCGGCGCTGGAGGGAGTACGGACGGTCTCTTGGGAAGGACGCTTGGAAACGATCGACGAGGAACCGCACGTGGTACTGGATGGAGCGCACAATCCTGCCGCGGCGGAGGTACTCGCTCGGTACTTGGCAGATTATGCCGTCCAACACCCGGCCTCTCGAATTATCCTCGTCTGGGGCATGATGCGGGACAAAGATCATCGTGGATTTATCACTCCACTCTTGCCGGTGATCTCAGAGATCGTCTTGACTCAAGCGGCTCTCTCGCGATCCGCTCTGGTTCACGAGCTCCGTGCAGCGTTGGATAAATGGTCGGGTCCCGTACGAGAGGCGATTCTTCCGACAGACGCGTTGACTCTTGCTAGAAGTCGGGCGATGTCGCAAGATCTCATCTGTATCGCAGGATCGCTCATGCTCCTGGGAGACATCAAAGCGTCAGTGCGTGGCTGTGGTCTTTCCCCAATTCGCGGTTAACATGGGGGATCCTCTCGCGTGGATCCGCCAAGGGGGCCTGCTCATCATCGTCACGCTCCTGTTCCCATCACTGACTGTGTCCGCAGCTGATCACCAGCCGGGGAGACACGACGCATCCTCTTCTGGGGCCGCTCCTCTGGATATCACAGCCGAACGTATCGACTATCAACAAGAGCAGGAAATCTACGAAGCGAATGGGGCCGTCGTCATTCGCCAGGGAGGGATCACGCTGACGGCCGATCATGCGACCATTCAAGCGCTGCCCGGGACTCTTACCGCCATCGGTCACGTTCATCTCACAGACGCACAGGCTGATGTCACAGCCGAGCGATTGGAGCTGAACGTCAATACCGAGGCTGGTATTGCCACGCATGCGCAGCTCTTCATCCCTTCGCGTAATGCGTTCGTGTCGGGTCGGCAGCTGCAACGGTTGTCCGAATACCACTATCGCGTGAAAGACGGCAGCTTTACCAACTGCGATGCTCAGGAAGGGGAAGTGCCGGCCTGGCGATTTCGGTTCAAGGATGTGGACATGACGATGGGTGATACGCTGGCCTTTAAAAGCGGATGGTTCTGCATCTTAGATGTGCCCATGATTCCACTTCCTACCTTCTCCTATCCGATGGCGAGACGACAAACGGGATTTCTGATTCCCACTCCAAAATTTAACAGCCGTTTTGGGGTGGGTGTGCAGGGGCACTTTTTTTGGGCCATCAGCCCGAGCCAAGATCTGACGATCTCACCGATCTACTACAGTCGATTGGGGTATGGGTCCGATTTTGAGTATCGCTACGTATTGGACCGACGCTCGCGTGGGAAATGGTATCTCAGTTATTTGCAGCAGACACAATTGCCGGATGCTGGCGGTGTCGCCGGGAACACCAGCGATGCCGAACAGGCACGTGCGACTGTGATGGGTACTCATACGCAATATCTTACGGATACCTTGTTACTGCGCGCCAATGCTAATTTTGTCACCGACCCAAACTTTTATCAGCAGTTGAGCAATTCCGGCGTACTCCGAGCCCTCCCGAGTACCGAATCGAATCTTTTACTGTCTCAACGCCTTCCTTACGGCAGTCTCTATCTCTTGGGATTGTATTTGCAGCCGTTACAGGCTGGCGGTAAAGACACCTTCCAGCGCCTTCCCGAAGCCGGATACAATTTGCCCTATGTATCTCTGTTTCGTTCGCCTGTGCTGTACGGCATGGAAGGAAACTACGTCAATTTTTACCGAGAAGACGGGTTTGCTCTCAACCGATTCAACCTCGTTCCCGGTATTGCCACGGAAGTGATTCAGTTTGGCCATATCCTTGGAATTCGTCCGCAGGCGAAGTTCCGAGAAGTCTATTATACAAGGGGTGCGCAGTCAGAAGGCGGTCAACATCGGGAAACGTTTTGGTTGGGAGTTGATGCGACATCGAAACTCACACGCCGCTTCTCGCTGGCTGATGGGAGCAGTCTCTTACACACTATTGAACCGACGGTGACGTATGAATATGTACCCAGCACCAGACAGTCCGAACTGTCACAAATCGATCAAGTCGATGATCTGCCGAAAAAGAATCTCGTGACCTACATGTTTCGCAGTCGTGTGTTGGAATCAGGTAAACGGACGGCTTTCAACTGGCTGGATCTCACCGTTGCTCAGAGCTATCATGTTGGAACTGCGCAAACACTGGCCCGTGAGTTCACACCTGGTGTTGCTCCTTTTCTCGGTTCGTTCACCCAGCCAATCCTGCCGGCTACGATGCCTATCCAAGGCAAGAAGTTCTCTGACATTTGGATGCGAGCCGTGATTGGGAATAATCTTCCTCCCCTGAGCGGGATGTCACAGTTAGATACTCCCATTTTTGGTCAGGCGGCCCAAGCCTGGGCGCTGCGCCCTCCCATCAATCGGTATGTGACCATGGACGCGTTTTTTGATCCGTATCAGCTGACCGTGAGCCAATTCAATACGGATCTGCGTTTTCAGGAGGGAACCAATTGGTATCTCGAAGTTGGGCAGCGATATACGAGGGATGGCAATCGGGTGAGGCGAGGGGATATCTGGAATCCCATTTCCTTCAACGAAGTCTTTGCACCGACAAAAGAGATTCAATTCGTGACGCTGGGTGGTGGGGTCCGCACGCCCTGGGGTTGGACATTCGGCGCCAAAGCGTATTATGACGTCAAGCAGGGTAGAAGTCCGGAGCTGGACGTCGTTGCCTTATATCAGAACCCATGCAAATGTTGGTCATTGGGGTTACATTACATCAAATTTCCAGATCGGGAGCAGTATGGCTTTATGTTAAATTTCACTGGGGTCGGCGGTGTGGGCAATGCGGAAGCTGCCCTCATGCGAACGCTGTTGAACCCGCTTGTGTACGGAGAACGTGGCCTGCCCTGGCCAACCCCCGGAGGACCTTATGGATTGCCACCACCGGTCTCCGAGGCCAACGGGACTCAACCCACTGTTCAAGCCGGACGTTGATCCGTATTTGACTCTAAAAACCGTGGTAGGGTACCATGTTCCGGTTGTTATAGGGGCTTTGCTTCTAACGCTGTAAGGAGGGGGAACACGTGGCTGGTGATGCCTTGAAAGTAGAAGATTCCACATGGGATGCAGAAGTCATGAAGGCTTCTGAACTCGTAATGGTTGATTTTTGGGCCGTATGGTGTGGGCCTTGTCAAATGGTGGCTCCGATCGTCGACGAATTAGCCAAAGAATATGCTGGGAAATTGAAGGTTCGAAAGCTGAACACCGATGAGAATCCTGAGGTGGCGGGTCGGTATCAGGTGATGAGTATCCCCACGATTCTCTTTTTTAAAAACGGTCAGCCAGTTGAGAAGCTAGTCGGGGCTCGGCCAAAGCGTCAATTCAAGGAAATGATCGACTCACTTCTTGCTCAACATGCTGGGACTGCCTAACGCGTCTCCTCGCAGCGATGCTCACTGAGCTGCGTATTACGAATTTTGCTGTCATCGAGCGACTGAGTCTGGAAATTGACTCGGGGTTTACTGTACTGACCGGAGAGACCGGGACGGGAAAGTCCCTGTTGATCGATGCCGTCCAACTCCTTGTTGGCGGGCGCGTCTCAAGCGAGCAAGTTCGCTTCGGTGAGGATGAAGCGCAGCTCGAAGCGGTTTTTGAGATACCGCCAACACATTCCATCCTTCCTCGTCTGCGGGCTCAAGGGATACTGGGCCCGAATGATTCAGAACTCATCATCCGGCGCACGATCGCTCGATCAGGGCGAAACCGAGTCTATCTGAACGGAATCCTCAGCCCGGCTCATACGTTGGAAGAGTTCGCCGGTACTCTCATCGATATCCATGGCCAACATGATCAGCAGTCGTTACTCTCCAGCGCGGCCCAACTGGAGGTGTTGGATGCATTCGGCCGTCTGCAAGAGCTACGAAATCAATATCGGGCGAGTCATCAAGAATGGACCAAGACCCGTCACAAGCGGGATCAATTGGCTGCCGCAAACGACCAGCGGATGCAGCAGCGCGATGTGTTGAGCTTTCAGCAACAGGAGTTGGATCAAGCAGCCTGTCGGCTTGGGGAGGAAGAAGGGCTTCAAGCTGAGCGTCAGAGGTTGGCGTCGTCCCATCGTCTGGCGGAACTTGCATCGGAGGCTCAAGTACAACTGCAGGCGGATGGGCAGGGAGTCTTAGCCAGTCTGGCGTTGATCGAGCGAGCGGTAGAAGAACTGGTTCAGCTTGATCCAGAGATGAAAGGGACAACGGGTCTGGTATCAGAATCCCGCGTTCTCCTCAAGGAAGTTGCGGATGGGCTTCGGAGGTATGTGGAAGGACTCGAGGCTGATCCATCACGATTGGCAATGATCGAGGATCGTTTGGCCGTCATTCAGAAAATGAAGAAAAAATACGGAGGGACGATCGAGGCCGTGCTCGAGACTCAGAGTCGGGTGAAGGAGGAGTTGGAACGACTGAGCCGATCGGGCAGTGAGCTTGATCAGTATGATCGTCTGATCCGTGAACAACAGCGAGTTGTTGCCACGGTAGCGCGTCGACTTTCGGAAAAGCGCACGGAAGCTGCCACGTCGTTGACGAGACAGGTCGGAAAAGATCTCGAAGCGTTGAAGATGGGGCCCGTGAGATTTCTCGTTCAGGTCGAGTCGGGCGAAGAGTATGGCCCGGATGGGGTCGATCGGGTTGAGTTTCTGTTATCGACGAACAGTGGTGAGCCTCTCAAGCCGATGGCTCGTGTCGCCTCCGGAGGGGAACTCTCGCGGGTCATGTTGGCATTGAAATCTGTTCTTGCAGATGTAGATCGAGTGCCGGTACTCATTTTTGACGAGATTGATACTGGGGTTGGAGGAGCCGTTGCTGCCATGATTGGCAAGCGGTTACGAGCCTTGGGGCACTATCATCAAGTGTTGTGTATCACCCATCTCCCGCAAGTGGCTTCTCAGGCCGAACACCATTTCTGCGTTGAAAAGTCCGAGGTCAAGGGGAGGACTGTGGCCAAGGTGCGCGCCTTAGCCGGTGCTAGCCGGGAGAGCGAAATTGCCCGCATGCTTGGCGGGGAGCGAGTGACTCAAAAGACACGAGCAACAGCTGCGGAATTGATCGCTGGAGCACAGGAGTAGCTAATATAACCCCCGGCGCTTTCCCAAATGATACGGAGCTCATGGTGGCTGCCCCAGATCTAGTTGTCCAGCAGGTTGTCCAAAAAGGCCATCTGGCAAGGCTGAGGCCGAAACGAGCGAAGGGGTGAATCGTATGCCTTTTCACCCACCCATCGCTTGTATCAACAAGCCTTTGCCCAGACCGTACGGTGAGTCCCTGAACAATGTGGGGCCGCCACCGGCAGCTTTGGTCAGTAGCCTGTTAAGCAGCTGGAACAGCAGCCATGGCCGGGTTCGAGACGGTCGACTCCTTGACAACGTCGATGAACAGTTCCAGGAGCTGCGGGTCGAATTGCATCAGTGATGGGTCTGCGATCTGTCGAATCGCCTGTTCAACGGAAAGAGGAGAGCGTCCTGGAGCATCTGCAGTCAAGTGGTCAAACAATTGTGCCATACCGACAATACGGGCCAGGAGAGGAATCTCTGCACCCTGAAGTCCCTGAGGATAGCCGTGTCCATCCCATCGTTCATGGTGAGCGGCAATAATCTGTCCGACCTCGGTTGGTAGCTCTAGAGACTCAATCATTCGAGCCCCGTTGACCGGATGTTCCGGGCACACGACCGGTTCTCGCGATGGGAGGACTTGATCCTCAGCAAACTGATAGTGAGGAAGGCTCGTTTTCCCAATATCATGGAGAAATGCTCCCAGTGCCAAGGCCTTTTGGTCAGCAAGGGGTAAATTGAGTCGAGCCGCCATTAACGTGGCATAGAAACTTACACGACTGGAATGATTCAATAATTGACGGTCGGTTGCTTCAAGGATGTCGGAGAATAACGGAAGCAGTCTCATATCATCGTGCGAGGGCATTGCAACAACGGCTTCATGGGCAGGAGAGAATGAGAGGTGTTCTGTTTGGAGAGTATCCCACGCAGGGATCCGCTGTTCCGGAGGCCCCCACAGCTTCGGTGAGCTGTGGAGATATCGCCGAAGAAAATCTAGTCGGCGTTTCTTTTCGATCGTCTGCTGAATGAGTGTGGTCAGTTCGTGTGCGTTAAACGGCTTTAGTAAGTAACCTGCCGCTCCGTGGCGAATGCCTTCCATCGCAGATTTCAGGCTGCCGTATCCTGTCACAATCACAACCTCTATGGCGGGATAATTGAGCTTGATCTCTTGAAGGAGCTCTAGGCCCTGGCAATCAGGCAGTTTTTGATCGAGGGTAATAAGGTCAAACGACTCTTTTCGGAGGAGGTCAAGTGCCATCCTGGCATTTTCGGCACAGTGAATGGTGAATAATGGGCTAAGAACGACTTTCAATGCGTCTCGAGGGCCCACCTCATCATCAATGATGAGAACCGTCGGTCTTGTAGAAGGTTGGGTAGAGGCTGTCATCAGGCCTACACTAGAAGTGTCTAGGAAAAATAAGCAAAAAGTGTTCCTTATCAATAATTTATACATGAATCAATATATATGGCATCACGTTTATTGGTATACCATATATATGAAATAAAGATAAGTTTTTGAAATTATTGAATACTTATCCATGATTATAATGTGTGTAAAACTGTGTCGTTCTTGTAGGGGTGTGTGTCATTCTTGCTGTTGAGGTTCTGAATCCTTACTAGTTGAATTGTCTGGTCGTCCGATCCCAAGTGTATCCATTCGATATTTGAGCATTCGACGACTG
>JAHBWQ010000148.1 GCA_019636915.1 Nitrospira sp. | reverse complement strand
AGCGTCTGTCTATGTCGATCGCGGAGCAATCTGCTATAGCAATCGAGCCAAAACGGAGATGTTGGGGGTGCCGGCGAATCTTATCGCCCAATACGGAGCCGTCAGTCGAGAAGTGGCACAAGTCATGGCGACGGGGATCCGTGAACGGGCCGGGGTGTCAGTAGCCTTGTCGGTCACAGGGATTGCCGGACCTGGTGGGGCGACAGAAACCAAACCAGTCGGCCTGGTCTATCTTGGGCTCGACGGAGGTCCCGGTGAGATCAGGACCAAAGAATGTCGCTTTCATGGCGACCGCTCGGTCATTAAACAGCGTTCTTCACAGGCCGCGTTAGACCTCTTGCGCCGCTGGCTTCTTGAGAGGAGACAAGCATGATTCGGGCTTTTTTGGCCGTCGAGATCAGTGACGAGGTCCGAACGGCGATCTTCCAGGTACAGCAGGACATCAAGGAATGGCTCGCACCTCATCTCTCCAAGGAAATCCGTATTGCCTGGGGGCAACGGGATTCGTTTCACCTCACGGTGAGGTTTCTCGGCGAGATCGAGAAGCAGCTCATCGACCCACTTCGTGAAGCGATAGCCAAGATCAGGCAGTCTCATCCGACCATTCAGATTCCTCTCGATCGGCTCCAGGCGTTTCCCAATGTCCTGAAACCTCGGGTGCTGTGGGTGGGACCGTCTGAGTCGTGGTTTCAGAGTGAAGCAGCTAAGCGGTTGGTGGAGTTGCATCAGGAGATTGAGTCCTGCTGCCACTCTTTCGGGTTTGCCTCGGATGAGAAACCCTTCAGTCCGCATCTGACTGTGGCGAGGATTAAAACCGGAGAACGACAGGTCGGGCCGCTGTTGACTCAAAGTGGTCTGTATGACCGTAGCGTCTCGCTAGGAACGGTGCCGGTCGGGCCGGTTGTGCTGATGAAAAGCCAGCTGCGTCCGACCGGACCTGTTTATACGAAGCTCTGGGAAGTCGGGTAAGGCGGTAGTGTACCGCTCCTGATTTCTTGGACACGGTTGTAGCCATAATCAACCCGATGTTGTGCGGCTCGCTCGGTGATCGGCGCTCCTGGGGCAACTGTGTGCGTCGAGTTTGTGTGAGCCGCCGTCAAGCGTTCTGATTGCATGGGGTCTCGGCATTGTCACGCCGCCTCCTGAGTCGTGAGCAGATCGCGGCGCACCTGAGCCGGTGCGCGAAACCCATGCCGCTCGACGAGCCACTGCTCATTGTAGATACGCAGCCATTCCTGGAGTGCGCAGCGGAGTTCTTCGACCGTCTGGAACGTTCGGACCCACAGCAGCTGAGGTAAGCTCGAAAAAGTGGACGCCTTCAACCTACAATGAGAGGGCTGGAGGTGTGAGATGGAACAGGTCCCGCGATAGCAGTATACGAAGGAGTTCCGGGAGCAGGCGGTGCGGCTGGTCTTGGAACAACAGGTGACGATTCCAGAGGCCGCCTGACGCCTCACCATGTCGGGCAGAACTCTCGAGCGCTGGGTGGGTCGAGCGCGGCAGGGCCAGCTTGCGACGCTGGGAGAAAACCGACGGCCTGTGACCGAGCTGGAGGCTGAGCTGTCCCGACTCAAACGGGAACTCGCTGAGGCGCGGATGGAGCGCGACATCTTACAAAAAGCCACCGCGTACGTTGCGAAGGCGCAGCTGCCCGGTACGCGCTGATGAGGACGCTGCGTCCGCACTATCCGCTGAGTCTGTTGTGCCGGGTGCTGGAGGTGTCTCGAAGTGGGTACTATGCCTGGCTGCATCGGCGTCCGTCAAAACGCGCGCAGGAGAATGCGCGGCTGGAAGTGGCGATCCAGGCCGCCCATGTGCGCACCCGACAGACCTATGGGCCGGAACGGCTGCACGCCGAACTGCGTGCGGACGGGTTCCCTGCTGGGGTTGGGCGTATCAAACGACTGCGCAAGAAATTGGGCCTGCGCTGTCACCAAGTCCGCCGGTTCACGACCACCACGGATTCGACGCACGCCCTACCAGTAGCGGAGAATGTGTTGGCCCAAACGTTTGTTGCGACACGCCCGAACGAGACCTGGGTCACCGACATCACGTACGTGCCAACCGCGGAAGGCTGGTTGTATCTGGCTGGCATCAAGGCTCTGTTCACCTGCGAAGTCGTCGGGCATGCGATGGGGGCCCGGATGACGACGGCGTTGGTGAGCCAGGCACTGGGAGCGGCGGTGTGGGCGAAGCGCCCACGTCCGGGACTGATCCACCACTCCGATCGTGGCTCGCAGTATTGTGCCCAGGACTATCAGGATCAGCTGCGGGAGTTCGGCCTGATTCCGTCCATGAGTCGGAAGGGGAACTGCTATGACAACGCCCCGATGGAGAGTTTCTGGGGGACGCTGAAGAATGAACTGGTGCATCATCGTCGCTACGAAACCCGTGAGCAGGCTCGGCGCGAGATCACGGAGTACATCGAGCTGTTTTATAACCGGCAGCGGCGGCATTCCCGACTGGGAAATTGCTCGCCCGCGGCATTTGCCCAGCAGTGGGCCCGTCAGCAGTCGGCGGCATGAGGCTGCACTTCATGGCGTCCACTCTTGACAACCGGGGTCAAATTGTTTCCTTGCGCAGTACCAACTCATGATGCGGTAGGTCTCTCGGCATCGTGGATCCTCCTTACTCATACTCGGGGTGATCGATGAATGGTTCGTGCTCCAAGAAGAGCGGATAGACTGAGGTCGGATCGTGCAAGCTTTTACGACGACGCTCTGCGTGGAAGAGCGGGCCACTGCTTCCGCTCGAAGAAGCCATGGCAACAGTGACGCGCTAGCCGACCTCTCGTGCGGCTCCCGGTCCGTGTCCGGTTTAGTAACACATACGTACAAGTAGAAACAAGGGGATATCCGACGTAGCGGCCTACAGATCTCAGAGACCCCTCGCGTGACCACAGCACAATGATCGAAGATGGTGTCGCTCTGCGTATGGCAGCCAATCCCACTGACTCGGGCTGAGGCAAGACCTACGGATAAACAAGCGGAATTGCGAAGAGGATCGATTCGGGAGGTGTTATGAGAGGGCGGGAGAGTTCACATCGGTAACAGGCGTGCTGATACACGTTTTACACGATGATCGATCGGTGACTGAGGATACACCAATGAATTCATCCTACGTCCACGCAAGTCCAAACCACGAGGAGTCACCACAGGGGTCAGAAGAGGAGAAAGATGAAACCCGCCCCCTGGCTGCATCCTCCGGTACCACGTGGATTAGCAAGTTACGGGACGACTACATTGCATCTCTTGAAGTGTCACCGTATTGGAGTGCAACCAAGGAGCACCAGGATGTTCAAAGAGCCAGTCCAGCGACGCGAGAACGCCGCTGGTGGCCCGTTTCAGCATCCCGACTAGAGTCGGCTCCGCAGCCGCTCATATCCCTTTTTCAATTCATCGATCGCCAGGCTCAACGCATCGCCGACGGAATCAGCTGTTTTCCCCACTTCCTCCCGTGCCGCCTCCAACTTGGGCTTGATGTCGTCCCACTGAGTTTCCAGACGAGCCCACTCGTCCTTCGCCTCTGCTTTCGCGAGATGCAACTGTACTTGCAGCTCATCGCGCTGCTGTTTGAAATGTTCGAGTGCCTTCGTGATCTGCTCCGTAACCTCTGCCATAGGACACACTCCTTTGTGAACAGGTGGACCAATACTATACAGAATGTCTGCTCAACGCGAGCGAGGCTCCCTCCAGTACGCACAGCATCATCCGCCGACCAGAATTTGAACAAGGCTGTAGGCCGGTTGGCCCATCAAAGACCTCATGCTGCCGAGGTGCCCACACTGACTGCACCATACAACCGACAAGCCTCCAGTTCAACCCCGTACCAGCCCCATACCTATGGTCGAGCTCACACAGACCTTCGTCATTCGTAGTTGATGTGCGGGAGAAAAGACACGATGTTCACAAGACGGAGACCGTACTCTTGGACCTCGTTCGTATTTCGTTGTTCACATCCCCTCCTCGCATACGAACGACGCATCACCGTTCAACATGCTCACGGTACCGAGTCGTATCAAGGGAGGAGAGAACAACGCTGGCGGATTTTTTCAATCTCCTGCCGGAGGACGCCAGGTGGCAGGTTTGAAATAGGAGTGACGTTGCTGTTGGCTCACAGCCTGGTGGATCTCCAGAAAATGAGGATAACAAGCCGGCTGCGCAAGCTCACCCGGATGAAAGAATCTTGCGTCGGCGGTTTCCTCCTGATCAGCTCGCGGCACGCCGCTGATCACCCGCGCGGCAAATACGGTCTCCACCCCTGTCAGTTGATCGCCGTTCGGATACCGCACGGAGAACTGTTCCCCCGCAAAGACGCCGAGGAGCTGGGTGAGTTCGACGTAGACCCCCGCCTCCTCCCACACTTCCCGCACTGCCGCATCCGACGGCAACTCATGAGGATCGACGATCCCACCTGGTGCCCCCCACATGCCTGACGGCTTATCCTTCACAAGCAACAATCGTCCTTGGTCGTCATAGGCCAAGACCGACACGGTCGGCACATGCAACAGGGCTGTCCCGATTTTGGCACGAAGGGTTTTGATGAATTCCGGAGTAGCCACGCGCTCGACGATACGCCATTGCCATGTAAAGAAGCCAGCCACGAGATGATCCCTTATCGGTACGTCTCGTCCCGAAGCCTTATCCCCGCACAACCTGTGCCTCTCACTCTCTGTCCCCAAGAGGCCCGACAAGGGATCGGCACCCATGGCTTCACGCGCCGGAATTTCCCGTCGACCGCGCATTGACAGCGGCGCCTGAGAAGGTGCACCATACACCTCCCATTGATCTCGTGAACGACGCATCAAAACGGATACAGAGAACGTACGACACCAGGTGTAATCTTAGCGAATAAGGAGACCAGGATCATGGCACTGCTGATTACCGAGGAATGTATCAACTGCGGCGCTTGCTTACCGGAATGTCCGAACGAGGCCATCTTCGAAACGCGCAGCGGCGCGGAAGAGAAGGGACTCCATGTGGGTGACGGCCAAGGCGTGGGCGACAATATTTACGTCATCGCGCATGATCGGTGTACGGAATGTGTCGGCCATTTTGACGAACCCCAATGTGCCGCCGTCTGCCCGGTCGACAACTGTTGTATTTCTGATCCGGCGTATCCGGAAGGGACAGATGTCTTGCTGGAAAGGGCGAAGACCCTCAATCCTGATAAGGCGATCGATCCGGCAAAAGTGTGGAGCGGCGTGCGGAACTGAGCGGTTCCACATCATCGATATTCCAATTTGTACAGGCTGTTGAACCATTCGTGAAACCCTCGACCCATCTCGACGGGTCGAGGGTTCAGGTTCGCCAGCAGGATGCAGAAACGTCGCCGGTCTAGGCCTGTGTGCCGTGGCAGAACTGAAGCGATGCGCTATGTCTGACAAGAGTCCCAGGTTCCTGACCAATGCCACGGTCATCAAGGTGTTAGCAAAAGTTTTTGCGTTCCAGGCCATTGAGATCGACCTCCTACGATCCCAGGCCGGCATCCCGGATGCGCACTGGAAAACCCTGAAGACGGAAGCCTTTAAGAAGGCTTACGCCAAGCAACGGGCGTTTTATGAAGATCGCCTGACCGGCGCATTCGCGTTGGAACATATTTCGCAGTCCGAGCGCGAGACTAGACTGCTTGAACTCTGGCTCAAACAGAGCGAAGAGTCCTCCAAGGACGAACCGTAAGCAACAGGTCTGGTTCCAGAGCCTGGCGGCGATCCTGGTCCCTGATCGCACTCCGCGCCTGGAGAGCTCGTCCCCATGAGACCGAAAAATCCTTATCACTGGAGCAGCCATGAGCATGAATCATTTACAGTTTCACACCGGACGGATGCTGCTGGTTGGAGCGACTGTCTGCACCCTCCTGATCATGACCGGGACATCGGCCTTGGCGCATGGTGGTGACGACCTACCCGAGTTGAGTGCACCGCACGCCATCTCGTCGAATCCCCCTCCTCTCTCCAGCCCCGAGGCAGCCAGGCGGCAAGCCGCCTGCTGGGCGCTCACCGTTCCTTATGGGGCCGCAAAAATGGTCTATTCGATCGGCGGCGGGCTTGTAGGCGGCGTTGCGTGGGCGGTCACAGGAGGGAACATGGAGGTGGCCAAATCCATCTGGATTCCGTCGATGACAGGTGACTACATCATCCAGCCACAGCATCTCACCGGAGAGCGACGCCTCCACTTCGTGGGGGTGGCCTCAGAAGGCCCTTCGTCCTGAGACCGTCACTCAGGTCTCGTACCCTCTGCATGAACGGTAGGGAATCTTGCCCACCGTCGTCTGACCTTCTGGTTCACAGTATGATATATACAAATCTGTTCGCTCTCACCCACTGGGACATGGACAGGAGGCCCGGTCTACCGACTTTTTTTGTTCTCAATAGAGCCGTCTTTCTGCTGGTCACCCCTTGACAGAAACGAATCCACGCTCCTGTTGCAGGAAACGTCATCCCCAGAAAACTTTGTAACCTGTGGATAGCCCGTCAGCAGATTGGGAATAGCATGGGTATCGACGGAATCAAGTGGATAACACAAATCGCTTGCTCTAGGAATATGCAAGAAAATCATGAACGCCCCTCCAGACCACTATTCCTTGTGGTACATATCATCAAGAGCGGATGCCTATAAAATAGGCACTTTGATAAATTCTCGCGTCATTCGTAGCATCTTGCCTTGTCAACAGCACTTGCTCACATGGTTATCCACAGAAGATGGGGAGTGTGACTATCGCTCGACTGGTTACTCGCTTGAGGAATGGCTTCTGCGCTCTATCTAATTGCGCCGAGCTGGTTTGATGGGTTTCCACTTCCACGGTGGAACAGGATCGGGTTCGGACCACAGGCCATGTTTGGAGGCTCGGGCTAGCTCTTCCATATCTTTCAGCGTTGGATCGCGGACTTCACCAAGCAGGACCCAGGCCAGCCCCTCTTTGACCAATTCCTGAGCGATGTTTCGTCCATCATTCAGCAGAATATCGGCCGTCATCCGACCCTGCTGATCCTTCTTCAGGTCTCGTACCACGACGTCACGGTTCGCGAGGTAGACGGCCGCCGCATGCTTCGCTTGCTTCCCATAGGGTTGTTTCGGCTTGGGACAGTCCACATCACGAAGGGAGACTATCTCGTTTCTCCCCTGATAATGAATCATCACGCGATCACCTTCATGCACCGCCAGCACCCGTGCTACAAATTCCGTCCCGGCTATGGCCTGACAGGGCACGACCAGCAAGACCCAGAGTATGACGTGAGAGAACCTCATGACGCTCTATGCTACCGAGCTCAGCGGATCCGGCCAATCTTTTCCAAATTTTATGCAACAGCCGCGTCATGCCTTCCGTCCCGCGTCAGGGTTGAATCTTGACCGACATCATAGGCCGAGCGTACATTAGAATACGATGCCGCCTCAGGGAACTAGGAGATGGTCCCTATGTGCGTTTCAGGGAGCACAGAACCATCCAATGGGTCTGGTAGCAGTCGCTTCCCCACACGTTCCTCCCCTCTCTATCATCTCCTTGCGGGGGTGCCTAGACCTTGCCGCATGCTTGTGTGCCTGATGCGGCTCCTTCCAGCTGTAGGATTCTGTGGCCCACCATGAAGGGAGGGATGTCCTACGCCGAACCATCGCGAGAAAACGGCCGATGCTCATGCTGCTCAGGGTGTCTCGTCCGCATCCATCCGTGTGTTGCTTACAGAAACCCAGCGGCTGTTCAGACAGAGTCTCCGCCTCCTATTGGAACGAGAGCGTGACGTCAGCGCTGTCATTGAGGCGTCTGATGCGCATGAGGTCTATCGGCTCGCACATGAACATCGACCCGACCTCCTGTTGCTCGATGTGGACCTGCCGGATCTCGATGTTGCATTCGTCACCAACCTCCTCCACAAGCACCAACCCCAGATGCGCGTCCTCCTCTTAGCCCGGTATGAAGAAGATGCAAGGATCGTGACCGCCATGCGAGCTGGTGCCTTCGGATACATCCTTAAAGATACCGATTGGACGGACTTCCTGCGCATCCTGAGAGCCACGGCGAACGGACAACCGGCCCTGTCGCCGATTCTGCCGGACCGCTTCGTGCACAACGTGCCGGGTACGCTTCATCCCTCACCTGAAGACAACACGCTACGGCTGTCTGCACTCAGTGACCGTGAACGTCAAATACTGACTTGTGCGGCGGCCGGGCGAAGCAACAAAGAAATTGCCGATCACTTGTGCGTCTCCGTCGAAACCGTCAAGACACATCTGCATCACATCTACCAGAAGTTATCCGTCGATGGGCGCGTTGAAGCCATTATCGCATTTCTTCGTGCACAGTAACCTGTCCGCTCTGCCGGCCCATCTTCACCCAATCGATGGAGACTCGAATTCCATCTTCTGAGCGATGGAGAAAAGACGATCGTGTTTTTTAGAATTCAGACGAACACGGAGGACGGTCCAAACGTTTTGAACCATATCCCTGGACCTATCAAGCAAGGAGGTCGCCCACCATGCGTGATGTACATCTACTCGACGAGTTAAAAGCTGAGCCAGGATGGGCATTCTTGTATGCGGCATTTTTCATCGGGATCGTCGCCTTTGCACTGATGACCGCCGGCTTCATGAACTAAGAGGTGCCGATGGTTGAGAGCCAGGCGGGTATGGGCTCATGAGGCGTCGTTGCCGGGAGTTCTGCCAGAACCTCCGTGTCGGGTGGCTCTGGCAACCGCGACTCTCCTCCTACGCCGCCACAACAAAGAGTGATAGTTCGTCCGTGTCGTGATGTCCATTCACCGTTTGTAAGGAAGCGTGCCGCTCTGTCCGCTACGATCCATGCTCTGTGCCCTCACCGTCCTCCTCACCCATGGGTCGGTACTGACAAGGAGCCCCCGTGAATCGTCCTGACCACCGATATTGCTGTACAGTCGCAATTCTAGCCTTGGTATGGTAGACTCACCCATACGAATTTTGCTCCTCGCGCCCATCCCTCCCGACACCGTGCCCGCGCGATCGTCAGTAGTGAATTTCCTGGGCAAGATTTTCTTGTGAGCCGTCGACGTCCGCCTGAGGATGCCACGGCCTGCGAGGGACAGAATTGTAGCGACATGTACAATCCCCATGGACACAAGGTTCGGTATCAGACCTAAAAGCCGCACTGCGTGCCCACACTCGGAGAGGACATCTTATGACCACAACGAACAGTACTCGACCAGCCCCCACAGCAAATTGGGTCCGTATTCCGAATGGCACGAAAGTGCGCCATCGATCCGAAGCCTACGAAGGCATTATCGACGGACTCACGGAGATCGTCTCCGGATCCGAGCGAAACCCCGATGGGAAAACGCAGTATCGCGTCAAAGTTGAGGATGGGGTACGATTGCTCGTCCCCGAGCAACATCTGAATATTCTGATCGACAGCAACCAATTAGTGCTGATCGGTCGCGAATCTGAACTGTATCGCCGGTCTCTTACCGACAGGCTCCGAGCCGCTCTTCCCGAAGATCGCTTTGTGGCTGCAACAGACAAGGCATCTGCATCCCGAGATAAGTCTCGGTGAGGGTCCGGCGGACATCGAGCCCCGCGTTGAGCCTGAACATTTGAAATGGAGCGACCATGAAGACATCATGGGGAACAAAATCCCCGAATAAACGGCGGCGAGTCGTACTTCGAACCAAAGTGCGTTGGGAGAAGTTGGGACTCCAAGACCCGACGGGATCGTTATCGGCTCCCTCGATTGACGACCTACGTCGCCAAATTGCGTCAGCCGCCAGTCAGGGATTGAGTCCCGATACGGTCTCTCGCTCGCAACAGCAGGACGGACGCTCAGCGCCCGGCACGAAGCGATCAGGGACAACCCGCAAGCGAAAAACTGCGTCGTAACAAGCCGAGCATCACCAGATCGGGCTCGCAAGGAGGGCATCATCGGAGGACCAGGCAAAACTACAGCGGCGAAGCGAGACCGTGAGAAAGCACGTCAGCAAAAGCAGCGCGACAAGGAGGCCCGCCGCGCGGAACGCAAGGCCAACAAGCCGGACCGCCCAGCCCAGGAGGGCGAAGATCCTGACCTCGCAGGATTGCAATGGGGTCCGCAGGCACCACTCTATTGAATGAATGTGCCAGTCTCTGCAGCGATCTCTTGCTCACCTCGGCTAGAAAGACCATGAACGGTACAGCACGCTCGCCCCATACCCATCTTGAGTGAACGGTAAGGGTGCGCTCGGGATGCCGCGCACTCATGCCGCTGTGGTCGCACTTCTCCTTAGAGGCTGACCCGTTCCTACATTTTTTTGAGACGAAAGGAGTTGTAATGAGCCGTCTCAACCTAGAGCCACTCATGACGTTTTCAGATGGATCCTACCTGGCGATCAGCACAGAGTGCTCGAAGGAAGGCGATTTCTCCTGCTCAGTTTATACTGTGATTGAGACGGACAATCGCACAGACTTCCGCAATATTGCGAACCACCGTCTCTCGGCTTCCACGTGCCTGACTGCCCAAGAGCAGGCGTACAGCTACACCCTGCGACTCTATCCCAACGCAGGTGAGGCAATGAAGAAACCACCATACCTGATCTGGCATGGACCGTAATCGTCGGACAACCAGTACTGAGGTACGCCAGATAGCGATTTCCACCGGCACCTGCTAGGATTCCGTTGTTTACGGCGCCGGACCTCGAATGAAACGTGGGCACAATGGTCCATCACTGATGTTGTTGTTACCGAGAAACCTGATCGGAAGCCTGACCTAAGCCGCTCCTCCGACTTGCATCTTCTTCCTTCTCCTTTCTCTCATACACCATTGCTCGCGCGTCTCGGCCGCACATTTTGTGAAATCGTCTTTTTTCAATATCCTCTACCTCCGACAAACCTCCCTACCTCCCATACAAACGACATCAGGCGTGCGGAGTACATGGTTGCCTTGCGCAAGACTCAAGAGGGTGAGTATGCTGAGCGTAGGTTTGGGGATATAGACACGACTCACTATAAAACGGGGCGAAGGGAACGAAGACGTGGACTCACTGGTCACCTGGACAAAGGTCGTCTACGCCCTCCACGCGTTCAGCCTGCTGACCGGCATCATTGGCACGGCCTCGGTGGTCGGCGCATTCCTCACCGGTTGGCCATCGATCATTGCAGTGATTCTCAACTACATCAAACGAAGCGAGGTTCGTGGGACCTGGCTTGAATCGCACTTTCGCTGGCAGATTCGAACGTTCTGGTTTGGACTGCTCTGGATCTCCCTCTGCGTGGCCTTCATCATCGTGACCTTTGGGATCGGCCTCCTCTTCATGTGGCTACCGATCACTCTGGTGGGATTCTGGTTCGTGTATCGCATCGTTCGCGGCTGGGTCACTCTTGGCGACAGTCGGCCGATGTACGTGTGAGCCAACTATGAACAGTGCCACCTGAATCCGGCAGTGAGGTGACAGTAGCATCAACCTCACGTTGGATGTATACTCGCATCTCTTCGAGGAAGACCATCGGCATCAAAGGGGTTTTATCCGGAGACTCCATAGCAAAAATGCGATACATAGTCGCCAGGTCAACCGGAGGTTGGTTTGGAGGGGTGACGGAGCGGCCGAACGTGCCGGTCTTGAAAACAGATTTAGACCCTCAAGAACCT